>JBAPYK010000024.1:0-77093 GCA_049284695.1 Rhodoplanes sp. | reverse complement strand
CCAAACTAAATCAAATACAGCGGAGCCACGAAGGTGACGGCGCGGCCGTCGTGGATGTGGGTTCGCTTCACCTTCAGCATTATGTTCTCGAAGCTGTGAAACTGCAGGAAACCGTCGAGCTCCTTAGTGTCAGGGATGCCAACGGGGCTCAGCCGCCGCGGCGGGTGAAGAACGCCCCGGGCAGAAGCGGCACAATAGCCAAGATAACCACCGTGGCGCCGGAATAAAGCACCACGATGCCGACGAAGCCGACCACACGCCCGTCAACTAAGCTCGAGGCCAAGACGTCGCCGATTGCGGCGCCGACGTTCACTGCACTCATGAGCAATGCGAAACCCGCCGCAGCGGCTCGTCTCGGCGTAACCCAGACCGCGGTTTCCATCATTGCCAATACCCACAGCGTCGTCAGAAATCCATTAGCGGTGTCGATGGCAATAGCGGTCGGAACCGATCGATAGAAAAGGAAGCCAATTGAGCCCAAAGCGCTACAGAGGATCCCGATCGCCAGAAGATAACGAAGTCGCAGTCGCGCATAGACCCAGCGGTAAACAATTGACGCCAAAACGCCGCCAGCTCCTTCCGCGGCAAGAAGATATCCAATCGTCATGTCATCAAACTTAAGCACGTGCTTCTGATAGTCCCACAGTACGGTAGGAAAAGCTTGCGGCACGGCGGCGATGAGCAGAAATACGGCCGCCACCCAAAGTGCACGCGAACCAAGGATTCCGCGCAGCTCGCGATAGACATCGGCGATGGCCGAAACCTCATACGTCGCGGTGGCGGGTTCTTTGAGCAAGATGAACACTATGGGAGCCATTGAAAAGGCGATGAGTCCGCCGACCACAGCGGCCATAGAAAACGGCACTCCGGCAAGGGCCCCAGCGACGGGTCCCGCGATTATGGTGCAAGTCGTTTCGACGAAGATGCGAGCCGCGACCAGTTGACCGGCGGCTCCGAGCCGTTGTCCAGCCTCGACGAGCAGCCCGCCGACTATTGTGCTGCCAACAACAAGCATTGCCTCCATTGCGAAAAAAGTTGCTAACAACGAAAGATAAGAGCGCGGGATGTATCCCGCCGAAAGCCAAAGCCCTCCGGCAAGGGTGGCGCTCACGAGAAGATAGTGGCGCCGCCTTGTGCCGAAGAGCGGAATGCTGTCTGAGAGGAGGCCGACCACTATTTTGAAATACCAGGGAACAGCAACGATCGCGAAAAACAGCGATGTCGCACGCAACGGTTCCTTCAACTCCTCTGTTAGCAGATTGCGCAGCGGCAGCGCCAAGTCGGACGATTGGGCCAGGGTGGTAGCGAAGGTGCCGGCTCCAATCAAAAACGCCCAGCGCCCGGCAGAATGGGGGGTCTCGCCCTCGCCTAATTTAGTTTCAGCCATTCCTAACTCGCGACTTTTACAATCTGTCTCGAAAATCCCGATAGGCCCGCTCAGGCGTAGCATCCGGTGTGAGGCAGCGGCGTTTGCCCCGTCACCATCTCCTCGGCACTCAGCCGCAGCACATTCCGTGCAGTCGCGTGTCGGATTTTACCGATCACCCGCTTCACGCTCGCCTCCGACGGTTGCGGGCATAGATGGGCACGCCCCGTCTTCGGCGAATAGTACCGTCCGAAGCCCTATCCCAGGAACGCAAACCGCTCCTGCAGAGGTCGCCGGCTGTGGGATCGGTCTTACGGACCCCTTCGCACCCCAAGCAGCCCGGCCTGTCCCTCGCGGGAATCCGGTTGGCTGGCACGCCCAGCCACCGATCGGGGTTTCCCGTGTTGCGTGGCGGTATGCAATCTGGTTCGGTGTTGGGTCAGGGTGCGAGATCGGGCATCAACTTTATAATGAGTTCGAAGCCGGCAAGCTGGATGGCATAGATTTCCAGAGTGTGCCGGCCGATGAAGCGCAGGGCGCCGGCCATGGGCTCTGGCGGTTGGATGCGGCTCGGCCCGCGCCGGAACAGAAACAGGCCAAGGGACAGAATGCAGACGCCGAGAATGAAGGCGGCGAAATGGACCTGAGGAAACGAGTATTCCCCTTGTTCTTGCCAGACGTAGACGACCGCGGCGACAATGCAGGCCAGCAGGCGCATTAGGCCCAAGTTCCCTGTTACCCCGTGCCCAGGCGGTGGTGAGGTTTGGGCTGCGCCGTCGGCGTCGGCGACTGATCTGCCGTCGACATACATGCGCTGGTATAAGCCGAACAGCGCCCACAGCCATCCTTCCGCGCCGTAATCGACGATCTTCCCCGCGATCGGCAGCACCGCGATAAGCGTGCAGACGAGGAGGGCGAAAGCGAACCAGCCGTAACGATGCACAAGAATTTGCACATAGGGACGGGCAAAGCGGACGAGCGCGAGACTCAATAGAATGTTCGGTGTCACCCAGGTCCAGTCGGCGTTCCAGCTGTTGAGCAGGGTCAGAATGACGCCGAGCCAGATCCAGTGGAGCGGGACGGTCCGGGTCTGTGCGTAGCCCATAAGGAAGAAGAACGTCGGAGCCGCTGGGCGTCCAAAAACGCTCCACCACTTATCGTCTTCCATGAAGAAATGGCCGAAGTGGTCAACCGCGACCAAGATGATTGCGGCGGTTTTCAACCAGTCGGTGTTGTCGACGGCGTGAAGTGCGCACGAATTCCGATGCGGTGAGCTCGTCGAACGCGTGGCGTCGTGCATTTGTGTGTTCACTGGCCTGATGGTGCTGCGGACCCCCGTCATGCGGGGGTTACCTACGCCGATGACGTGGCGAAAAAAAATCGGCGATGCGGTCTACCTCGGTCATCGAAGCGTGCAGAGCACCGCGAGGTACACAGCGTGAGCGGCCTCAACGGCGGTCTTCGTAAGCTTAACCTTAGGCATCGGGGGGCTCCATTCCTACCCGGGATGCCAGGAGCCAACTAGGAGCCACCGGGCAGCCGGTTTCCTCGCGGGTCCGGCTAGGAACGGATTTGGCCGCGACGGCTGAAATGCCAGAGCTGACAGGCTGATAGCGCACTTTATCGTGCCGCCGGATAGGAATACGATAGCGCCAATTGCCAAGCTCGAAATCGTCTTCTGCACGGAGTGTCGGTTCGATTCCGACGACCCGCACCATGCCGACAGCGGCGGCCCGAAGAGCAGGACAGTCCGCGCCTCCGGAACGAGTGACTTCGCAAAAGCGCAGCGCCCGAAAGACCGTTATTGTGGTCGGATCAGGGACGGTAGACGCCTTTCTACGATCCGGGGCTCGGTTCGGGGGAGCAGAGCGGCCCGTTCTGGTCGCACCCCGTCACGTCGATCCGCAAGCTGCTCAGCTCGGGTTTCGGCACCGGGTTCACCCGTAATGTCGCGGACTGCTACGAGGCGATCCTGCGTTTCTATGAACCGGGCGACCGCATTTATCTCTTTGGCTTCAGCCGGGGCGCCTACACGGTTCGGAGCGTCGGGGGCGTCATGAACTTGTGCGGCGTACCGGTCAAGGACGCGGACGGCGATCCGATCCCGCGTCACGGAAAAGCGCTCCGCGCCATCGCAGACGAAGCGGTTCACACCGTGTACGAGCACGGCGCCGGTCATCCCCGCGAAAAGTTCGAAGACGAGCGGGAAGAGCAGGCCCGCCGTTTCCGCATCAAATATAATACCGAAGACGATCCGCTGAAAAACCAGCGCGGCGACGTCGTTCCCTATTTTATCGGCGTGTTCGATACCGTGGCCGCGCTGGGATCGACCGGCGTCAAGAAGGCCGGGATCATCGCGCTGGCGGTTCTTGGCGTCCTGGCCGGGTCGGCGCTGGCGGGATTGTTGCTGAGCTTCCTGTTCGGTCTGCCGTTCCTGATTTCTGCGATCTTCGCGCTGGTCGTCTTTGCCGTGATCATCGCGATCTACAGCTACAACGCCCGTGTGAAGGTCATCCGCGATTTCCCGGAAAAGGGCATGGTCAGGCGCCACTGGTCGGCGTGGCGTTTCAAACATTACGACCGGTTCCTCGACAGACGCGTGCGGTACGCCCGGCACGCTCAGGCCATCGACGAAAGGCGAGCGAGCTTTGCAAGAGTGGGATGGGGCCGGAAGGCCGATATGGAGGATGCGCCCGACGACTGGCTGGTGCAGCTCTGGTTTCCGGGCAATCACTCGGACATCGGCGGCAGTTACCCGGAAACCGAATCGCGTCTGTCCGACATCGCGCTGCAATGGATGGTGGAGCAGGCGACGCAGATTCCGGACCCGGTCATCATCGACACGAGCAAGCTCAATTTGTTTCCCGACCCGGCAGGCATGCAGCACTGCGAGATTTGCAGCGTTCTCGATCTATATCCCGCCTGGTTTCCGGCGCGTTGGCGGCGGTCATGGAATGAGCAGGCGCGGCAGGGTATTTCGCTCTCTTTATGCCATCCCACCGTTCTTCAGAGAATTGAGTGTCCCGCCATCCGAAAACTTGGCGTGACGCAGCCGTATCGACCCGAGCCGCTGCGGAACGATCAGGCCTTGAGCAAATATTATGGCGAGGTTTCCGCGATTGGACCGGCAAGTATGTAAGCGCCACCCGCACCATGCGCATGTCTTCCGCGCGCGTGGAAGCGCGTCCAATTTAGTACCCACCCAGCGTTCGGCTTCGACGCGCCACGAGAACACCTCGGTGCCTCAACGCTTCAATTCCCAACCCCTGAGCTTCCTCCGCGCCGTTCCGAAATTACCGAGCTGGTAGACGGCCAACCCAACCGCGGAGAAGGTGAAATCCTCAAACCTCTCGTCGAGCATCGTCTTTAAAAAATCTTCGTGAGCGAGGCCGATGGTCACGTGCGGGCTGAAGTCCTTGCCGACCTGCGCGGGGACGAAAGTCGCAACATAGTCGATCGTCGCTTGGTTGATTTCGGGCTCTTCCGGCGTGGTGACGAACGCGGCCGCACTCCCCGCCTCGACGGTGAACGGCGCGACGGCTTCGATCATTCTCTGCTGGAGCCTAATGAGATCGTCCGTCGGTTCGATGGCGATCCCGGCAATGCCGAGGCCTTCCCATAAACCGTAGTAGAACTTGTAGGCCTTCAGCTTCCGGTCGAGGGGGTTTTCCTTGGCGAGGACCTCGCTGACGGCCGCATGGACCTTGTCGAGGTCCCTCGTCCTGACGAAGCGGTGCAAGATCGTGACGTGCGGCTGATGCGTCGCGTCGAGCGGAAAGCCTTGCGGGTAGTTCTCGCGCAGCCGCCGGTTTGCGGCGATCGCGCGCGCACACATCGTCGCATCCGGTTCAAGCAGAATGTCGATGGCGGTGACCGGCTCGGCAGCGGCCGACGGGGTTACGGCCGCAGCCGCCGAAGTCGATATTGCAGTCAATACCGGAGCGCCGGATTTCAGCTTCTCGTGCGCGTCTTTCATGGTTGTTCCGTCTCGTGAGACGCTTCGCTCCAACGGACAAGCTTTCCGCAGCGTGACGGCTTCCCTCGCGGCAATTTTCAAACGCCCGCCAGGACCGCTCCGCCCATCGCGCACAGCAGGACCACCAGCCAAGGCGGCGTTTGCCACATGTACAGCAGCAGGAAGGCGGCGGTCGCGAGCGCGAAGTCACTCGCATTGAGAATGCCGGCCGTCCACACCGGATTGTAAAGCGCGGCGAGCAGCAGGCCGACGACGGCGGCGTTCACGCCGCGCAACGCCGCTTGCGCCGCCGGCCGCCGGCGAAGTTCTCCCCAGAACGGCAGCGCCCCGAACAACAGCAGGAACGACGGCAGGAAGGTCGCGACCAGGCACAGCGCCGCCCCCGCCCAGCCGTTCGGTTGCGGACCCATCACCGCGCCGAGATAGGCGGCGAAGGTGAACAAGGGTCCCGGCACCGCCTGCGCCGCGCCGTAGCCCGCAAGGAACGTGTCGTTGCTCACCCAGCCCGGCGGCACGACGGAAGCCTGCAACAGCGGCAACACGACATGGCCGCCGCCGAACACCAGCGAGCCCGCCCGGTAGAACGCATCGAACAGTTTGACGCTTTGCGCCTGCGTCGCCGCGGCGAGGACCGGCAAGCCGACCAGCAGCACGAAAAATAACACCAGGAACGTCGCGCCCGCCGCATAGCCCACATTCAACGGCAGCGACACCTGATTGACCGGCGCGTCCGCGCGCAATCGCCACACCCCGATGAGCCCGCCCAATACGATCGCGCCGATCTGTCCCCACGCGGTCGGCACGAGCAGCACGATCGCCGCGGCTGCGACCGCAAGGGTCGCGCGTTCGCGGTCCGGCGCGAGCGTGCGCATCATCCCGAGCACGGCCTGCGCCACCACCGCCACCGCCGCCACTTTCAGTCCGTGAATCCAGCCGACGCCGGATAAATCCCCCAAGGCGCTGACGCCATAGGCGAACAGCACGAGCGCGATCGCGGACGGCAGCGTGAAGCCGAGCCACGCCGCGAATGCGCCAAGGTAGCCCGCGCGAAACAACCCGATCGAAATGCCGACCTGGCTGGAGGCGGGTCCGGGCAGGAACTGGCAGAGCGCGACGAGGTCGGCGTAAGTATGGTCGTCCAGCCATTGCCGGCGCGCCACGAACTCCTCGCGGAAATAGCCGAGATGCGCGATCGGCCCCCCGAACGAAATGAGCCCGAGGCGCGTGAAGGCCGCCAGCACCTCGGCCGCGTTGCCGGGAGACGGCGTCTGAACGTCGCCTCGCGCCACGTCATCCGTCGCCATGGTCAGTCCTCAGCAAACCGGCGAGTTCCGGCGCTGCAGAACTACCACGCGTCACGTGACGGAAACTATGGCTTCCGTTAGAGCGTGCTGATTTCGGCTTGGGCCGTTTACCTTCATCCTCATTGTCATGCCCCGCGGAGGCGGGACATCCAATAATCGCAGGGAGCGTTTGTGTTTACTGGATCGCCCGCTTTCAAGCGGGCGATGACGGCAGGAGATCGGTTGATTCCACGTTAATTCATCCTGCTCTAGGAAAGCACGAAACGTCGTCAAAGTTCGGCGCTCAGCACCAGATCGATCAGGAACGGCTTGTCGTCGCCGAGCGCGCGGTCGAGCGCGGGCGCGATGTCGTCGGGGCGCTCGACGCGGACCGCGTCCACCCCCTGCCCTTGCGCGAGCGTATCGAACCGCAGGTCGGGCGGCGTAAGATCGAAGCTGTCGGGAAAGGCCTGGTTCGGCGAGGCAGACTGCTCTCCCGCCTCGGCCCGGTCGCGCCAATATTGTTGCAGATTGTATTTGAGGATGCGGTAGCTCTTGTTATTGCAGACGACGAACTTGGCGCCGATGCCATAGCGCGCGGCGGTCGCCAGCGCCTGGATCGTGCTGATCGCGCCGCCGTCGCCGGCAAATCCGAACACGGTGCGGTCGGGATGGGCAAGCTTCAGGCCGACCGTGCCCGGCAGCCCCGTGCCCAGCATGCCGACGCGCGTCTGGAACCAGGTCCCCGGCTCGTCCTGCGGCAGGTAGCGCAACAGGTCGGGCGCGCTCGTCAGCGCCTCGTCGAAGATGAGCGCCGGTTGGTCGAGCCCGGCAAGACGCTCTGCCAAGTCCGCCATGAAGCGCGCCGGCCGCATCGGCATGCGATCGCGCATACGCGCATCCCTATCCAACTCGGCGCGGCGGCGCGCCGTCTTGTCCGCTTCGCGCCGCTTGCGCCGCTCGCCTGCGCGCGCACTCTCCGCCGCGGTCATGGTTTCGCGCAGAGCCGCGGCGAGGCCTGCGAGCGTCGCCTTCGGCTCCGCCAGCGCGCCGATGGTGAGCGGGAAATTCTTGGCGATCTCGGTCGTATTCAAATCGAAATGGATCACTTTGGCGTCCGCGGCGAACACGCCGTCGAGCGCGGGAAAAACCTCCGGCAGCACGGTGGTGCCGCAGATGAGCACGACATCGGCGGCGGAGATGATCGGCAAGCTGTCCGCGCCGAACATGTGCCCGAGATAGCCGCCGAACAGCGGGTGCGAGGCGCGCATGTTCACTTCGGAACAGTTGCCGCCCCACACCACGGCGCCGACAAAGTCGGCGACTTCGGTAAGCTCGGCCTGCGCGCCCGCCGCGGCGATGCCGTCGCCCATCAGGATCAGGGGACGCGCGGCGGAGCGCAAGAGGCGCGCCGCCTCGGTGATGAGCGTCTGTTCGGGAACAACGGTCGTGAGAACCGGAAACGAGCGGCCGATCGGCTCGGCATTCGGCTGGTCGAGCACGTCCATGGGCAAGGCGAGAAAGACCGGGCCCATCGGCGGCGTCGCCGCGGTCTTGATCGCACGGCGCAACAGACGCAGCAGCGAGCCGGGATCGACGACGCGCCACGCGCACGGGCCGTTGGCGTCGGATTTCACGAACGGCCGCGCGATCGCCGCAAGGTCGGCCGCCATCTGTCCGTCCAACGCTTCGTAGCGCAGCCCCGCCTCGCCCGCGATCACCACCATCGGCGTGTAGCCGCGGCGCGCGTAGTACATCATGCCGAGGCCGTTCGCGAGACCGGCATAGCTGTGCAATTGCACCAGCGCCGGCCTTCGCCACGCAAAGGCGTCGCCGTTTTTCGCGCCGGCGGGCGATGCGCGCGCAAACGCGTCGGCGATCGCGACGGCCGCGCCTTCCTGCAAAGCGAGGTAGTAACGAAACTCCTTGAACTCGAGGCTTTGCAGCGCGTCCAGCAGATTCTCTTCCGAGCTGCCGGGATTGCCGAACATGCAGGTGACGCCGTCAGCCAGGAGCTGCCGGAAGAAGGCGAAGCGGCCGGTATTGTCGTTCCGCATCGCTACGGCTCCGCCTACCAGCCGTATCGCCTGAGCCCGTTTTCGATCACCTCCACGACCATGCGTCCGGTCATGTAGGAATCGGGGGTCGAACGGCCGGTAATGAACGGATAGTCGACGATCACCGAGGTCTCGCGGCCGACATTACCGTGAAACTGACCGTCGGGACCGGTTGCGTCGCGCAGCATGTATTCGAGCGTGTAGAACGGCGGGCCGAAATTGACGAACTCGTTGTGCTGATTGTTCAGGATCTCGCCGGTACCGGGATTAAGCACGCCGGTGTTGTTGCGATAGTCGTATTCGATCGCATGCCCGGTGACGTGCTTGCCCCAGATGATGCTCCTGCGGATGCTGTAGTCGCGCGCCTGGGCGAGGCAGGCGACCCCGTAGCACTCGGCCGCGATCGGCTTGCCGCGATCGAGAAAGCCGAGAATGAGGTCGTGGACGCGATAATTGTTGACCATGTCGATCATCGGGCCGCTGCCGCCGACCAGCACGATCGCATCGAACCGGTTGGCCTCGTCCTGGGCCGCGCTGCGCTTGCGGTAGTATTCCTCCCATTGCCGCAGGACCGGGCTTCCATGGTCCATCGTGCCGTTGTCGTCGGCGCCGCTCCAATAGGGCCGCTGCGGAAACCAGGCGGACAGGTTGATAGGATTGTCGAGCCGCTGATTATTGGGATTATCGATCGCGCGCACCTTCTCGGCCATCTCCGCCGAGGTCACGGAGCGGCCGAGCGGTGGGTCGACGAAGCCGGCGCTCATGCTGGGCGGAAGCGCGCGCGGCCGCCGTCCGGTCGGTGTGCAGAAGATGGACTCGTAACCCTTCTCGTCGAACACCTCCAATGGGCCGATCAGTTCCTCGCCCCAGTAGCCCCACTCCGACAGCACGAGCAAAATCTTCCGCATCGCAATTGCCTCCCGATCGATAGCGATATCCGTGCCGGTGCACCCGTCGCCGCAACAGGCCACCGGTTACGAATAAGGATTGAGGGGTACGAGTTCGCCGGTTCGCGTGGCTGTTTTCAGCGCGCTGACCCGCGTTGCGATCGCCGCAATAAAGGGCAACACCTCATGCTTGCTGAAGCCGGTGACGAGGTCGTCATCGGTGACGACGCGTTCGGGCGAAACGACGATCTGCGCACCACAATTGATGATGTCGGCCATTACCACCGAGTGGCAGATCACCTTGCGACCGCGCAACAGTTTCGGGTTCGGCGTCAGCACCCACAGGCCGTGACAGAGCAGACCCTTCACCAGCCGCGTGTGCTGCATCGCTTCGGCGAAGAAGCGCACGACCGGCGCAGACTGCACGTGCTCCCACGCGTCGAACTGCGCCAACTCGTCCGGCAATTCGCCGGGATAGCGCAGCCGCACGCTCGTGTAATTCGCCGCCATGATGACGGCGTCCAAATCGGCGGGGCGCACCTGCGAAATATCGCGCCTGACATCGATCTTCTGTGGCGAGGCCCAAACCGGATCGTCGGAGGGATCGACGTCGCTATAGAAGGTCGTCACTGCCGGCTTGTAATCGCCGTACCAGAGGCGGGAGATCGGTTCGACTTCGGCTCCGAGCAACGGAAAACCGGAAAGGTAAGCCGCGATCTCTTCGGGAATGAACTTGTTCTCGAGCACGACGCCGATCTTGGCGCCGTCGATGCGCGGCGCCTTCAGGTGCGAGCTCATGGCCGCGTTCCCTTCGGGCAGAACTCGACGACGATCTCCGACCCGAGCTCCTCGCGAGCGAGCTCAATCTGGAAATTCTCAGGATTGAAGCTCGCACGCGGCACGCCATTCACCCTGATGCTGGTGACCTCGACGGCGCCGGGCGGCATAAAATCGGGCAACACGTTCAGCGTTAGGTGACGCGCGTCCTTGTCGGGTTGGAAGAACAGGCAGAAATTGTGGTCGGTGGTGGGGAAGGCGGCTTCGCCGGTCATTGTCTGCGGCTTCGCCTTGGGCTGCACATAGGTGCAGATATAGGTGTGGGCGAGATAGTTGAGTTCGAAACTGTGATAGCCCGCCACCGCGTGGCCCGCCTTTTGCGAATAGTTGCCCTGGATGATCGGAATGCCGTCGGCGGTGACGCGGAAGAAGACGCCGCGATTGTCATGATCGAGGAAATACAGATTCCAGAACGCCATCATCTCGCGGGCAAGCTGCAGATGCGTGGGGTCGCCGCTGAAGCCGTGGACGATGAGATAGGCGAGGATCGCCTGCTCCTGCTGCCAGAAATCCTTGGTGTTGCTCCAGGCGAATTCGATCGGCAGTCCGTCGCGCGGCCTTCGCTCGACTGCATCGAAGCAGCCGCCGCGCACCTGGTCGATGCCGGCGATTGCCATATCGTCGGCGAGTTTGCGCGCGAACCCCTCAAGCTCGCTGGCGAAAGCCTCTAATTCGCCCGCGCCGTCGGCATCCCCGCGTTCGCGCAGATGCGCGGCGCGACTGCGGTAATAATGGGCGACGCGGGTCATGTTCCACGCGATTTTCAGATTGTGACCGACGATCGCGCGATTCTTCTGCCATCCCCAGTCGTGATCGACCGTCCAGTCGGCATGGAACCGTTCGTTGACGAACCTGCTGTCGTGGTCGGGAAACTTGGTGACGATCAGCTTGGACGTTTCCATCAGAATCGCGCGGCAAGTCGTCAGCAGCTCCTCGGCGGCGTCATGGTCCTCGCCGCCGCGCGGCAGCGGGTCGAGCGCCAGGATCAGATTGACGAGATAGGCCGGGATGTGGTCGCCGATCGAATTCCAGTTCTTGCGCAGCTTGTTCTCGCCGAGGCTGTCGACATCGGGGCGCAGCGTCGCGTAATCGATGTGCGAGAAGTAGCCGCCCTTGCCGGTGTAGCCATAGCGCGGCTCGTCGCGGAAGAAGTCCTGGAACGCGCGGATCGTGCGCCGAATGTCCTCCAGCACCTCCCATTCCTGCGTGATGCGGTAGTATTGGCACAGCCCCGCCAACGCGTAGATTTGCTCGTAGAGCGCGATCGTGCCGCGGTCGTCCGCGTTTTCGGATGGAAAGATCAGCGTAGCGCCGCGGTCGCGCTTGCGCTTGCCGAATTGCCAGAAGCAGTAGCGGCCGTCATGGCTCAGGCTGCGGAAGGTTTCGCGCTGATACCTTACGCCCGCGCGCGCCGCGAGGAGATAACGGTCGCCGCCGGTCAGGAGATAGCAGGACGAGAGTCCGTAGATCAGGCGCGACAGCGTCGCGCATTCCTGCAAGTTTTCGTCGGTCGGCTGGCCTAAGATATTCAGGTTCGAGCGATAGAATTGAGCGAAGTCGTCCCATTGGTAACTGCGCCGGTCGGAGAACAGATCATCGAGCCACTCGTCGGCGAAGCAGGCGATCTGCGTCAGCCACCAATGGGTATCCTCGAACAGGAAACGGCCGGGCTGAATTGCGAGCAGCGTCACCTTGCGTCCTTCGAAATGCGTCTCGCCGCCGTGATCGATCACGACGCCCTCGACCGCGAGCAGATCGCCGTCACGAACATATTTGCGCAGCCGGTCGGAGGGTTTGCCGCCGTCGAAATCCTGCGGATTGGGCACGCGGTCGCGATCGAGGTCATCCGTGTTTCTGAGCACGGTGAACCATGTCTCGACGCTGACGCGGATGCGAAACTCGTCGCCGCTGCGGCAGCGGACCACGAAGCCCGGATTGTCCGCATCGGGTTCGACCTCGGTCACGATGCCCAAGAGCGACGTGGCCTGGGTGTAGAATTTCCGGGAAGGCCTGTTCGGGGATGCATCGTTCATCTCACCACCTCCCCTAAGGATCGAGCCGCACATGGACGCCGCGTGCGTCGTTCGGCTTATACTCTCAAAACGTGTATTTCTGGTCAGCACAACTCTGCGTGATAACCGTACGTTTTTTCGGCTGGCGCGAGCAAAGGCGCGAGCTCGTTGCAGCAGACCGCTGCCGCGCGCGACGGGGTCTTGAAGAACTCCCGAGATCAGGCTCCCGGCTGCGACGCCGAGCGCAGCCTTTGCGTCAACGGGTGGTCGGCGCCGAGCTTTTCCACGGCGAGATCAAGTGCGCGCTTGCCGTCATATCCAACAATGTCGGTGCGGGCGCCGGCGTCGATCAACGCTGCCGCACATTCGGCAAAACCGTGCCAAAGCGCGTCGGCAAGGGGGGTGTAGCCGTTCGACGGTCCCTGATAATCAAGGTTCACGCCAAGCGCTGCGGCGAGCAGGCGGGTGATGTCGAGATGGCCGTTATAGGTCGCCTTGTGCAACGGGACGGCGCCGAACACCGGTTCGACCGCATTCACGTCGGCGCCAGCCTGAACAAGCGCACGCACCATCTCGGTTTCGCCGTTGCGCGCCGCCACAAGCAGCGGCGTATGACCGTCGTCGAAGCTTCCGACGATGGGATAGCGCTCTTCGGTTTTCGCACCCGCCCGTAGGGCGCCGGTCAGATCGTCCAGGCTTTTGTTCTGCACTGCGGTGATCAGAGTCGCGGCGTTGCGCGCCCGCGCGTCCCGTGCGCGCCTTTGCGCGACCAGCTCCTTGATGCGGGCGAGCTTGCGCTGATCCTCCTGTCCCTGGCTGACCGTGACCGCGTAGTTGATGTGATCGTCGATGGTGAAGCCGTAGTAAGTGTTCAGTTCGATCCGCGCGTTGCGGTCGATGAGATAGGCGACGATGTCGTCGGACTTGAACCAGATCGCTTCGACCAGCGGCGTGTGCCCCGTTGTCGTCGCTTGCAGATCGATATGCGCGCCCGCCTCGATCAGCAGCTTGACGACCTCGAGATGCCCGCCCTGGCACGCTTTGTGAAGCGCCGACGCGCCCGCGTCGCGGTCGATGACATTGACAAGAGCGCCCGCCTCGAACAGGAGGCGCACGATGTCCAGCGCTCCCGCACCCGCGGCGAACATTAGCGGTGTCAAGCCGGTGGCCGGATCGAGCCTATTTGGATTCGACTTGGCAGCGAGCGCCCGGCGTGTCGCAGCCACCGAGCCGAGGCGAACGGCTTGAACGAGGTCGGCGGCGGGATCGGTGCGGCGCGCGTTCATGGCCGTCCCGTCAAAGATTGCGATAGGCGCGGACAAGCGGGGAGATGTCCCAGAACACCCGCCACTCGACAATCAGCCGGTTGCGCACGCGCAGGAAGGTTGCGACGTAAAGATCGTATTCGTTCTGGTTGGCGATGCACTGCGCGTGCTCGTGCACGACGCACATCGCGCGGTCGCCGTCGATCATCGGCTCGCCCAAAGGCCTGAAGGCCAGCATGCGGGAATGCGCTGACCAAACGTCGAAGCTGCGCAGGACCGCCGGCAAGCCGCGATAGGAGCCGAGCCACGGCGCAAGGTCGCTCACGCCGGGCACCGGCGGGATGTTGTCCCACACCACGTCCGGATCGACGAGCTTGAGGGCATCGTCGAACTTGCCTTGTTCGAGGTTCCTGAACCAGCTCGTGGCGATTTCGCGCGTATCGGCGGGATTGGACGGTTGCGGGCTCGCCGGCAGCGCCGCGAGCTGTTCGCGCGGGGGAAACTTCGCCTTCACGTCTTCGAGGAAGCCCTCGTAGGCGCGCAGCGCCCACACCTGCTCGAACTCGAGGAATTCCCGCATGGGCAGCCAGCCCATGGAATTGCGATCGAGGTTTTCCAAGGTATCGGCGTTGACGATCGCGATGATCCGGTGCTGCGAGACCACCTTGTAGAGTTGCACGAAGCCCGCACGAATGCCTTCCACGCCGTGCACGCCTTCGAGCGCTTCGAGATCCCAGAGCTGGTCTTGCGAAATCCGCCCCTGATAGTTCCACCGCATCTGCACATAGAACAGCATCGCGTTTTCCTCCCTTTCGCGCGCGTCACCGCCCGCCCGGTGGAATGATCCAGTGCTCGCGCGCGACGAAATTGTAGGCGTAGGTCTCGTGCACATAGGGTCGCGCCGTGAGCGATCCGGAAAAGCTGCGGTCGGCGAGCAGCGTCTCGAGCAGCGTGAGGTCGCGCACCGCCAGAAGCTCGACCGCATCGAAGGGAGGCTCGCCGAATCCGTAGAGCGGGTCGCGCGAAAAGCCGACCCGATGGTGGTTGAGTCCGAACCGCGCCGCGATTCCGGCGCGGTCATCGATCAACTTTTGCCGGAATGCTGCGAGCGCAAGCTCCGGCCGTCGTTTCAGGAGCACGTAAAGCTTGGCGTATTCCGGCGGCGATTGCCCGCCGCCGTCCTTGAATACGTGCGGACTGGTGTCGAGCACCAGCGTGCGCCAGAACGCCGCCCAGCGCGGTTCGTCGAGCCGCGCGCCTTGCAGAAATTCGGGCGACTGCAGCGACGCAAGCTGCGCCGCCTCGTCGGCGAGCCAAATCTCGGCGACGCCCTGATAGAACCACGGGACGTCCCGCGCGGTTTTCACCGGCAGACGCGCGGCGACGAGGTACTGCGTTATCTGCGGAATCTTTGCTGCGTAATCCACGGCATGAAAATTGATCCAGTAGCTCGTGAAGGCGTCGTCGGCGAGGCCTGGCCTCGGGCCGGCGAAGATGAATTGATGAATCATCGTCGGCTCCGTGCTCAGACGCGCTGGAAGACGGCTATGCCGTTCGCGGGCAGTCGCGCATTGAAGGCGCCGCCGTGCGACGTCAGGGTTCCGCCGTTGGTCACGCCGAGCCCGCCATAGAGGTCGGCGTCGCTGTTGAGCACCTCGACAAACGCGCCGTCGCGCAGCGCGGGATGCGAGAGCCAGTAGCCATCGGCGAACGCGGCGTTATTCAGGCTCGCAAGCACGACGAATTCCGCATCGCCGAGCCAACGGCGGAACGCGAGCACGCGGTTGGCGTCATGGACGTGCAGCACTTCGACATGCGGCGATTTCAGCGCGGCGTAGCGCCGGCGCAGGCGGATGATGTCGCGATAGAAGGCGAACAGCTTGGCGCCGGTGGTCGCCCGCAACGCCTGAAAGTCCTCGCGATGATCGAGCCAATCATTGTAGCGATACGGCTCCTTCGCCCCGACCTCCTCGCCCATGAAAAACATCGGGATGCCGGCGGCGAGCAGCGTCAGGCCGCATACGACCCGGCAGCGCGCCTCGGCCCAATAGCGATTGCCGTTGAGGTTCCAGTTGACCGCGGTCTGGATCGTGCGCGCGGAATGGACCTCGTAATCCCCGACGCGATAGGAAGCGTTGCCCGCCTGGTCGTGGGATTCGTGATAGATGACGCGGCCGGGCGTCGCTTGCAGCGCGCCGGCGACATAGGACATCGCCAGCACGTCATTGCCGCCGAAGCCCGCGACATAAAGCAGGCGCGCATTATGCGAGTCGTTCTGCGAGTCGCCGATTACGTGGTGATACCACTCCGCCCACCAGATGGCGTCGAAGCCGATGCCGCCGGTTTCCTGCGGCTGGGTGATCGCGGACCAGCCGGTGTGATCTTCGGCGCTCAGCATCACCGATGGCTTGATCAGCCGCAGCGTGCGCACCCATTCGCGCAGAAACTTGGCGCCCATGAGATTGCCGTCGGCGCAGGGCGCGCCATTGGCGTGGATGACGTTGTCGCGATGAAAGGCCTGGGTGAGATCGACGCGGAAGCCGTCGAGATGGAATTCGGTCAGGAGCATCGCCGCGCTGCCGATGAACATTTTCCGCACGAACTCGCTGCGAAAGTTCGGCAACCAGCCGGTCGATCCGTTGTCGAGATAGCCGCCGTCCGGATGCGGCCAGTCGGACTCTTGCCCCTGATACCAGTAGTAGATGTTCTTGTGATGGGTGTTGGTGTCGACCATCCACTCCGCGCGCTCGGCGTCGTGGACGAAATGGTTGTAGACGACGTCGAGCAGCACAGCGATGCCGCGCTGGTGGCACGCGCGCACGAAATGCTTGAATTGGTCGCGGCCTCCGCCGGAATACTCGGTCGCGAAATAGTGTGACGTGCCGTAGCCCCAGGTCCACCCCTCCGCCTCCGACATTGGCATCAGTTCGACCGCGTTGACGCCAAGCTCGACCAAGTGATCGAGCAAAGCGACCGCGTCTTTGAACGTGCCGGGGAGCGGGTTGCCGTTGGCGTCGCGCAGGCCGGCGCCGAGGCCGCCGACATGCATCTCGTAGATGATGAGGTCCTCGTGTCGGTCCGGCACCGGGCGCAGCGGATCATATTCGTTCGCCCAGAACTCCTCCTCGCTGTCCCACTGCGCCGGCGGGAAGTTCTCGTCGTCGAGATTCTTCGTCACCGTCTCCGGGTCGATGACGACCGAGCAGCCTTTGGTCCCGTCCAGGTCCTGACGCGTGCCATTCCAGGGCGGCTCGCCCTCCCGCGGGGCTTCAGGCTTCTTGCGCCCGCTCCCGACTTGGCACCGCGAGTAGAGATCGGTGCGATAGGCGATGCTGGGATGCTGTTCGGTGTGATCGTCCTTCCGGATGCGGAACATGTAGAGCTGGTGATCCCAGCCGGAAAAATCGGCGAGCGCGGGATCGGCGGGATCGCTTGACCAGACGCCGTCGTCGCCCTTGGCAAGCTTGAACGCGTGCTTCACCCCGCGGCCGTCGCTCCAGATATAGCCGGAGACCGGCTCGCCGATGACGGCATCGACCTGCTGGGCGTTCGGCGCCCACACGGAAAAGCACAGCGCCGGTTTTTCCGTTCCCTCGCGCCACAGCTTGTTGGCGCCCAGCCGCCGGCAATGGGTGAGCCAATAGCGCTCGGCCTGCCCGGCGTCGCGGAGCGCAAAGCTGCAGTGCTGCGTGCGCGCGTTCGGATCGGCCGATTCGGTCGGAATGCCCCAAAGATTGTTCTGTTGCGGGGAGTCGACAACCACGCCCCAGTGGAACGTCCACCCGCGCTGCGCTTCGTCGAGCAAAATGTCGGCGCGCCAGGCAGGACACCCGTCGGGAGCGGTGAACTCCTGCATGGCGGCCGTGCGCCACTGATGGGAGTAGCGCCCGTCGCCGTCCCAGCTGCCCATCAGGCGCACATTACGGAATATCGGTCGCCTCAGGCCGGTGAGCCATTCGAGCCGCACCCTGAGCTGCGCCATGGGCCACCTCCCCGCGTGCCGTCGAGCTCTGTGTATTTAAACGCGTATTATTACAATACGACAACTAATACGAGCAATGCAAGCCGTGCAAGCGGCGACGGCAAAGATTGAAGGAAATGAATGGAAAAGCCGGACCGGGGGCGATGGAGAGGCCGTGAGCGATGTCGAGAACTGGCGATGCGAACACCATCCCGGACACCAGAGGCGAATCACAAGGGCCGCAAGCGCTTCGCGCCTGCGCAGCCCGCTGATACGCGATACGGCGTGGCGACCGGATAAGTGTTATTCGAGACGAACGAGCCGGCCGATCACCGGCGTTGCACCGGGCTTGGCCGCGGGATCGACGTTGAAGATGATCTCCTGCTCTCCGAGACGCGCCAGGTAACTTGCGCCGGGGGTCAACCTTTCCCCAGCCTTGGCAAAATCGTAGAACCTGTCGCGTAGGAGCAATTTTTTCCCGACCATCAATTCGCGCCGCTCGCCTTCTTTATCCAGGCGCTCGATCACCAGCCTCCCAGGACCTTTGACTTCTAAGATCGGCGATAGGCCGTAAATCGTCACCTGCGGCAAGGTTGCCGCGCGCGAATTCACCATGCCGCGAAAGACTGTGGCGGCGCTCTCTCGCGTATCCTGATCGGCGACGTGCTGGCCGGTCCCGTCGCAATCGACTTTGACGCGTTCGATCTCGCCCTCATGGACCATGCTTTGCTCGGCGCCGACCAGCACGGCGCCGCCGGTGATCGTTTCACGCCAGCATGATTTCATGTATCCGAGCACGATCGAGTCCTTCGGCCCGAGCTTGATCACCTTTCCGGGCAGGACATAGTCCATGAACTCGACGCCGGAGGGCTTACCCGTCACCTCCTCGACGACGGCGACCGGCGCCTGAGCCAGGGCCGACGCCGTGAAACCCAGTGATCCTACGACCCCGAGGGCCACCGACAGAAAGCTTCGCATCGCGATATCTTTCGAGAGACGAGCATTTCCTCTTACGAACAGTTGTCGCATTTGATCTAGATCAGCCAGACAGGCGCCTGGCTGGAGCATCGATTAGTGTCGCAGTTCCCTCATCAGGATTGGTCATTGCACGGAATTTTGAACTGAAGCGAGCGGAGGGACCGTGACCTCGCCGAAAAAAGTGAATCTCGCACTGCAGGGCGGCGGCGCCCATGGCGCATTCGTCTGGGGCGTGCTCGATGAATTGCTGGAGGATGGCCGGCTGTCGATCGATGCGATCAGCGCGACGAGCGCCGGCGCGATGAACGCCGTCGTCGTCGCCTACGGCATGATGATGGGCGGGCCCAAGGCCGCCCGCGACAAGCTCGAGGAATTCTGGCGTGCCGTATCGCGAATGGAGCGGCTGTTCGGTCTCGCCTGGTCGCCCTTCGACCGCTTGGCGCAGGCGTTCGGCCTGCCGCCCGAATATCATCCGTCGCACGCGGCGATCCATGCGGTGACGCATATCGTTCCGCCGAATCTCCTGAATCCGCTCAAATTCAACCCGCTCAAGGACTTGCTGCTCAAGGTCGTCGACTTCAAGCGTCTGAACGAACCGCCGCATGCGATCCACCTGTTCCTCAACGCCACCAATGTCCGCACGGGCAAGATCAAGGTGTTTGAAACGCCCTCCATTACGGTTGATGCCGTGCTCGCTTCCGCCTGTCTGCCGCCTTATTTCCAAGCCGTGGAAATCGACGGCGAATATTATTGGGACGGCGGCTATTTGGGTAATCCGGCGCTCTACCCGCTCATCTACCGGCAGGGACCCAAAGACATCGTCATCGTCCAGGTCAGTCCGATCATGCGCAGCGAGCTGCCGCGCACCGCGGCGGACCTGGTGCACAGGATCAATGAAATCAGCTTCAATTCCTCGCTGATGCGTGAAATGCGCGCAGTCGCGTTCACGACCAAACTGATCGACGATCACGAGCTCGACGAGAACAAGCACCGCCGCATGTTCATGCACTTGATCGGCGATGATCGCGTGATGGCGCAGTTCGGCGCGGCGACCCAAGTGCACCCGGATTGGGGGCTGTTAAGCCGGCTGCGCCAGGAAGGACGCGAAACAGCGAAGCAGTGGCTCGCGCAGAATGTCGATCAGGTCGGCCGCGGCTCCACCATCGATCTGGTCGAGATGTTTCTGTGACGCGTGCACCCATTCTTCTCGCACGCGCGACGGAATGGCGCGTTGATCATGGCCGCGAGCGCGCACGCCCCATTTTGGGGACCATTGATGCGTCCCCATGGTGGCGAAGTTTCCATGGCGGGCGCGCGAGCACTTTCCGGCGAAGCAAGAACCGCTTCGCCGCAGAAATATGCGTTAATTCAAAGACGGCGAGAACGAATTCCAGTTCCGCCGGAATGGCGTTCGCTCTAAGTCCCCTCAGCCGGCGTGCCGACGCAAGGCGCTCGCGATCTCGCTTGCCGTCAGCTGCGTGCCGTCATCGCTTTCAATCGACACGACAGCGTGGCCGGTCTTGCTCATATGCGCGGCCCAGCTGATCGCTTCGTCCATCGTGCCGACCTCTTTGTACAGAAGACGTTCTTTCTCCATGGGCGAAACTTGCTGCCCCCCGGACGGTGCGCTGTAGACCCTGTACATGCGGAGCTCCTTCGTCGGTTATCGGAAGAGAGCCGAATTGGTCGGCTCTGTGCTGCCCGGCTGCAACGCCGGCTCTTGGCTTAGTCCCCAGCCCGATTGATCCTTCGAGATTGATCCTTCGAGCTGAGACAAGACCGGAAACGAGACGCACGAGGCAACCAAAAAACGGCGGATGCCCGTTTGAGCCAGATCAATAAAACCTGATCACGACGCGAGGCCTACGTTCGTACCGCTCGGCGCCACAAAAAGCTCTTGTTGCGCGCATCGCGGCCTGGTGCAGAATACTGGAAGAATAGCTCAATCGGGCGACAGCGTCATGGTAGCCTATCCGATTCTGCATTACGATGAACCGCTCTATCGCCCGCCCAGCGAGGGCCACAACCTGATCATTCAGGCGACGATCGGCTGCTCGTTCAACCACTGCACGTTCTGCTCGATGTACAAGACGAAGACGTTTCGGGAGCGCCCGCTGCCCGACGTCTTCGCCGACGTCGAGACATCGGCCCGTCTATGGCCGGACGCTTCGCGCATATTTCTCGCCGACGGCGATGCGTTGGTGCTTCCCACCGACACGCTGATCGCCATCCTCGAAAAGCTCGCAGCGACGTTTCCGGCGCTCGATCGCGTCTCCTGTTACGCGACGCCGATCAACCTGACGCATAAGTCGGTCGCCGAATTGCGCGACCTGCGGGCGAAAAAATTGTCGCTTGTCTATGTCGGCATCGAATCGGGCGCCGCCGTCATCCTTAACCGCATTCGCAAGGGCGCAACGCCGGCCACGATCGCGACTGCGATCGACCGCGCGCACGAGGCGGGCATCGCCGTTTCGGCCACCGTCGTCCTCGGCATCGGCGGACGGCGGCTCTGGCGCGAGCACATCGACGGCACCGCCGCGGTGGTCAACCGAGCGCCGCCGGACTTTCTCTCGACCCTGCAGCTTCGGCTTAACGAAGACGAGGTCGCGGAATTCGTGAGCCGGTTCGAGCGCGACGGCGCGCCGTTCGAGGAACAGGACGACGCCGGCGTCCTTGCCGAGCAGGAGCGGCTCTTGCACCGCCTCGATCCGCCGCGGCCCGTCGTGTTTCGCTCCAACCACGCCTCGAACTGCCTGCCCCTGGCGGGAACCCTGCCGCACGACCGCGAGCGGCTGCTCGCGTTCATCGCGCAGGCGCGCAGAGGCGCGCCCATCCTGCGGCCCGAGTTCATGCGCGGGCTATAGCCTAGCCACCCGGCCAACAAATTACCGTGAGTGTGCAGCGATTCTTGCCCCCACGGCACCCCCCGGATGTTGCGGTGCGGTAATTGGCACCCTAGCTCCCGGTATTTAGAAAAAAGCTCTATTCGCAGTTGCGCACTGAAGTTTGTGCAACGCAACCCTCGGATGATGATTTCGTTGACGCTAACCTTTGGGACGATAGCATGGTTGTGCCCCTATTGGCACACGGGAGACCGATGATGAGCTTTGAAGACGATTTTAAGAGCGACGTGGGTTGGTCTGTGGCCGATACGAACGTCAAACTCAATCGCCCGGAAAAGCGCGCCTTCTGCGACTTCCTGAAGTCAAAAGGCGTATCTACCATTATCAGATACTATGCGTCGAGCGAGCGTGACAAAACGATTTCCATTGAAGAGGCCAAGTTTCTTTGCGGAGAATATTTTAACCTTCTTCCCGTATTTCAAGATCGAAATAGGTTACCCGTCGATTTCGGCGAGGAAAAAGGAAAGGCGAATGCAAGTAGTGCCCGGGCATTTGCCAAGCTCATTGGCCAGCCGGAAGGAAGCACCATCCTATTCGCTGTCGACGCTGATTTTTCCGAAAACCAGACGGAGCAATTTATCATCCCGTATTTCAAGGCTGTCAAAGCGGAAATCGGCGAGAGCTTTCGGCTGGGCGCCTATGGCAGCGGCCACGTTTTAAAGCGACTTTTGGCCGAAGGCCTTATCCAGGTCCCTTGGATATCTATGTCCCGTCTGTTTCTTGGGACCAAGGAGTTCTTTAATTCACCGAATTGGTTTATGCGGCAGGTTCCGCCGGATCATACCCACCCCGAAACTGAAGTGACTTATGATCGCAACGTGCTTAATCGACCGGTCCACGAACTCGGCGCATTTCGCCTTGACACGAGTGGTGAGGGCCAAATCATCCGCAGAAATGATCAAGATGCATCGCTGGGTGGCGGAGGGGGTTTGGCCCTTGCGATGGTTAACGCATATGTCAGTACCGACGGATTGAATCTTCGAGAGAAACCCGATGGCACGATCATCAGAGAGCTGACCATCGGTCAGGCCGTCGTAGATTTAGGGCCTGCAGATGTCGAGGGTTGGCGTCGTGTTCAAGTCGATGGCGTTGAGGGCGTTGCGTTCGGCAAATATTTGCGTCCGCCGGTCTCGAAGGAGATCGAGGCGCTGCTTCGAAGTGTCGTCAGGGAATGGGTTCGTTTCGACAAAGGTCACGGCAACGAGGAGATCCAGCCTTACCGCGGCTATGTCCACGAAATGTGGGAAAGCATCGGCGAGGATTACGACGGTGCCAGCACATACCCGGACGGCAGCGATGTACCGTGGTCTGCTGCGTTCATATCATTCGTTGTTCGAAACGCTGGCGTCGGGTACGAAAAATTCAAGTTTGCGGCGGCGCATTCTGTGTTCGCTCACGATGCTATTCAAGCTCGCTTCATGCAACTCGCTAACAGACCGTTCTGGGGCTATCGACGGACCGAGCAACGGCCAACTATCGGCGATATCATCGTTCGAAACCGTGCCGGCAATGACCTCTCGTTCGATTTTGCGGAGAACCATTCTCAATACGTCAGCCACTCCGATGTCGTCGTTGAGGTTACCGAGCACGTCGCGCGGGTGATGGGTGGCAACGTCAGCGACACCGTCTCATTCGGTACCACCATCCAAGAGTACACGCTCAATGAAGATGGCTTTGTTAAAGATGGACAAAAGGTGATTGCTATTCTGAAGAACCGGGCAAGCGACGTCTGACCTGCGCTAACATGAGAAGCCGGGGCGGCGGCTGTTTCTGGCCGCCCCCGCCGCGGTGGTCAACCGAGCGCCGCCGGACTTTCTCTCGACCCTGCAGCTTCGGCTTAACGAAGACGAGGTCGCGGAATTCGTGAGCCGGTTCGAGCGCGACGGCACGCCGTTCGAGGAACAGGACGACGACGCCGTCCTTGCCGAGCAGGAGCGCCTATTGCACCGCCTCGATCCGCCGCGGCCCGTCGTGTTCCGCTCCAACCACGCCTCGAACTGCCTGCCCCTGGCGGGAACCCTGCCCCACGACCGCGAGCGGCTGCTCGCGTTCATCGCGCAGGCGCGCAGAGGCGCGCCCATCCTGCGGCCCGAGTTCATGCGCGGGCTTTAGCCGCACGCAAGAAGCCGGTTGCTGACGCTGTCCGAAGAAAGCCAGCCTTTCTTGGGGATAAGCAGCCTGTGACGGTCTCATAATACCCCTTGCCGCGCCGCCACCCAGGCGGCCTATAATGGAACTGGTGGGGGCCTCGGTCGAACCATCCCGCGTCTTTATGGATTGCGCGATGTTGCCGGCCTCCGTAACGGCGAGTTCCGACGCCAAGCCGCGTGCGACGCCCTCACAGGCTTTTCTTTTTGCGGAGCGCGTGGTCGCCGCGCTGACGGCCGTCATCGTGCTGATATTACCCGCTCTGTGGAGCGGGTTTCCGCTGCTGCAATACGACAGCGGCGGCTACATCGCGCGCTGGTACGAGGGCTATCTCGTGCCGAGCCGCTCCACCACTTTCGGGCTCTTCCTGACGGCGAGCGAAAGATTCAATTTCTGGCCGACGGTCGCGATTCAATCCATCCTGACGGTCTGGGTCGTGGCGCTTGCGCTGCGCGCGTTCGGGCTCGCAAAGAGCCCGTGGCGGACGACCGCGGTCATCGCAGGCCTGTCGGTCCTGACGACGCTGCCCTGGCTGACCAGCATTTTGCTCACCGATATTTTCGCCGGGCTCGCGGTGCTCGCTCTGCACCTGCTCGTGTTTCGCCCGGCCGCGCTGCTCCGCTGGGAGAAGATCGGCTTGTTTTTGCTGATCGCGTTTTCCGCCGCCACCCACAGCGCCACATTCGCGGTGCTGCTCGCCCTGCTCGGCGCGGGCTTTATCGCTCGCATTTGGCTGCCCGCGGCCGTTCCGCTGCGCGGACTTGTCTGCGGCCTCGCCGCGCTCGCCGTCGGAGCGGCGCTTCTGCTCACCACGAATTTCGCGCTGTCCCGTCAGTTCGCATGGACGCCGGGCGGATACTCCATCCCGTTCGGACGACTCCTCCAGGACGGAATCGTCACGCGGTACCTCGACGCGCACTGTCCACAGGAGCAGCTGAAGCTCTGTCCTTACCGCCACAAGCTGCCCCGCACAGCGGACGATTTCCTGTGGGGCGACAGCATATTCAACGAGCTTGGCCGGTTCGCCGGCCTGAACGGCGAAATGCGCCACATCGTTCTGCGCAGCCTCGTCACCAATCCCTGGGATCATATACGCACGGCGTTCGCGGCAACGCTGAGCCAGCTCTCCCTTACCGCGACCGGTACAGGCGTCGACGACAAGCTGTGGCATACCTACGGCATCATCGAGCGCTATCTCCCGGCGATCGTTCCTGCGATGCGCGCGGCGCGCCAACAACGCGGCGCCTTGCGCTTCGATCTCCTCAATCGTCTGCACAAGCCGGTCGCGATCCTGTCGCTGATCCTGGCGCTCGGCCTCCTCGTGCGCTCGATGTATCGACGAGACGGCGACGAGCTTACGCTGCTCGCGGCAACGGTGCTCCTCGCCGTGCTTGCCAACGCGTTCGTATGCGGCGCCCTGTCCGGACCGCACGACCGTTACGGCGCGCGCGTCGCGTGGGTCCCGGTCTTCGTCATCGCCTTTGCAGTTTTGCGAGCGTTCGGCGCGGCGCGACCATTAGCGGGCGAGCTTCGGAATGCGCCAACGGCGGCGAGTCGCGAACTCGACGGCCCGACGATAAAGCAGGCCTAGCCCGCTGACTCACTTAACGTCTCCTTAACTGAACTATCGCGTAATCCGACGGCAAGACACGGGGGTGCGCCCTTGTCCCGCGGGCATATGCGGGTTTTTGCGGGGGCAAAACGCCCTCTTTTAGTCACGTTTGGCGCGGATTGGGGCCTCCGGAGGCCGCCGGCTCACCCGAGGACGGGGTGCAAGGAGATCCGCGCGGCGAGCAAGCCGATTGCGCATGCCGCCAGGGCAAGCGCGCCGGCGCGAGCATGCAGCCGCGGGGGCCATGCGGGGGCGTCTGCGACAGGCGCGCGTCCATCGGTGGGCGTCGCGGGCAGAGTGCCCGTTCCCGGCGTCGAAGAGCCGTAGGTTAACCCATGGAACAATTACCGGCCGTCGCCTCCGACATCTCGATCCTTCACCTGTTTTGGAAGGCCGATTGGGTCGTGAAACTGGTGATGATCGGGCTCCTCACGGCGTCCGTCGGCGTGTGGGCGATCGCGATCGACAAGTTCATCCTCTACCGCCGCACCAGCCAGGCGATGAAGCATTTCGAGAACGTGTTCTGGTCGGGCCAGTCGCTCGAGGACCTTTACCGCACCCTTGCGGCGCGACCGACCGATTCGATGGCGGCGCTGTTCGTCGCCGCCATGCGCGAGTGGAAGCGCAGCTTCGAGGGCCCGCATCCGGCCATCGCCAGCCTGCAGATGCGGCTCGAAAAGGTCATGGACGTGACCATCCAGCGCGAGGTCGAGCGACTGGAGCGATGGCTCTTGGTGCTGGCGACGGTGGGCTCGGCCAGCCCCTTTGTCGGGCTGTTCGGTACGGTCTGGGGCATCATGAACAGCTTCCAGGCTATCGCCGTGTCGAAGAATACCTCGCTCGCGGTGGTTGCGCCCGGCATCGCCGAGGCGCTGCTTGCCACCGCAATTGGCCTCGTGGCTGCCATACCAGCGACCATTTTCTACAATAAGTTCTCGTCAGAGGTGAACAAACAGGCGACACGGCTGGAGGGATTCGCCGACGAGTTCTCCGCCATCCTGTCGCGCCAGATCGATGAACAGGTATAAGCCCCTGAAAATAAAGGGGCACGGGATACACGAGGGGGCGCGCGTAGAGGGACGCGCGCGATAGAAAGCACGGGGACTGCCTGAATGGCCATGATGCTGGCCGCAGGCGGCGCATCGGGGAAGCGCCGCCGCCGTCGCAAGTCGATTATGAGCGAGATCAACGTCACGCCGATGGTCGACGTGATGCTGGTCCTGCTTATCATTTTTATGGTGTCCGCCCCGCTCTTGACGGTCGGCGTGCCGCTCGACCTCCCGCAGACCCAGGCCAAAGGGCTCGAGCAGGACAAGGAGCCGCTCACCGTCTCGGTCGACACCGAGGGCAAGGTCTTCCTTCAGAACAGCGAAATCTCCGTCGACGAGCTCGTTCCCAAGCTCAAGGCGGTGACCGAGGCGCGCGGCGGCCTCGACGAGCGCATCTTTGTGCGCGGCGACCGCCGGGTCGACTACGGAACGGTGATGCGGGTGATGGGCAGGCTTTCCGCCGCCGGATTCCGGCGCGTCGCGCTCGTCACCGAAGTCGAGCAGGGGTCGTAAGGCGATGCGGACCGGGCTCGCGATATCCGCCTCCCTCCATGCAGCGGTCTTGCTGTGGGGGCTCGTCTCTTTCGGCGTGAAGCCGCTGGAGACGACGCCGGGAGATTCGCTGCCCGTCGACATCATCTCGGACACCGAATACTCGCAATTGACCGCCGGCGTGAAAAATGCGCCGAAGGTCGTTAAGCCCGCGCCCTTGGTCGAAAAGATCGACAAGCCCAATCCAGTGGAGGACTCGACTCCTAAGGTCGCTCCCAAGCAGGAGATCCGGACGGCGTCGGCCGCGCCGGTTCCCATCCCCGAGATCAAGCCGCCCGAACCGAAGCCGGAAAAAGCGAAAGCCCCGGAGCCGGATCCGATCGCCGAAGCGCTGAAGAAGGAAGAGGCGAAGCGCAAGGAGGAAGCGAAAAAACGCGAGGAGCAGAAGCGCAAGGAAGAGGCGAAGAAGCGCGAAGAGGAAAAGAAGAGGAAGGAGCAGGAGCAGGCGTTCGATCCGAACAAGATCGCGGCGCTCCTCGACAAGCGTAGCCCGCAGCGCCAGGCCGCTGCCGGCGCCACCCTCAATTCGACGCCCTCGCTCGGCCTGCCGAGCGGCAGCGCCGCCACCCTGTCGCAGAGCGAGATCGACGCGCTGCGCGCACAGATTCAGGCATGCTGGAACCCGCCCGCAGGCGTGCTCGAGGCGAAAGAGCTGATCGTCAGGATCCGTCTCCAGCTGCGTGAGGACGGCTCGCTCTCGGCCAATCCGACCTTGCTCAACCACGGCAGCCATCCGATCTTCCAGATCGCGGCCGAAAGCGCGATGCGCGCGATCAAGCGCTGCCAGCCCTACAAGCTCCCGATCGCCAAATACGCCGTGTGGCGGGATGTCGAGGTCACGTTCGATCCTCGCGACATGTTCCGCGGCTGACGGCTTAGGCCGCGCGGCGGATAGCCCGCGGCGAACGTGATCGGTCCGGGCCAATCCCTGCCACGCAGAGCGAGATTATATGCTTGCCGGTAGGGACAGATTCCCTCCCCGGCGCGGCGGCGACCGATCATTAACTAATCGTATGCGAGGCTTCCCGCCCTCGGGCGACCATAATTCGCTCGCATTCCCACGGGCGAAGGAATTCGACGCCAGAATCAGAACCAGTTCGGAGGATGCGTTCGCCATGCACGAGCGTTTTTCGCGCCGCGGTCTGCTAGCGGCGACCGCAGCGGCGGGAGCGGGGGCGCTGTTGGGCCTGCCCCTGCGGCCGGCGCACGCGGTGCTCAGCATCGACGTCACCCAGGGCAATGTACAGCCATTGCCGATTGCCTTGCCCGATTTCGTCGCCGGCAGTCCCGCCGATTTCGAGCAGGCGCGCGCGATCACCCAGATCATCACCGCCGATCTCAAGCGCAGCGGCCTGTTCGCGCCGATCGATCCGTCCGCCTACCTCGAAAAAATCACGACGATCGACACCGTGCCGCGCTTTCCCGACTGGCGCGCGATCAACGCCCAGGGGTTGGTCACCGGTCGTATCACCCGGCAGCCGGACGGCCGGCTCAAGGCCGAGTTCCGCCTGTGGGACGTGGTCGGCGGCGCCCAGCTCACCGGCCAACAGTATTTCACTTCGCCGGATAATTTCCGGCGCATCGCCCACATCATCGCCGACGCGATCTACGAGCGGCTCACCGGCGAGAAAGGCTACTTCGACACCCGCATCGTGTTCATCGACGAGACCGGGCCGAAGGACCGCCGCATCAAACGCCTCGCGGTGATGGACCAGGACGGCGCCAATGTGCGCTATCTGACCCGCGGCGAGGACCTCGTGCTCACCCCGCGCTTTTCGCCGACGACGCAGGAAATCACCTATATGTCGTTCGGCCAGGGCGAGCCGCGCGTCTATCTCCTCAATGTCGAGACCGGCCAGCGCGAGATTGTCGGCAATTTCCCCGGCATGACTTTCTCTCCACGCTTCTCGCCCGACGGCCAACGCGTGATCATGAGCCTGGAGCAGGGCGGCAACGCCAACCTGTTCGTGATGGACCTGCGCTCGAAGGCGACGACGCGGCTCACCGACACGCCGGCGATCGACACCGCGCCCTGCTATTCGCCCGACGGCAGCCGCATCTGCTTTGAGTCCGATCGCGGCGGGCGGCAGCAGATCTATGTGATGCCGGCGGGTGGCGGGATGGGGCAGCGCATCAGCTTCGGCGACGGCGCCTACTCGACGCCGGTATGGTCGCCGCGCGGCGACTACATCGCCTTCACCAAGCAGGCGGCGAACGGCTTCGGGATCGGCATTATTCGGCCGGACGGCAGCGGCGAGCGCCTGCTCACCGAGGGCTACCATAACGAGGGGCCGACCTTCGCGCCGAACGGCCGCGTGCTGATGTTCTTCCGCGATCCCGGCAACGGGCCATCGCTGTTCACGATCGACGTGACGGGCCGCAACGAGCAGCGCATCGCCACGCCGAGCTTCGCGTCCGACCCCGCCTGGTCGCCGCTGTTGAGCTAAAGCATTTTCCGGCGAAGTGGGAACCGGTTCGCCGCAGAAAATGCGACTGCGCAAGGAAACCCAGAGCGAATTCCGATTCAAGTGGAACGGAATTCGGTCTGGGCGCGCCGTCTTGCTTCGGACCAGGCGCGCTCTTGCGCCAGCCGTGCCGCTTGCGAGTTAGGCGCGCCGCGGGTTGCTATCCCCTCTCCCCTCAAGGGAGCGGGGCGCGAGGGATGAGCTTTGCTGATCCCTCGCCGAGTGAGGGGGCGTCGCGCCGAGCGGCAACAAGGGCACGCCCCCTCACTCGCTTTCGCTGATGAGGCAATTGTCTCTGCTGTCGAGCAGAGCGACGCAGCCGCGCTTCAGCCGCATCGCTTTGGTCCATGGCATGATCCGCCCGTCTCCGCGCGGGTTGATCCGCAGGCTTGATCCGCTCCGCCATTTCGTGAAGATTGCCGGCGCAAGGAGGAGCTTCGCGTGTCGCAGCCAGCCGCCGGAAGTCAGAGTCGCATCGTTTGGCCGAACGTCATCACCGTGCTGTCCGCCGCGGTGCTGATCGGCGCGGAAGTCTTCGGCGCCGCCTTCGCCGGTGGCTGGGCCGTCGCGAACCTGTTCGGTCTCGGCGCCTACGGCGCTTATGTGCTGCAAGCGCTGTTCTTTGTGCTCGGTCTGCTCGTGATGATTCAGTTCGTGCGCGGCGGGATGCGCGTCGAGCCGTTCACCGCGCGCGACTAGACTAGAGCTCGATGAATTGACGTGGAATCAACCCTCAAGCCTGTCTTCGCCCGCGCAAGCGGGCGACCCAGTAAACTCGAGCGTTCGCCGTGATTACTGGCTGCCCCGCCTGCGCGGAGCATGACCACTGCGGGTGAGGCGGAGCGAACCAAGCTTAAATCATCATGCGCTAGTAAAGCATTTTCCGGCGAAGCAGGGACTCCTTCGCCGGCAGAAAATGCGACCACGAAAAGACCATGATTTCCGATTCGCCAGAACGGAATTTGCTCCAGCGGCGCGCTGCAGCGCAGCTTTAATGTCTTGCCAGCCTTGTGTGTACACATTTCGTTGAACGGCGCGGAGATTCGGTGCGCAAAAAACTTGCGCAAACCGATCGGATCGCTTAACTGAGTTTTGCCCAATTTCGCACGTGCCTGTGGCCGTGTGTCGGTCGGTGGGCATCCGGACAAGAGGCCGGACAGCCGCCCGGAGCGAGATCGCGACGATCGTAAGGTCGCCGGATTGTTTGAGCTCCGAACACTTGATCGGCAGCCGGAGGCGAAACCGGCGCACCCCGTTCTCAACGGGGGACGCGGCTTAAAGCAACGACGGAGCGGGCTTTTTTGGTCTCTGCCGGTTTCCACCACCGGCTCGGGTCGCCGAAGAGGCTTGTTCATCATTGCCGGGCGTGCGGATCGGGGACTCCCCAATCCAATCGGAAGGCAGCACGGACGGGTGTGAATCACTCGACGTCGACGCGTCCCCATCGCGCGTCGGCGCGAGCTTCGCACCCGCACTCATGCCGGGCGATGCTTCGCCCATGGGCCTATTGGGGAGAGCGCCATGACCGAGCGCATCCGCGAGTTTCTGCGCAATCGCCGCGACGACGGGCCATGCCTCGTCGTCGATCTCGACGTCGTACGCGAGAACTATCTTGCCTTCGCCCACGCCCTGCCGGACACGCGCGTGTTCTACGCCATCAAGGCGAATCCGGCGCCGGAAGTGCTGTCGCTGCTCGCCGGGCTGGGTTCCTGCTTCGACGCCGCCTCGGTCGCCGAGATCGAGATGGCGCTCGCCGCCGGCGCGACGCCCGACCGCATCTCCTTCGGCAACACCATCAAGAAGGAGCGCGACATCGCGTGCGCTTATGCGCTCGGCGTGCGGCTGTTCGCCGTCGACTGCAAGGCCGAGGCCGAGAAGATCGCGCGCGCCGCGCCCGGCGCGCAGGTGTTCTGCCGCGTCCTGTTCGATTGTGCGGGCGCCGAATGGCCGCTCTCGCGCAAATTCGGCTGCGATCCGGCGATGGCGCCCGACGTGCTCGAGCATGCGCACCGGCTCGGCCTGGAGGCGCATGGCGTCTCCTTCCATGTCGGCTCGCAGCAGCGCCGCACACAGGCCTGGGACCAGGCGCTGAGGACGGCGGCTGCGGTGTTCCGCGCCTGCGCGGAGCGCGGCATCGCGCTGTCGATGGTCAATTTGGGCGGCGGCTTTCCGACCAAATATGTTCGCGACGTGCCGCCCGTGGAGAACTACGGGCGCTCGATCTTCCGGGCGCTGCGCAAGCATTTCGGCAACGCGATCCCGGAGACCATCATCGAGCCCGGCCGCGGCATGGTCGGCAATGCCGGCGTGATCGAGGCCGAGGTCGTGCTCGTCTCGAAGAAGGCCGAGCAGGACAAGGTGCGCTGGGTCTACCTGGACATCGGCAAGTTCGGCGGTCTCGCCGAGACGATGGACGAGTCGATCCGTTATCCGATCAAGACCCCGCGCGACGGCGACAGGCTCGGCCCCTGCGTGCTTGCCGGGCCGACCTGCGACTCGGTCGACGTGATGTACGAGAAGCAGCCTTACGACCTGCCCATCAGCCTGGAGATCGGCGACAAGGTGCTGATCGAGGGGACCGGCGCGTATACGGCGACGTACTCCGCGGTTGCCTTTAACGGCTTTCCGCCGCTGAAGACGTATCACATCTGAGGATCGCTCCTCCCCGCGCGTCCCGGGCACAACGCAGCGAATGCTCCGCCACGCCCGGGACCGATCCGTCACCTCGAACCCAGGACTCTGCGACGCGTCGCGACGCCTCCTGGGCATGATGTCAATCCCCAGTCGGGAGGACAGACGATGACCACGATTCGTCACGAGCGGCCTGTCGACGCGCCGGCGCGCGAAGCCCTGCTCGATCTCGCCTTCGGCCCCTGCCGGTTTGACAAGACGTCCCAGCGCCTGCGCGACGGACAACGGCCAGCGGACGGGTTATCCTTCGTCGCAACCGATTTCGGTCGCGTGATCGGCACCGTGCGGCTGTGGCGTGTCGCCGCCGGCGAGCATGCGGCGCTGCTGCTCGGCCCGTTGGCGGTGCACCCGGGTCTTCGCGCGTGCGGCATCGGCGCCGCGCTGATGCGACGCGCGCTTGACGACGCCGCGGCCCGCGGGCACGCAGCGGTGCTGCTCGTCGGCGATGCGCCCTACTATGCGCGATTCGGCTTTTCCGCCGACAAGACCGCCTGCCTGTGGCTGCCCGGCCCCTACGAGGCGGAGCGGCTGCTCGCGCGCGAGCTTCAGCCCGGCGCGCTCGACGGCGCGCACGGTCTGATCCAGAGCGCACGCATGCCGAGCAACCGGCTTGGGCGTACGCGGCGTCTCGCGCCGGCCACGGCATCTCACGCAGTCTTGCCGCGCGCGGCTTGATTTCGCGCCGTATTTGTCGTTCACCGAGGGCGCGTGCCTTCCCTCCTCTCCCTTTGGGAGGGCGTAGGGTGGGCAAGTCTTACCGCGTAACAGCTTTTGCGATTCACCCTTCCTGCTAACCCCTCCCCGCAGGGGGAGGGCGCATCACGCTTTCTGTCTTCGGAGCTTCTGACATGACCGCCTGGCCTGTGCACGCCCGGATCGACGGCCCGATTGTCATGATCGGGTTCGGCTCGATCGGCAAAGGAACGCTGCCGCTGATCGAGCGACACTTCGCGTTCGACAAGTCGCGGTTGGTCGTGATCGATCCCGCCGACAAGGACCGCCACATTCTCGATGAGCGCAAAATCCGCTTCATTCATCAACCCGTCACCAAGGATCGCTACCGGCACCTGCTCACGCCGCTTCTGACCGACGGCCCGGGACGCGGCTTCTGCATAAATCTCTCGGTCGACACCTCTTCGGTCGACATCATGGAGTTGTGCCGGGAGCTCGACGTGTTCTACATCGACACCGTGATTGAGCCCTGGCCCGGCCTCTATTTCGACCGCATGGCAAGCCCGGAGGCGCGCTCCAACTACATGCTGCGCGAAACCATGCTGGCGGCGCGCCGGCGCAAGCCTGACGGCATCACGGCCGTCTCCTGCTGCGGGGCCAATCCCGGCATGGTGTCGTGGTTCGTCAAGCAGGCGCTGCTCGACATCGCGCGCGACATGGGGAGCGAAACTGAAGCGCCGAAAACGCGCGAGGACTGGGCGCGGCTCGCGATGCGCCTCGGGGTCAAGGGCATCCACATCGCCGAGCGCGACACCCAGCGCGCGAAGCTGCCGAAGCCGCAGAACACGTTTGTCAACACCTGGTCGGTGGAGGGTTTCCTGTCGGAAGGCATGCAGCCCGCCGAGCTCGGCTGGGGCACGCATGAGAAATGGCTGCCGCACAACGGGCGCTACCATGCGACCGGCTGCGGCGCCGCCATCTATATGCTGCAGCCCGGCGCCAATACGCGCGTGCGCTCCTGGACTCCGACCGCGGAGGCGCAATACGGGTTCCTCGTCACCCACAACGAATCGATATCGATCGCCGACTATTTGACGCTGCGCGAGGACGACCGGACGGTGTACCGGCCGACCTGCCATTACGCCTATCACCCGTGCAACGACGCGGTGCTGTCATTGCACGAACTGTTCGGACAAGCCGGCGTCCGGCAGGAGCGAATTCATATTCTCGACGAGCACGATATCGTCGACGGCATCGACGAATTGGGCGTGCTGATCTACGGCCACGCCAAGAACGCCTATTGGTACGGCTCGCAGCTCTCCGTCGACGAGACGCGCGATCTTGCTCCCTATCAGAACGCCACCGGGTTGCAGGTGTCCTCGGCGGTGATGGCCGGCATGGTGTGGGCTTTGGAAAATCCGCAGGCCGGCATCGTCGAGGCCGACGATATGGATTTTGCCCGCTGTCTTGAACTGCAGCGGCCTTATCTCGGCCCGGTGATCGGCGTCTACACCGACTGGACGCCGCTCACCAATCGCCCCGGCCTGTTCACTGAGAACATCGACACGACCGATCCCTGGCAGTTCAAAAACGTGCTGGTAGGATGATGCGGCGCGGCCTTGCGACGATTGCGGCGCTGCTGCTCGCGACACCCGCCGCGGGCCAGTCCGCAGCGTCGCCGCGCGCAGGCGGTCCCCTCCCCGCGGGCTTCGTGCGGCTGCGCGAGGTTGCGCCGTCCATCCGCCAGGACATCCGCTACGCAACGCCGTTCAACTTCACCGGACGCCGGGTGCCGGGTTATGATGCGGCTGAGTGCATCCTGCTCCGGCCTGCGGCCGAAGCGCTGGCGCGGGCGCAGGCGCGGTTGCTTGCGCAGGGCTACGGCCTCAAGGTCTACGACTGCTACCGACCCGAACGCGCTGTGCGCTCCTTCATCACATGGGCGCAAAGCCCGGAGCCTGACTACATGGCGCGCATCTTCTCCCCGCAGATCCCCAAGGCGGAGCAATTCGCCCGCGGCTATCTCGCCAAGCGCTCGCGCCACTCGCTGGGCATCGCGGTCGATATCGGCCTCGTGCGCGCCGACGAGCCGGCCCTGCCGACGCCCACCGACGCCGGACGTTGCGACGGACCGTTTACAGGACGCGCACGGGAATCGAGCCTCGATTTCGGCACGGCCTATGATTGCTCATCGCCGCTCTCCGCCACCGCTTCCCCGCGCGTCAACGCCGAAGCGCGCGCCAACCGCGATCGACTCAGACGCGCGCTCGCCGCCGAGGGATTTCGCAACTATTCTCAGGAATGGTGGCACTATGACTTCACCGCAGCGCCGGCGCCGGTTCGCAGCCACGATTTTCCGGTCCGCTAGCGCGCGCGAATCTAGGTAGTATTGCCGGACACGGAGCGATTTAGGGAGGGTTCGAGAGGCATGCGCGCATTGAGAAAGCCGCCACGCGACGGAGAAGTCAAACGTCTGCGCGAAGCCAATGCCAGCAAGAAGGGCTGGCGGCGCTGGGGAACCTATGTCAGCGAGCGGCAGTGGGGCACAGTGCGCGAGGACTACAGCGCCAACGGCGACGCCTGGAACTACATTCCCCACGATCAAGCGCGCAGCCGCGCCTATCGCTGGGGCGAAGACGCCATCGGCGGTTTCTGCGACGAGCAACAGAATCTTTGCATCGGCCTTGCCCTATGGAACGGCGTCGATCCGATATTGAAGGAACGGATGTTCGGGCTGACCAACGGCCAGGGCAATCACGGCGAGGACGTCAAGGAGATCTACTACTATCTCGACGCGACGCCCACCTATTCCTACGCGCGCATGCTCTACAAGTATCCGCAGACAGCCTACCCGTACCAATGGCTGATCGATGAGAACGCGCGGCGCGGCAAAGCCGATCCGGAATTCGAACTAATCGACACCGGCATCTTCAACGAAGACGCCTATTTCGACATCGACATCCAATACGCCAAGGCCGACGTCGACGACATTCTGCTGCAGATAACGGCGACCAATCGCGGCAAGCAGCCGGCGCGGCTGACCTTGCTGCCGCAAATCTGGTTTCGCAACACCTGGACCTGGTTCATCGGCGCGACCAAGCCGTCCATGAAGGCGGCAGGCGACAGCGGAGTCGCGATCGAGCACGCCTCGCTCTACGACATGACCATGCATTTTGAAAAGCCGGAACGGCTGTTGTTCTGCGAGAACGAAACCAACACGGCGCGACTTTACAACACCGGCGCCCGCGGCTACTTCAAAGACGCCTTCAACAGCTACGTCTTGCATAACGATGCCAACGCGGTGAATCCGACCGCGACCGGCACCAAGGCAGCCGGCCTCTACGCGCAGACAATTCCGGCGGGAGGCAAAGTCGTCATCCGCGCGCGGCTCTGTCCGGGCAGTTTCAAACCCAACGCCTTTGCCGACTTCGATCAGATTCTCCAGCAGCGCATCAGCGAGGCGGATGCCTTTTACGACGACATGCAGCGCAGCATCGCGGACATCGACGCACGCCGCGTCCAGCGGCAAGCATTTGCCGGCATGCTCTGGTCAAAGCAATTCTACGGTTATGACGTGCCAGAGTGGCTTCGAGGCGACGCCACCGAGCCGAAGCCGCCGGACTCGCGCCGCTCCGGGCGCAATGCGGACTGGACTCATTTCAATTCGGCCACCGTCATCGCCATGCCCGATAAGTGGGAGTACCCGTGGTTCGCCGCCTGGGACTGGGCCTTCCACATGGCGACGCTCGCGCTGATCGATCCGCAATTCGCCAAGGAACAGCTCATTCTCTTATGCCGGCCTTGGTACATGCATCCGTGCGGACAGCTTCCCGCCTATGAGTGGAGTTTCGGCGACGTCAATCCGCCGGTGCATGCCTGGGCGGCGCTACGCATCTACGAGACCGAGGGTCGCGTGACGGGCAAGAAGGACCGCGCCTTCCTCGAAATTGTATTCATCAAGCTGCTGCTCAATTTCACCTGGTGGGTCAATCGCAAGGACGTGTACGGCCGCAACGTTTTCCAAGGCGGTTTTCTCGGCATGGACAATATCGGCGCCTTCGATCGCTCGAAGCCCTTGCCGATCAAGGCCGTGCTCACGCAGTCGGACGGAACATCGTGGATGGCGATGTTTTGTCTCAACATGATGCGCATCGCGCTCGAACTTACGCGTGAGGATTCCGCCTATCAGGACATTGCGTCGAAGTTTTTCGAGCATTTCCTCTTGATCGGCGGCGCCATGACCAATCTCGGCGGGAGAGGATTGGGCTTATGGGACGATGACGACAGATTTTACTACGACTGGCTGATCTTCCCCGGGGGCAAAAAAATCCCGCTGCGGCTGCGCTCAATGGTCGGTCTCATCCCGCTGTTCGCCGTCGAAGTGCTGGACGAAGAGCTGCTTTCGCAAGCGCCCGCATTCGTCAAACGCATGGAATGGTTTCTCGATCATCGCCCGGAACTTGCGCGACTGGTGTCGCGGCCGCAGTCCCCCGGGGCGGAGAAACGGCGGCTGTTCTCGATCGCCCGCGCCTTCCGAATGAAAAGCGTGCTGGAGCGCGTGCTGGACGAAAGCGAGTTTCTGTCGCCTTATGGCGTTCGCGCCCTGTCGCGCGAGTATTCGAACCGCCCCTACGAATTCAAGCTCGGCAACTTCACTTCCGAAGTGACCTACCGATCGGCCGAGTCCGACTCCGATCTATTTGGCGGCAATTCCAACTGGCGCGGGCCGATCTGGATGCCGGTCAACTTCCTGATGGTCGAAAGCTTGGATAAGTTCGGTTCGTTCTACGGCGAGGATTTTAAGGTAGAGTGCCCGAAGGGCTCTGGCCACATGATGAGTCTGACCGAAGTGGCCAACGAATTGCGCCGGCGCCTGATCCGCATCTTCCTGCGCGATGCGCAAGGTCGGCGTCCGGTTTACAACGGCTATGAAAAGATGCAGACGGACCCTCAGTTCAAGGACTACGTCTGGTTCCATGAATATTTCGACGGCGACAACGGGCGCGGCGTCGGCGCTTCCCACCAAACCGGCTGGACCGGCCTCGTCGCCAACCTGATCGACGAACTCTATCCGCCGAAGTCGTAGCGCGTTCAGGCGAATGACCGAACGACCGCGGTTCATCGCGCGGTCTGCAGAAAGGGAGGATGGGCACCATGGCTGCACCGACTGCTGCGACGCCGTTCAATACGGATCTGCCGAACTACAAAAGCATCCCAAAGCTGCTGACCGGGCAGATCGCCCTCGTGACCGGCGCCAATTCGGGCATCGGCCAGGCGGTTGCGATCGGCATGGCGCGCGCCGGCGCAGACGTGGTGGTGAACTATGTGGTCGGCGAAACCGACAAGGTGATCAAGGCGATCGAGGCGGAGGGCCGCAAGGGGATCGCCATCAAGGCGGACGTGTCGAACGAAGCCGAGGTCGACGCCATGTTCAAGCAGGCGATCGACCATTTCGGCACGATCGACATTCTGGTCGCTAATGCCGGCCTGCAGCGAGATTCCGCCCTCGTCAATATGACCATGGCCCAGTGGAATACCGTTCTGGGCGTCAACCTCACGGGCCAATGGCTGTGTGCACGCGCCGCCGTAAAGGAATTTCTGCGACGCGGTGTCCGCAAGGACGTGTCGGTCGCCGCCGGCAAGATCATCTGCATGAGTTCGGTGCATGAGGTGATCCCGTGGGCCGGGCACGTGAATTACGCCACCTCCAAGGGCGGCATCCATATGATGATGAAGACCCTCGCCCAGGAGCTCGCGCCCGACCGCATCCGGGTCAATGCGATCGGTCCGGGCGCGATCCGCACGCCGATCAACACCAAGGCCTGGAATACTCCGGAGGCCTATGACGCGCTGATGACGCTCGTTCCCTATAAGCGGATCGGCGAGCCGGAAGATATCGCATGCGTTGCGGTGTTCCTGGCTTCGGACCTCGCGGACTACATCAATGGCATAACCATTTTTGTGGATGGCGGTATGACGTGCTATCCGGGCTTCGCCACCGGAGGCTGACCGCAGATGCCGGTCCCTGCCCTCGGTCCGCTGGAAGCGTTGCGCCGGCACTGGCCGGAATACGCGATCGAGGGCTGGGCGCTCGGCATGTTCATGATCTCGGCGAGCGTGGCGACGGTTCTCTTGTATGACCCGCGCTCGCCCACCTTCGGCCTCATCGAGAACGAATTCTGGAAGCGCGCGCTGATGGCGCTGGCGATGGCCGGAACCGCCGCTGCGATCATTTATTCGCCCTGGGGCAAACGCTCGGGCGCGCACATGAACCCGGCCTTCACGCTGTCGTTCTGGGTCATGGGCAAGATCAACACCGTCGATGCGGTATACTACGCCCTGTTCCAGTTCGTCGGCGGCCTCGCCGGCTCGCTCCTGAGCTACGTGCTGACCGGCGGGTTGCTGGCCGACCCGCAAGCCAACTGGGCCGCAACCGTACCCGGACCGCAGGGGGTGGTCGCCGCGCTGTTCAGCGAGATGATCATCGCGTTCATCCTCATGTTCGTCGTCGCGGTGATGCTCAATTCGAAGTTCGACCAGCTGATCGGCATCGTCGCCGGCGGCCTGATCTTTCTTTATGTGCTGTACGAGTCGCCTTATTCGGGGTTTGGAATGAATCCGGCGCGCAGCTTTTCTTCGGCGCTGCCTGCCGACACTTGGACGGCGTTCTGGGTCTATCTCATAGCGCCGCCCACCGGTATGCTCACGGCCGTCTTCGTCCATTCCTACGTGCTCGGCCTCCCGGCCGATTTTACCCAACCGAAGCTCAACCCCAACTACGTGACGCGCTGCATCCACTCCGGCTTCGAGCCCCCCGCAGCCGTCCAAGGACAACCAGCCGATGTCTGACAATTGGGACGTGATCGTAATCGGCAGCGGCGCCGGCGGCGCAGCCGCCGCCTACAAGTTGGTCAAGGCGGGCAACCGCGTGTTGATGCTCGAGAAGGGGCACCGCCTGCCGCGCGACGCTTCGACGCTTTCGACGGAGATCGTGTTCAAGGAAGGACGCTTCTACACCACGACCGAATGGCAGGATGGGCGCGGCAAGCCCTTTATCCCGACCGGCGAGCACTACAATCTCGGCGGCAAGACCAAATGGTACGGCGCGGCGCTGCTGCGCTTTTCTGCGCACGAGTTTGAGGCTGACCCCGCCTTCCAATGCCTCGCTTGGCCGTTCGGGCTTTCCGAACTTGAAGCCCATTACGCCGAAGCCGAGCGCATGCTCCACGTCAACCATTTCAAGAACGAGCCGGAACTCCAATCGGTGATCGACAAGGTCATCGCGCATGATCCGAATTGGCGGGTTGAGCCGCTGCCTCTCGGGCTCAAGCCGGAGATCGTCAACGATCCCAAAGAAGCCAAGCACTTCGACGGCTACGCCTCGGTCGCCGGATACAAGGGCGATGCCGAAGAGTGTTTCATCAATTTGATCGAGAACGAGCCCAATTTCCGCCTTCTGCTCGACAAGGAGGTCGAGACTTTCCTGCATGCGGACAATGCCCCCGAGGCGATCGAGGGTGTGGTCTGCACCGACGGCAGCACTTTCCGCGGCGGCAAGATCATCCTTTCCTGCGGCGCGATGACCTCGCCGCGTCTGCTTGAAGATTATTTCGCCGCCACCGGGCTTGCCGGCAAGCTGCCCTGCGCGGCGCTCATCGGCCGCAATTTCCGTATGCACATCAACAGCGCGCTCATCGTCTTCTCGTTCTTCCGCGATCACGACGTGCTGCGCAAGACCGCGATCTTCTACAACGACAAGCATCCGCACTCGACGGTGCAGTGCCTCGGCTGGATCGACGGCGAACTGCTCGCGACGCAGTTGCCGGCGGTAACGCCCGAGTTCGTCACCGACTTGATCGGAAAGCGGGCGCTCGGGTTCTTCGTCACGACCGAGGACGGATCGAGCATCGACAACCGGGTGATTTCGAACCGCGGCGGTCGCCCGATCCTCGATTACGAGTTCGACCGCATCAAACATTCACACGATGAGCACAAGGCCTGTCTCCGCGACTTCGAGCGCTCGCTCCTGTTTGCCGGGTTCGCCGGAGCGAGCCAATGGACCGGGCTTGCGGGCACGGCGCACGCGGTCGGCACGCTCGTTACCGGCAACGACCCGGCGACAAGCGTGGTCGATCCTCACGGCAAAGTGCACGGCATGGAGGGCCTATATATTTCCGATGGCAGCGTGCTGCCGCGCACCAGCCGCGTCAATCCGGCGCTGACGATCTATGCCTGGGGACTGCGGCTCGGAGAAAGGCTCGCGTCCATGAGCTGACGCGCGGCTGCGCGCCAAGCTCGGTTGCGATCAGGGCGTGCGCTGCTTTCCTGATGCGGAGAGAAGAAAGCGGAAGGAGTAGAAGGGGATGCGGGCTCTTGGGCCAGTGTCGCAGCCGCCGCTCGTCAATTTTTTCAGTGCGATCTATGGATCGATACGTATTGTTAATTATGCCACTATATAATCTACTTGGATAATGATTTAGAAAAACCGGATGAATGAACATCCGGCAAAGAGGGGAGCCGCTCGAGGGGAAAACGCGAAGCCGCACATGAAGTTGCGGGAGACCCTCGATGCATCAAGTTTTTATCGAAGCCGGCCTGATTCGGAAGCTGTGGAACGTCGAGACGCGCGTCTATCGCGACCACCTGCTTCGCCTCGACCATGAAAGCCGTCGCAATCGCTTTTGTGGCGCAATCGCCGACGATACAATCCGAAGTTACGCCGCAACGACGCACGGCCCCGACGTGGTCGTGCATGGCTTCTTCGTGGACGGGGTGCTGCGCGGCGCTGCCGACATGCGCATTGCCCGCCCCCTCGACCTGCAGGAGGCCGAGGCCGCATTCAGCATCGAGAAACCCTGGCAAAGCCACGGCGTCGGTTCCGCGCTGCTCGATCGCACCCTGCTCTCCGCGCGCAATCGCGGAATCAAGCATCTGCAGGTCTGCTGTCTGATGGAGAATCAGCGGATGCAGCATCTGGCCCGCAAGTTCGAGGCGGAGATCACCTTTGATTTCGGGTCGGTGGTCGGCACGATGGAAAATTCGCGACCGACGCCGCTATCGCTCATCGAGGAGATGATGGCAGACGGTCACAGCTTTGCCGCAGCCTGCGTCGATTTCCAATCGAGCCTGTTCAAGCCGCCGCGGATGCTGGGTCTGCCGTTACCGCCGGCCGCAAATCCGATCCGCCTGTATTGTTAAGTTATTCGCCGAGGTCGGCTTAGCTTCGCCTCAGTCGCGCCACTCCTGCCTTTCGCCGCTTTCTGGCATGCGTGCGCCGGTGCGCTTGCGCGGCCAATGAACGGCATCGTTCGTCGGTCAGTTGCCCTTGACGACTTGGCCGCGGATTTCCCCGGCCGGATGAGCGGCGGTATGGACATTGACGTACCACTTCCCGTCCATCAATTGCGCCGCTTGGGGATCCGTTAGAGTCGCCGTCCCTTCGAATGGACTTGTGCTCGGCGTTATCGGTACGACGACGCCGGCATTTTTGTCTGGATCGGCCGGCCCGTGAAAATGGGCCATCGTCGCCGGGCCGGAAAGGCCCGAATAGTCGCCTTTCCAAATGAACCTTCTTGTCGCGGTGTCATAAGTCGCCGTTACCGTGCCCACGCCTTTGCTGTCATTTGCCGGCACTTCGCTGCTTCCCCTGAGTGCGGCCTTAAAGGAAACTGTCTCAGCCAGGGCCGGACTCGCGGCGACGAGGCATGCCGCCAACCCAAAGCCTACGATTGAAGAGGACGTCATCGGTTTTCCTCCCTTTTTCCATCAACGAGAAGCCATCGAGCATACGCCCGGCACATCCCAATTAAAAAGAGGGGGCGCCAGGGCGCGTACTCAAAAAACCTCGGAATTGATCAGCATCCGTGACGTTCTCTAAGCCCCCGAAAACGACGTAAGAGCGGACATGCCGGCGTTTCGAGTCCGGGCAAAAGCCGACGTGGCGCCAGTGAGGTATCGGGATAACCCGGTCGATGATTGGTCGGGGTTGGGCAGGCCCCGCCCATTTGGGTCGGGGCCTGTAGGACAGTCCCGGATGCGAAAACGCGCATGTGACTGTCGCCCGAACTGTCTCATTAAGGCAAGTGGCGGGCAATTAGCGCTGACGCACTACACCATCAGCCGGAGGTTCGGGGCAAGACGGCGGGTCTCGGGTACGCAGAGCGTTGGAGCTGGTTATCCGGAAGCTCGCCGGACCCGCGCTTGCCGCAGCGCGGCGTATTGTTGTTCCTCCCTCTGCAGTCTGTTGGGCATGATCCACGGCGGAAAACTCGGGGAGAGTGGGAGGATGCAATGCGCCTCGGCGCGTTGACTATCGCGGCGCACGTGCTCTCGAAGCGGCCAGTCGCCTCGACCTTCGCGGTTTGGCGCATGCCCCTCATGTGTTACTGATTTGCGCTCTTAAAACATGATGGGATGAGGGTTACGTGCGTTGGTCGATTATTTTGGCAGCCGTTGCTGGGCTTGCAATTGAAACCGCAGGGGACCTCTGTGCGGCAGGGTTGGGATCGTACTGTGGCGAGGTTGCGGGGATAAAATGCGACGAAAATCTATGGTGCGATCCAACTCCCGGGCGATGCGGCGCGGCCGCAGTGCTGGGAAGATGTGAAGCGGTCCCTGACTTTTGCCCCCAAGGATATCAGCCGGTCTGTGGGTGCGATGGCAAGACGTACAGTAACGATTGCAAGCGTCGACAGGCAAAAGTCGGCAAAAAATCAGATGGTGCATGCGGGTCTAGCGGCTAGTCACTCAGCCGCTGCGCCAAAGGAACAAGAAGACTGTGGGCAACGAGCAAAACCGCGTCGATTCGCTCGATCAAAGATGGCGGCAAGGTAATCCAGCGAGGGCGGAGCGGCCAGACTTGCGACAGCCTTTTTGCTGTGGAAAAAATTAGGCCCGGCGGATCAGGGCGTCCCCGATTGGCCCAGCATCTATTCCGTATTTTTGCCGAACGTTTCGAGCGCGGCCCCGTTAATCAAAAATAGCTTATTGAAATTAGTGACGCTTCCTAGCGATGAGTGACAAGCCTTTGCTATCAAATGGTTTGTCAATTTCTCACCCGCCAAAGCCGCTCATCGGCGCCGATTCGGGGTTCGAGCCGGAGGAGGGATTTAAACCCCGGCATGCGCATTATAGTTCCTGTTTTTTGTTGAGTTATATCAGATTCGCGCCCCAGATACGGTTCATCAACGATATCAGTAAATGCTGGTACCATTGATTTTCACTGTATCCAAGAAACTTCGTCCGCTCCGCCGCTTGAGCGATAAGGGAGGCCCGATGCCTGCAGACGTGACCGTCGTGATCCCTACCCACAATCGCCTCCATCTTCTTCCTGGAGCGATTAGCTCGGTCCTCGGGCAGCAGGACGTCTCCGTCCAGGTCGTCGTCGTCAACGATGGCTCTACGGACGGAACCAAGCCGTGGCTCGACCGCCTCGCAGCACAGGATTGCCGGATCAAGGTAGTCCATCACGACCGCCCGCTGCGCATGTCGTCTGCAAGAAATGCTGGTATCGCACACGCGACTGCGCGGTGGGTCGCGTTTTGTGACGACGATGATCTATGGGCGCCGGACAAGCTCGCCGCTCAACTATCGGCATTGACGGCCGAATCCGCTCGGTGGGGCTGCACAGGTGGTGTTCTGGTCGACGAAGACCTTCGAATTCTCGGGCATCACCGTGTCAGGGGCGGGAACGTTCTTCCCGATTTGACAAACCGAAACGTAATACCAAGCGGCGGCTCGTCGGTGATTGCCGAAGCGAGGCTCCTGCGAGATGTCGGAGGATTCGACCCTGCCCTTCCCGGATCAGAAGATTGGGATCTTTGGATTCGATTGGCTCGGCATTCACCGGTTGCGGCGGTCGATCGGCCGATGATTGCTTATCGACAGGGACGAGCCACAGCCTCGACGAACGTCGATATTATGCGGAAAGGGCGCGAAATCATCTTCGCTCGGTACGGCGCCCCAGCCAACGAACGCGAAGCCAAGGCCGCCGAAGCGATGCACGAGCGCTATCTCGCGAAACAATTGTTGCGCGCAGGACGCGGTCGGAAGGCCGCCTCAATTTTAGCATCTCTCGTCGTCAAGCATCAGCAGTGGCGCGAATTGCCGCGCGCGGCGGCGGCCCTAGTCGCCCCTAGGATGACCGATCGCATCGGAAGTGCCCGCGCCGCGGCAGTGGTTCCGAACGATTGGCGAATGAATGCCGACGCCTGGCTCGAACCTGTTCGCCAAGCGAAGAAACCTTTGCCTTTATTGGGTGGCGTCGTTTGTGGACTAACCGCGGCCCTGTGCAATTTGATTCTCAAGGCACACAGCTCCACATTCGCGACCTCCTCGATCATCTTGTGCACCGCCTAATCCGGTGCGGCGACTCTGCGACGAGACATGATTACCGACGATCGAGACGTCGCGCCGCGAATTCGAAGAAGCGCTCGACGAGGCGCAGGGGCCCGATTTCGCAGACTTCGAGTCCCGCCGCGCACGGGCACGAAAGAGCTCCCATACGACGTCGGTTGGCAGGTCTCGGAGTTGACGAGATGAACCGGGCGGCCATTGTGCACCGGTCGGGATTACACCGCCTGTTCCGGCCGATCTATGGAGGGCTCGGAACCATTTTCATGATGCACCGGGTGGTCCCGGCCAAATGCGACAGCGCAGCCGTGGACCTCACCATCACGGCTGACTTCCTGGAGCGGGCGATCATCGCCATGCGGGCGGTCGGCATCGATTTCGTATCGATGGACGAAGTGAAGAACCGTATCGTGCAGGGTTGCCGCGGGAAGCGATTCGCCGCGCTGACATTCGACGACGGCTATAGAGACAACGTTGCCTTGGCTCTTCCGGTGCTGCAACGTCTCGGCGTCCCTGCGACAATCTACGTCACCACTGCTGCCCCCGACAGGACATTGGATGTCTGGTGGCTGCGGCTGGAGGAAGGCCTACGCCGGCGACGCGCGGTGTCCGTCGATATCGATGGTAGGACGCAGCATTTTTCGCTCGCGAGCGCAGACGAGAGGGCCGCTGCGTATCGCCGGCTCGTCACTTGGATCCACGACGACATCGAGAGGAACAAGGCGTTTGTGGACGAGATCCTGCGGCCCTCGCTGATTTCGGATGAGGTCTTGTGCGAGGCCTATTTTCTTGGTTGGGACGAACTGCGGAAGCTGAGCTCGAATCCGCTCGTCACGATCGGCGCCCACACGGTCAACCACCACTCGCTCGCAGATTTGAACGAAGACCGAGCACTCGCCGAGACGATCGATGTGCGTCGACGGCTGACCGGCGAACTCGGTATTGCGGCCGATCACTTCGCCTATCCATTCGGTTCGAGCAAGGCGTGCGGATCCAGGGAGTTCGAGTTCGCGGCGCGCGCCGGGTATTCCACCGCAGTGACAACCAGAAGGGGCAACATTTTCCCACGCCACGCAGCCCATCTGACGGCGCTGCCTCGATATGTTCTAGGCGGCTCGCGAGAAAGTGTTTCGGATCCGATTGTCAGCGTTTCGGGCGCCTCGATCGGCGTGGGGCGCCGCTGGCGCGATCCTGTCGTAACGGCTTGACGGCAGTCCAGCTCGTGCGGAAGGCGAGCCGCGGACCAGAGCATTTTCCGCTCGGCCTGGCGCAAGTCCCTTCGTCCTGAGGCGCCCGCCAAAGCCGGGCCAGACGGGAGGACGCCGAAACTCGGGCCTCCGGGGGTCTTCAGCGCTCGATCCGCTTTACCTCAAATGATCCGACATTCGTGAGCGCAGCCAACAAGGCCGAGAATTGCCATAAGCGGTCGTCGATCTCGTACTTCCGAAGGAAGGCGATATCGGCGTCATAGCGCACCGGGAAACAGCGGGCGCGTCGACTAGCGCGCGTGCCTTTCACCAATTCACTGCGGGGATGATGAGGGGCGGTGTCGAGAGTGTGAAGAGAGATCACCGCCCCTCCGCTGATGCGGACCGGTTCGCGAGATTACACCATGATTTGGCCGCCGTTTGCCGAGAGCGTCGAGCCAGTGATGAATCCGGAATCGTCGGAGGCGAGAAAAACCACGCAGCGGGCGATTTCTTCGGGCTCGCCCAGCCGGCCGACCGGGATGTGGGGAAGAATGGCCTTTTCCATCACGTCTTGCGGCACGGCTTTCACCATCTCAGTCGCGATGTAGCCCGGGCAGATCGCATTCACGGTGATGCCGCCGCGCGCGTTTTCCTGCGCCAACGCCCTGGTAAAGCCAATCTCGCCCGCCTTCGCCGCGGAGTAGTTGCTCTGCCCGACCTGTCCCTTCTGTCCATTCATCGAAGAGATGTTGATGATGCGGCCAAACTTGCGCGACCGCATGCCCTCGATCAGCGGGCGGCACATGTTGAACAGCGAATTGAGGTTGGTATTGACGACCGCGTTCCAATTTTCCGGGGTCATGCGGTGGAACATGGCGTCGCGGGTGATGCCGGCATTGTTCACCAAAACCTCGACTGGACCGAGATCGGCCTCAACTTGTTTTATGCCGGCGGCGCAGGCCTCGTAGGACGATACGTCCCACTTGTAGACAGAGATGCCGGTCGCAGCCTTGAATTTCTGCGCCGCCTCGTCGTTGCCGCCATAAATGGCAGCGACCTTGTAGCCTGCAGCCTTCAGCGCCTTCGAGATTGCTTCGCCAATCCCGCGCGTGCCCCCTGTAACAATCGCTACGCGTGCCATAGTTCACCTCTCCTTGTTAGCGATAGTCAGCAAAATCCTGACCGGACTTGGATTTAAATTGGGTGCGGAGCCAATCGAGACCGCCCCGCAGCCCCGGCACTCTTTGTCGATCTATCATTGATGAAGGATGTCCACCCGTCTATCGGAGGCAACCGACATAGGTCATCGCGGCTGCATCGACCAACGCCGGACTGAATTGCTGTGCCCAGATTTGATTTTCCAGAACCATAGCCCGCAGATGGGCCAGCACTGGCCCCAAGAAGCCGGGAGGACGACATGCTGCGCAACCGGTCGGACGTAAATGCCCCAGCGACCGATATCGCATGACTGAGGCTCGGTCAAACGGAGGCGCGCTTTGCAGCTTGGCGACTTCCGCATCATGCGGGCTGCCTGGTAGCGGTAGCGCCCCCCCTGGGTGTAGAGCTCGGCCGGGCAGCGCATGGCGAGCGCCGGGGGGCCGTTCGGTGGGTGGCTTGCGCAGCCGCGGAGCGAGCGGCACGCCTGCTCAGGGCCATTATCCAAGGTCCTCGCCAGTCTATGACGAAGATCACACAATTTCTCAGCACAAATTCTAAGGATTTTCGTGCAGTGACGGCGAGTCCCGGGTACGCGGTCTTGTGAGCCAGCCCGAGGCTCGCCGGAGAGAGTGAGGTCACAGCTCTCTCCGCCCGATAATACTGCAGGTGCCACGGTTTTTATCCGCGGTCTGGCGACGCGCTGCCCGGAAACTGGGGTCCGTACCTGCCAATTCGACCAGACCTTCGCGTCGACGACAGCGATGCGGGCGTTGGTTCTGGTCTCCCGTCCATCCCTCGGCCTGTCGGCCAACGGTCGGTCGAAACCAACCCAGGGGTTGAGCAGAAGCTGGATTGCACGGAATTTTTACCAGACGGGGAACCGTTTCGTGCATGGAACGCAGGAGTGCGGGAGTGCCGCGAATCCTAGTCCTTGACGAACACTGTGTTTACCGCACGGGCCTGCACGATTTCATTCGTGCAAAAATTCCGCGTGCCGAGGTGATCGAGGCGAGCGACCCGAAAGAAGCATTGTCCCAAATCCGCGATGCCTGCTTCGATTTAGTGCTTTTTGGGGCGCGTAGGTCGAGCTCAGCCGTGCTCGATTTCTTGAAGCTAGGGCGTGAGGCTTCGCCAAATACCCGCTTTGCCATCGTATCTGCGTCGAATACGCAGACCGATATTCTCGCAAGCCTGGCCGCTGGATTTCATGGCTTCATTTCGAAACGCCAATCGGACACCGATATTCTTTCCGCCATCACGGACATTCTGTCTGGACGGGTTTACGTGCCCGAGTCGCTGGCCGAGGCAGGCGAAGCCAACCCTCTTAGCAGCCGGTTCGGCAAAGAAGCGCTACCCTCGCTCTTGCCTGAGGCTGATGTTCTCAAGCTGACAAAACGGCAGCGCGAAGTGCTCTCACTACTGGCCCGGGGTCTTTCGAACAAGGAGATTGCCCGGACGCTGGCTATCGCCGAAGCGACGGCCAAAATCCACATGGCCGCACTCTTGCGCGCACTTGGTGTGCGCAACCGCACTGAAGCCGCCTTCAAAGCGAGTAAGCTGATGAATTCGACAAAGCCGGTCTCTGCCGACCTCGTTTCCGGTGGATCGGGAGTATTTGAAACAAAACGGCCTCAGTCGATGGCGAGTGAATTGTCCCGAACGAGACGATCCGCAAGGTAGAGGGAAGCGGCCTGGTCGCCGACGGTGCCTGCCGTTCAACCAGGCCCATACGTGACGCAGATCGCCTACCCGATTTGCCCGCAGCGTTTGAGGAGCAGAGCATGTCGGTTCTGCCCTTCTATTTCAGACTTCGACCTGCTCAGCGATTGGCATAGGTCTGCGCGCGGTTGGCGAACTCGCCGTCGAAGCGTCCGCCGATCGCCCAACCGTTGAGAAACCGCAGTTCCCCGCCATCCGAGAGTAGCGCGGCCCAACGGCTTTCGCGCCGCACATGATATGTGATCGCAGCTATTGGCGGCGCTCGAGAAACGAATGCCACTCACCGGCGACTATACCCCTTGAACGAGAGGAAGGCGCCGATAAGCAAAATGGCGGCAGATAGTCCAATGATCAAGCCAGGGCGATCGCCAAGGTCGGTCGCGATCTCAGCAAGGCGCGATGGGAAGAGCATTCGCACGAGGCCCCCGATAATCGCAAGCCAGCCAAGGATCGTCACCAGCACCGGCCAACCAAACGTCCAGATATTGTGAGCGCGCACAATGGCAAGTCCGGCAACGAACAAGAGGACGCCGGACAGGAAGATGAGGGCAGGATCGCGCGAAACCTGTTCCGCCAACTCCGGGATCGAATCAAATTTGAACAGCATGGCGAGAGCGATTGCGGCGAGCGTCGGGCCCATTAGGCCGGCGATCATCTTCGAGGTTGTCATGACGACTACGCCCTTTCCCGTCGGGGATATCGATCACCCATTATGACACTTGTTGTTCCCGAAAATCATATCCGCGGGTAGCGATGATGCAATCCTGATAGGATCGGTACAGTAACGATCACTCCCCGCCGCTGGATTGATCGATCGAACGGCGCCTCCTAATCCAGCGAGAGGCGCATTCGTGTTTTATTATAATAGCGGGAATACGCGGCCAGAACTCGCCGCAGATGCCGCGCGCCGAAGATCACAACATCAAGACCGCCGCAGCGGCGGCAAATTGACTATCGCCGCAATACCAATTCCTACCCAAATCGATCGCCTGCAATTCCTCGTAGGCCGAGCAAGAAGCGAAGGCAGCGCAATGCGCCCGCACTCAGCACCCGTATTTCATCATTGCCTCCCGCATCCGCATTGAACCCGGTCGAGCATCCGTGTAGCCCTTTCCTCATGTTTGTATCGATCGTTAGGCGGGAAGCGCGTGACAGAGACGGTTGCTGAAATAACGCACTTGCATCGAGCGGGACGGCGAGCACCGGAAGACACGGTGGCGCAGAGCTTCGAGCGCATCCGCGCGTTCGGCGATCCGGCTTTGTTCATCAGCCTGCGCGAAGAGGCCGAGGTGCGCGCAGAAGCGCGTGCGCTCACGGCACGCGAGCACGCTGAGCTGCCGCTTTACGGCGTACCAGTCGCGGTGAAGGACAATATCGATGTTGCCGGCCTGCCGACGACGGCGGCGTGCCCGGCCTTCGCCTACCAGCCGGCGGCAGATGCGACCGTGGTCGCCCGGCTGCGGGAGGCTGGCGCAATCGTAATTGGCAAGACCAATCTTGACCAATTCGCTACAGGGCTTGTCGGCGTGCGCTCGCCCTATGGCGTGCCCCGTAATCCGCTCAATCCGCAGCTCATCCCAGGCGGTTCGAGTTCAGGTTCGGCTACGGCGGTCGCCGCTGGGCTTGTGCCGCTTGCGCTCGGCACCGATACCGCGGGCTCCGGGCGCATTCCGGCGATGTTCAACAATATCGTTGGCCTCAAACCGAGCCTTGGTCTCGTTTCGACTTTCGGGGTCGTGCCGGCCTGTCGCACCCTCGACTGCGTTTCGGTGTTCGCGCTGACGGTCGATGACGCCTGGGCTGCGCTCGCGGCGATTGCCGGCCTGGACAACAAGGATCCCTTTGCGCGTGCGCGCCCGCTTGGCGCGCCAGGCGCCATCCCGCCAGTCTTGCGGATAGGCGTACCGCCAGCCGAGAAGCGCATCTTTTTCGGCGACGCGAGCGCCGCCGCGGACTACGCCGCCGCGCTAGAACGTCTCGTCCGACTCGGCCTCGCGGTCACTGGCATCGACGTCGAGCCATTCTACGAGACGGCGCGCATGCTCTATGAAGGACCGTGGGTCGCCGAGCGATACGCTGCTGTCCGCGCGCTGATCGAAGACGCCCCCGAGGCGCTGCATCCCGTGACCCGGGAGATCATTCTTGGCGGCCGGAAACAATCGGCGGTCGATGCCTTCACCGGGTTTTATCGCCTGGAGCATTTGCGACGCGCCGCCGATCGGGTCTGGCAAGGGATAGACGTGCTCGTGCTGCCGACCGCGCCGACCACCTATACAGTCGAGCAAGTGCTTGCGGACCCGATCCGGCTTAACAGTCGACTCGGAACCTACACCAATTTCGTTAATCTGCTCGACCTGTGCGGACTTGCCGTGCCTACTGCCTTGCATAAGGACGCATCACGTGGCAGCGCGCGGCCGTTCGGCGTCACGCTGCTGGCGCCGGCGGGCAAGGATGCGCTTCTCGCCTCGCTCGGCCGCGCGCTCCATGCTGACACCGGCCTGCCGCTCGGCGCCCTTGGCAGGCCGCAGCCCGCGCTACCGCCGTCGCCTCCTCACGCGTTCGGCGACGCCGTGATCATCGCGGTCCTGGGCGCGCATCTCTCCGGGCTGCCGCTTAATGGCGCGCTGCGCGATCTTGGCGCAGAGTTTTGCCAAGCGACGACGACCTGCGCCGACTACCGGCTCTACGCCCTGCCCGGGGCTAGCCCTCCGCGACCCGGCCTGCTCCGGGTGGAGAAAGGACATGGCGCCGCAATCGAAGTGGAGCTCTGGGCGATGACGCCGGATGCATTCGGTCGCTTCGTCGCCACCGTGCCGTCGCCGTTGTCGATCGGTTCGCTCACACTCGTCGATGGACGAACGGTAAAGGGATTCCTCGTTGAGGCAGAGGCGACAAGAAACGCACGTGACATTTCCGACTTCGGCGGCTGGCGCGCTTATCTCAAAGCGGCGCAACCAGTCTGAAACCTCTTCCAAATAGCGCGCGCTCAAAGCGAACGCATATACGTTTCATATTCCTTGCGCACCGTCGTGATGTGGGTGCGCATCGCCTCCCCTGCCCGCAAACACTCGCCACGCAAGATCGCGGTCAAGACCTGATCGTGCTCGGCATGCGATTTCGCGAGTCGGCCGAGATTGCGGAACTGAGCCCGACGAAAAGGCGCGACGCGCAAGCGTGTCGTGAGCGTCAGCTCGGCGAGGTACTCGTTGTGGGCGCCGTTGTAGATCGCAGCGTGGAACGCCTCGTTCATCTCATGATAGCGCTGCGGATCGCCGCTATGGATTAGCGTGCGCAGTTTTTCGTGGATAGACTCCAGCGCCTGGCGTTCGGTGCGGGTCATACGCTCGGCGGCAAACGTCGCGCACAGCCCTTCGAGCTCCGCCATCGCCTCGAACATGCCGACGAGCCGCGCGGGGCTCGGCTGTGCGACCACCGCCGCACGGTGCGGACGCGCCTCGACCAGCCCGCTCGAGTCAAGCAGCCGGATCGCTTCGCGCACCGGGGTGCGCGACACGCCGAACCGCCGTGCGAGCTCGGTCTCGTCGAGCGATACGCCGGGTGCGAGCACCCCGGTCATGATCTCGTCGGCGAGCTGGTGGCGCAGGTTCTCGGCCAAGGTGCGGCGGCCCGCGGCGTTTTCAGCCCGATCGAGCACGAGCGTGCTCATAAGTCTTGCCCCTCGATCACGCTCACATGGGCGGCGACAACGCGCCAGTCATCGCCAAAACGCACCCAGGTTTGCATCTGGCGCCCGACCTTGCCCGGCGCGCTATCGCGATGGAACAGCGTCGAAGCGACGGCGACGTCGCGGCCATAGGCGGTGATGACGGTCTTGGCAAGCGCGCGCCCCAGTCCGGCCGGCGAGCGCGCCTGCCGGAACGCTGCGATCGCGGCATAGCCGTAGAGATTCTCCCCGGCGCCATACCGGATAGTGCGCGGGTCGTCACGGAACAGAGCATCAAGCGTTTGTACATCATTCGCAACCAAGGCGCGCTCATAGCGTTCAAAAGCCGCTCTCACTTCGGAAACCACCTCAGGCAGGTCGACCTCTATCATGTTGCTCCGTCGATCGCCGGTTTCGGCGCAACGGCGACGCCGGTCTGTTCGAGCGCCTGGCCGATGCGCAAGGCGATATCTTCACGCCACGGCGGCGCTATGATCTGCACGCCTATCGGCAGCGGCGACAGCGGCACAGGCACGACGACCACCGGCAGTCCGATGAACGAGATCGGCTGGGTATAAATCCCAAGATTAGGCCGTACTGGCAGCTCGACGCCGTCAAGCATGAAGGTCTTTTGCCCAATCATCGGTGCAGTGCAGGGCGTGGCCGGGGCGAGGATGGCATCGATCTCGTCGAACAGCGCGAGCACGCGGTCGCGATACCAGCGGCGGAACTGCTGGGCCTTCACCACCAGCGCGGCCGGCACCATGGCGCCGGCGAGCAGGCGGTCGCGCACCGCAGGATCGAAGTCGCACGCCCGCTCGCGAAGGCGATCAAGATGGAGGCTCGCGCCTTCCGTCGCGGTGATGACATAGGCGGCGGCGCGCGCCCGCCGTGCCTCCGGAAGCTCGATCGTGCGGCGAACGGACAGCGCCTCGACCACGCGCGCGAGCGCTTCTTTCGCTTCGGGGAAAAGTCCCTCGTCGAAATAGCCCCCGGCCCGCGCGATGCGCAGTCCGGCAATCCCATTGTCAAGGGATGGCAAGGTCAGCTCAGGCGGACGACAGGCGCAGATTGGATCGTCGCCATCCGGCCCCTGCATCGCGTCGTAAGCGATCGCCAAGTCGCGGGTGGTTCGGGCGAACGGGCCTAAATGATCGAGGCTCACGACAAACGGAAAACTCCGCGCAACGGAAAGCCGTCCGTAAGTCGGCTTCAGCCCAAAAATTCCGCAGAGCGAACACGGCACCCGGATCGATCCGTTGGTATCGGAACCGAGCGCAAGCGGGACCAGCCGGCCCGCCACGGCGCTACCGGAACCGCCGGACGATCCGCCGGTCATCCGCGCCAGATCGTGCGGATTGCGCGAGGCGCCGTCGTGGACATTCTCGCCGGTGAAGTCGTAGGCATATTCGCCCATGTTCAGGGCGCCGACGAGCACCGCGCCGGCGGCTTCCAGCCGTTCAATGAGCGGCGAGTCTTTCTGCGCCGGCGCACGCTCACGGTTGATCTTTGATCCCGCGCGCGTCGGCAGGCTTTCGACGTGAAATAAGTTCTTCACCGCGAACGGGACGCCTGCGAGCGGCCCCGCCGGCTGACCGGCAGCGCGCGCTTCGTCAAGCGCCTGTGCGCACGTCCGCGCCCGCTCCGCGGTCACATCGGTGAAGGCATTGAGCACAGGATTGAGGCGCGCGATGCGGACGAGCGTTGCCTCCGTCACCGCGCGGGCTGTGATCTCGCCGCGGGCGACTGCTGCCGCGATCTCCCCCGCCGAGGCATTGGAATTATCGCCCTCCATGCGCTAGGCCCGAAACACTGGCGCCGGCGCGAGCTCGTCGTGAAGCGGGAAAGCGTCAACGAGTTCGGCAAGAGCGAGAAGCGTCTCGAGATTGGCTTTGACCGCCGGGCGCCAGGCCGGATCAATCGGCAGCCGAAGCGCATGGGCTGCGCCGTCGAGATAAGCATCGAGCGTGGCGGATGTCATCATGAGAATGGTCAAGGTTAGAGCGGCGGATGCGGGATAGCGGTCAGAAGTTCGCGCGTATAATCGCTTTGCGGCGCATTGAGCACTTGCGTCGTCGACCCCTGCTCGACGATTTTGCCCGCGCGCATGACGATGACGCGGTCGCACAGCAGGCGCACCACGTTGAGGTCGTGCGATACGAACAGGTAGCTCATGCCGAGCGCGGTCTTGAGGTCCTGCAACAGGTTGAGCACGATCGCCTGCACCGATACGTCGAGCGCTGCGGTCGGTTCATCGAGGATCAGCAGCTCGGGACCGAGCGCGATCGCGCGAGCGATTCCGACGCGCGCCTTCTGTCCGCCGGAAAGCTGGTGAGGAAAACGATCGAGCAGCTCAACGGGCAGCCCAACTTGATGCGCCAGCTCTTCGCAGCGCGCTCGCACCGCCCGGGCGCCGCGCGCCGTGCCGAGCCGCAAGATCGGGTCGGCGATCGCGCGCGCGGCGGTGAAGCGCGGATTGAGACTGTCGGTCGGGTCCTGAAACACCATCTGGATGCGGCCGCGCAGCGGCGAACGCGCGAAATCCTTGGCCGGCACCACGCCGATGTCCTGTCCGTCGAACGTGATCGTCCCGCCGGTCTTATCGAGTAGACGCATCACCATCGTCGAGGTCGTCGACTTGCCGCAGCCCGACTCGCCGACCAGCCCCACGCTCTCGCCGCGCTTGACGTCGAAGCTGATGCCATCGACCGCGCGGAACGCCGCATCCTCAGCTATGTCGCGGCGGCGGAACAGGCTGGCGAGGGTGCGGCTCATCGCATTGCGCGGATAGTCCTTGATGAGGTCATCCACGACGAGCAGCGGCTCATTGGCTTCGCGCGCCGCAGCGGCGGCTGGCTTGCTGTCGGGTAGAACGGCGTCCGGCGGCAAGAGATCGCGCAAGGTAACGCCGATCCGTGGAGTCGCGCGCATGAGCTTGCGGGTATAGGGATGCTCCGGCGCCTTGAATATCTCCGTCGACGGCGCCGTCTCCAAGACTCGGCCTTTCTGCATCACCACGACGCGATCGCAATAGGCGGCGGCGAGCCCAAGATCATGGGTTATCAAGATTGTCGACATGCCGCGCTCGCGCGTCAGCTCGACGACGAGCTCCATGACCGCCTTCTGGGTCGTAACGTCGAGGCCGGTGGTGGGCTCGTCGGCGATCAGGAGCTGCGGCCGGCAGGCCAGCGCGAGCGCGATCACCACGCGCTGGCACATACCGCCGGACAGTTCGAACGGATAGGCGTGATAACGCTCCTCGGGGCGCGCGATGCGCACCTGATCGAGCATGGCGATCGCCTTTTCGCGCGCATCGCTGGGCGCCGCCTGCACATGTTGCAGCAGCACGTCCTCTATTTGATGGCCGACCTTGCGGATCGGATTGAGCGCGGCGCGCGGGTTCTGAAAGATCATCGACATCTCGCGCCCGCGCAGGTCGCGCATCGCGCTCTCGGAGGCGTGGCGGACATCGACGCCGGAAAACCTGATGGCGCCATCGGCGATCCGCCCGGCGCGGTCGAGAATCCGCATGACGGCGTAGGAGGTAACCGATTTGCCGGAGCCGGACTCACCGACAATGCCGACCGTCTCGCCCCTGGCGACCGTGAGGTTCACCTGCTCGACCGCGCGCACAATGCCGCGGCGAGTGGCGAACTCCACCGTGAGGTCATGCACGTCAAGCAGCGGGAGCGGTTCCGTCATGCCGTGGGTCTCATGTGCGCCGCTGCGGGTCGACGATGTCGCGCAACCCGTCGCCGAGCAGGTTGAAGCAGAACACGGCCAGCACCAGCGCAGCGCCGGGAAAGAAGGCGATCCACCATTCGCCGGATACCATGAAGGCCGCTCCCTCCGCCACCATGATCCCCCACTCCGCCGTCGGCGGGCGAACGCCGAGGCCGATGAAGGACAGACCCGCGGCATTAAGGATGGCGTAGCCCATGGTGAGCGACATCTGCACCACCATGATCGGCATGACGTTCGGTAGGATCTGCGCGAGCAGGATGCGCATCTCGGTGTTGCCCGACAGCCGCGCCGCCAGCACATAGCCGGCGTTGCGGCGCGTGTTCGCCTCCGCGCGCGCGACCCGGGCGTAAAGCGGAAAGTTGATGATCGCCGTCGCCAGCACGATATTGGTTACGGAATTGCCGAGCGCGGCGACGATGCCCATCGCGAGCACGAACAGCGGGAACGCCATGATGGTGTCCGCGAGGCGGCCGACCAGCCGATCGATCCAGCCGCCGAAGAACCCGGCGGCCACGCCGGACACGCCGCCGAGCAGAAACACCAGCGCGACCGAGGCGACGGCAATCGCCAGATCGAGCCTGGTCGCGACGATGACGCGGCTCAGAATATCGCGGCCGAGTTGATCGGTGCCGAACCAGTGGATCGCCGAAGGCGGCGCCAGCGTCGCTTCATTGCTCGCAAGCGGGTCATAAGGCACGATCCACGGACCAAACACCGCGCAGATGACGATGAGCAGGAAAATCGCGAAGGCCAGCCCGGTGACTGGGTTCTCGCTGATGACGTAGCGCGCATGGTGAAAGATCGAAGGCTGCGGCGCCGGCGACGCCGCTTTCGTTTCCGCCTGCACAGTCGCGGCCGCTATAGCAGCAGCCGCAACTTCCGCCGCAGGCGCGACCTTTTCCGGCGATACGGCCTGGTTCATCCTTCCAGCCTCACGCGTGGATCGATCACGCCGTAGAGCAGATCGATCGCCAGGTTCAACATGACGTAGAGGATAGCCATCGTGAGCACGAAGCCCTGCACCGGCGCGTAGTCCGACGCGATCAGCGCTTCGACCGCGTAGGAACCGATGCCGGGCCAGGCGAACACCTTCTCCACGAGGACATTGGCGCCGAGCAGGAAAGAGAACACCATGCCAAAGGTGGTGATCACCGGGAGCATGGCGTTGCGGAATGCATAAGTAATGACCACGCGATAAGGCGAGAGCCCGCTTGCGCGCGCCGTGCGCACGAATTCCGACGACAAAGCCGACAGCATGGCGGCGCGGGTCATGCGCGCGATCGGCGCGATCGAGAAAATCGCCAGCGTCACGACCGGCAGGATGAGCTGAGCAAGCGCGGCGCGGAACGTCTCCACATCGCCGGCGAGCAGACTGTCGATCAGATAGAACCCGGTCACACGGTCAGGCGTGGAATAGAAAATGTCCAGGCGGCCGATCGGCGCCGGCGCCCAGCCGAGCAAAAAATAGAACACATAGACGAGCAGCAGCCCGGTGAAGAACACCGGCAGCGACACGCCGACGGTCGCGATCACCCGGCAGGCATGATCGATGATCGAGCCTTGTTTCACCGCGGCAAGGATGCCAAGCGGCACGGCGATCACAATCGCCACGAAGAGGCCGAACAAGGTCAACTCGGCAGAAGCCGGCAGGCGCGTCGCGATCTCCTCGACTACGAACTGGCCGGTCGAGAGCGAATTGCCGAGATTGCCCTTGGCAAGGTCGCTGACGTAGTAGACGAACTGCTCCGGCAGCGGGCGATCGAAGCCCAGTTTCTTGCGGATTTCCTCGATTGATTGCGGCGTCGCGGCGGGACCGGCAAAGTATACGGCAGGGTCTCCCGGCAAGACGCGCGTGAGCAGGAAGGTGACGACGATGACCCCGATCAATGTCGGGATCACCGTCAACAATCGCCTGCCGATGGTCTGGAGCATCCATCTCTCTCCGCGATGGCGAATAGGCGGGCCGACAAGCCCCGTCTATTCGTCGGGCGAAACTTACGCCTTGCTGAGCGAGCGATAGTCGAGCTGGCGATGGAACCAATAACAATATCCGCCGATATTCTTCTGCAGCGCGACGTTGAGATAGGGCTGGAACAACGGGATACGCGGGACCTCGTTGAACGCCTTGGTGATGAAGCCCTTGACGTCCTTGTCATAGGTCTTCCAGTCGCCCTCGCCGGCGGCTTTGCGCGCGCCGTCGATCATCGCGGTCATGTCGGGATCGACGTAGCTCATCGTGTTGAAGATCGCGTTCTGGCCGTGGTAGCACCAGAAGAAGAAGTACTCGGGATAATCGAGCCAGCCAGAAAAGAAGTTGACCATCATCGGCAGCGATTTCTTTGCCATCTCGCTGCGCCAGTTGGCGCCCGGCACCTTGTTGATGGTCGCGTTGATGCCGATCTGCTTGAGATTCTCCTGGATCAGGATGGCGATCGGCTCGCTGACGACGCCCTGTCCCAGATCGAACGACAGCGTCGTGTCGATCCCTTCGCCGAAACCGGCCTCCGCCATCAGCGCCTTGGCTTTGTTGAGATCGGTGTCGTAGCCGTGCGGCTGCGGCCATTCGAGCGATTGGGCCTGATTGCTGGCGGCGCCGAACATCGGCTTGGCGAGCTTGAACATCGCGGCGTCCATGATCTTTTGATACGGCACCGCATAGGCGACCGCCTGCCGCAGCTTTTCGTTGTCGAACGGCGGATTTTTCACGTTCATGCCGAGGTAGTAGATGCCGTTGCCGATCGGGGTCGACACCACGTTGACCTTTCCTTCGGACCTGAGCTCGGCGAAATCCTTGGCCGGCAGGTCGAATGAAACGTCGGCGTCGCCGCGCTCCATCAGGGCGCGGCGATTGCCGGCCGACGGGATGGTGCGCCAGACGATGCGTTTGAGCTTGGGCAGCGGGCCGCCCTTCCAATTTTCGAAGCGCTCATAAACGACTTCGACGCCCGGCTTCCAACTCGCCACGCGGTAGGCGCCGCTGCCGGCGCTGTTGCTCTTGGTGTATTCGAGGCCCCAGGGGTCTTTTTCACTCGCGTTCTTTTTTATCAAAGCGGAGTTGTAGATTCCCGGCACGATAACCGCGAGGTCGGGCATGGTGAGCCGGTCCTTGCGGAGGAAGTCGATGCGGAAGGTATGATCGTCGACGACGACGAATTGTTCCGGCTTCTCCAGCGAGCCCGCCTTCATCTGCACGGTCGGGAAGCCGCCGACGGTGACCGCACGATCGAACGACCACTTGACGTCCTTCGCCGTAACCGGCGTGTCGTCGTGGAAAGTAGCGTCCTTACGCAGTTTGAACGTCGCCGACATGTCGCCGGTCGTCCAATCTTCGGCAAGCTCGGGCGTCAGCTTGTCACGGTCATAGCTCGCGCTGCCGTCGGGCAGCGTCTTTTTGGCGTGCGACAATAGCCGGTCGTAGCAATTCCACGACGCTTCATAGCCGGGCCGGTTGGTGCCGACCCCGTGAATATCGAGATTGTTCGGCCCGTTCTCGGTGACCAGCAGCAGCGTTTCCTTGCGGGACTGTGCTTTGGCCGGCGACCACACGGCCGGCGCAGACAAGACGCTGCCGGCCGCGACAGCAGTCATCGATTTGAGGAAGTCACGACGCTTCATCCGAAGAGCCTCCATGCACGCTTGGAAACCGGGAGCCTCGACGGATGCCGCAAAGTCCATGCCAAGCGCGGGAGACTGTCACTCGTCCAAACCGAATGCTTGAAAGGATTGCCTTTTCTTGCTCAGGCGACAGTGGCTGGCATCGCCGTTCAAACATTTCTGTGAATGGCTATTGCATACAATTAACTATGCTATGCCTAACATATAGGCATATTTGACTTGAGCCTTCCGGCACACTCTGCCGCGAAACGTGGACTCCGTTCACCGAAGCGTGGGCGGATCACCGAAGTTTGGGACACAGCCCTGTTCCGCCGCAGACGCAGCGTTCCCGAAAATGCCATGGGGGGCTCGGCACTGAGCGATAAAATTCTCGAAATATGCCGAGCGAAACGTCGCGAGCGCGTTCGAATGGCGTTCCCTTCGCCAGTCCCAATGCCCTGTTCGGGCTGTCGCGACTGTCGGGCTGGTGGCTCGGACTCGGCATGAGATCGAGCGCATCAAGCCCGGCCAACCGCAGCAGAACGGCCGCCATGAACGCATGCATCTGACCTTGAAACTGGAGACCACCCGACCGGCCGCGCAAAACTGCGTGACCGGCGTATCGGGCACAGGCTCGCTCCTCGCCGAACAGCTCGCGCGTTGGACGTCGGCGAAATAATCCTGATCGATTTTTGAGCTGGAGGAACGCAATCTCAATCGCCTTCAGACTGGCGGCGGAAGTCGGTGAGATCGCGGCAGTTCATCCCTCGCCGGAGCGTCCCTGGATCTTCAGCTGCGCCCTCCTCTCCGCATCACCAGATCTTAGCTCGCCATCACCAGGGCAAAAATCTCCACCGAGGCGAACCAAGGATTGTCCGTCGAACTACTAAACGACCCGGCTTGTTTCCTGAGCCGTCCCAGCGCAAACTGCCAGCGCTTCCTGCCCTCACGGCGCCGGATGCGAGTTCCGACCTTCGTCTAGCCACGCGGCGGATCACGAGAATCGTATGAGGGTCGACATGCGTCGGGCGCCATTGGCTTTTTGCGGCTTTGTCGTTGCACTCCTCGCCTTGGTCGACGTCGCGCGCGCCGATCCCTGCCAGACCATTCTGGAGGAATTTAAAACGTTGTCCGACCGGGCGAACCGCGAGGTTGAATCGACGGTGGCGAATTTGCGGGAAGCCGTCAGCGACGTCCGGGACGACAAGACGCGGATTGAATTGATTGCCCGATCTTGCGCGGCTGCGGCAGAGGCGCTGGGGGTTTTTAAGTCGTATCGGATCGCCGTCTCGGCATGTATGGGCGAGCAGGCAGCCGGTCGGTCGAATGCTCTCGATACGCTCGACCGATCGATCAGCCGACTGCGCGTATCCCTCGACAAAGCGTGCCGGTGATGCGTTTTTGCGGCAAAGTCGGGTCCTGTCTTCGAGCTGCAATGTCTGTGGGCGGCTGTTTGACATCGATCGCCTTGAGCCAAAGCCTCCTCTTGAGGGCGCCGACGGTCCACCGCGCAGCTTCATCGAAACTGACGGGCAACGTCTTAATGCGGTAGTACGCATCGTAGCCTCGCCGCCCCTAAATCGCCGATCTACAAGAAGAAATGGGCACCGTCTCTCTCTCTCCGCGCCTTACCATTATGGCTGTGGGATGAAGACGAGCGTGGCCAGCGGCGGCAGGGTGAGGGTTAAAGAGAAGGGCCTGCCATGGCAGGGCGTGTCGGCTGCCATGACAGCGCCAGCGTTGCCGACGTTACTGCCGCCGTACATGTCAGCGTCCGTATTCAACCGCTCCAAGTAGAGGCCTCCCTTCGGGACCCCCACGCGGTATCCGTCGCGGACTTCCGGGGTGAAATTGCAGACGACGACCGCGACATCGTCGGCCGCGCGCCCCCTGCGGAGGAAACAGATGATGCTTTTCTCCCAGTCCGTGCAGTCGATCCATTCGAATCCGGACGGCTCGCAATCGCGTTCGTGCAACGCCGTCACCTGCCGGTACATCGCATTCAAATCGCGTACGAGCCGCTGTATTCCCGCATGGAGCGAATCGGCAAGCAGATGCCAGTCAAGGCTTGCATCGTGATTCCATTCGGCCTGCTGACCGAATTCGCAGCCCATGAACAGTAGTTTCTTGCCTGGATGTGTAAACATGAAAGCCAAATACGTTCGCAGGTTCGCGAACTTTCGCCATCGGTCGCCGGGCATCTTCGCAAGCAGCGAGCCCTTGCCGTGGACCACCTCGTCGTGACTGATCGGCAGAATGAAGTTCTCGGCGAATGCGTATCTCAGGCTTAGGGTCAGCTGGTCGTGATGGTATTTTCGATAGAGCGGATCGCGGCTGATGTACGAGAGCGTATCGTGCATCCAGCCCATATTCCATTTGTAGCCGAAGCCAAGGCCGCCAAGGTAGACGGGCCGCGAGACCATTGGCCAGGACGTGGACTCCTCCGCAATCGTCGCGATACCGGGAAATTGCTTGTAGAGATGTTTGTTGACTCGCCGCAGGAACGCGATGGCGTCCAGGTTCTCGTTTCCACCAAATTCGTTGGGGATCCATTCGCCATCGGCGCGGCTGTAATCGAGATAAAGCATTGAGGCGACGGCGTCGACCCTTAGCCCGTCGAGGTGATACTCATCGAACCAGAACAGGGCATTATTGAGCAGGTAGTCCGCGACCTCGTTGCGCCCATAGTTGTAGATCAGCGTGCCCCAGTCCATGTGGCTGCCCTGCCGGGGATCCGCGTGCTCGTACAGGTTGGTGCCGTCGAACCAGCCGAGACCTTGTTGGTCCTTTGGGAAGTGGCCCGGCACCCAGTCGTTAATCACGCCGATGCCGGCCTGATGACAGCGATCAACGAAATTGCGGAACTCGTCCGGCCGGCCGAAACGGCTGGTCGGCGCGAACAGACCCAGCGGCTGGTAGCCCCATGAACCGTCAAACGGATGCTCCGAAATGGGCAGCACCTCGATATGCGTGAAGCCCATTTCCTTGACGTACGGGAGCAGGGTCTCGGCGAGTTCAGCATAGGTCAGATATCGGCGTCCCTCCTCGACGCTACGCCGCCAGGATCCGAGGTGCACTTCATAAATGGAAACCGGCACATCGGTGCTGATCGCACCTCCGCGGCCCGCCATCCACGCAGCGTCGTTCCATCGATAGCGTCCGAGGTCGTACACGATCCCGGCTGTTCCCGGCGCCTGCTCACAAAAGAACGCGAACGGATCGGTCTTGAGCGCCATCAACGCGCCGTTCTTGGCAAGGATTTCATACTTGTAGAGCGCGCCCGCCTCGATGCCGGGCATGAAAATCTCCCAGACGCCGCATTCCCTCCGGAGACGCATGGGATGCCGCCGTCCGTCCCATTCGTTGAAGTCGCCAACGACGCTGACCCGCTCAGCGTTCGGCGCCCACACCGCGAAACCGACGCCGGTGACGCCGTCGATTGTCATCGGATGTGCGCCCAGCTTTTCATCGAGGCGCAGGTGCCGGCCCTCGGCGATCAGGTGCACGTCGATCTCGCCCAGGATCGGCGGAAACCGGTAGGGGTCGTCGATCAAGCATTCGGCGTCGCCATACTGGATCAACAGGCGGTACGAAAACGGGCCGCCCGGCGACTCGATCTCACCCTCGAACACGCCCTCCGGGTGGACGAGTTTAAGTTCCGAGACAATCTCGCGCGCCCCGACGCGGGTCACGTGCACACGACGGGCCCCCGGCTGAAACGTCCGAACGACCAGCGCCCCTTTGCCTGTCCGATGCATGCCGAGAAACGAGAATGGATCGCCATGCCGACCCGAAACAATCCGAAGGACGCTATCGTCGGTTTTCCGCCGGGCCATGCCCACTCTGCCTTGCTGGTCGATGAAGATGCTGCCCATCCGTGAGGACACGAAGGCAAGGGTAACCGTCATCGTTTGGGAGTGGAAGCAGCCGGCACGAAATCAGGATCGCCGCGACGGCATTCGTGTACATCAGCGCACCATTCTCCTGTGGCGTGGCGGCATCTACAGCATGCTCCCGGCAAGTAACTTCGGCATTGATGAACACAGGTCGAAAATGGCGGTCGCCCAATCGTTTGGCCAGCGAGTCGACAGTGTCGGGCAGATCAATGTCCCCCTGCTCGACCGCGATATCTCGTCTGATGTGGCGACAATCCACGCGGGATAGGGTTCCGCGCTTGGCACCTAATTGTCTCGGTTTTTGCCGCGCCGCGGTCGTTCCTTGCCCTTCTTCTCGCCGTCATCAGCTGGTGGTGGGGAGGGATTGCCGACTTCGCCTTGCCTCGGGCGCTCCCTCAACAGGAAGGTCAACTGCAGCGCCGTATTCCATTCCGCCATCACCGCCCCGCAAACCTCGCAATTGGCGACGGTTCGATCCTGGACCTGCAAGTGCCGCACTTCGACCGAGTACAGAGCTCCGCAGCTTTCGCATACGAAATCGCTGCCGCCTGCTACATTTTCCCAAGACTTCGCCATTGACAACTCCCGATCACCCCGAGCGTCAACGGATGTTTTTCTGAGAGGGGAATCAGCCCTGCAGCGCTTGACGGCTGTTCTCGTCAGTCCCTCTCGTTTTGGAAGAGATCAGATTGTTTTTAGGGGCAGGCCGATTGCGGTCGTGCCTTTCTCCTTGCGGGCGCCGACGCTGTCTTCGGCGGCGAATTCTGCCCGCTCTGGCGCGCCTCGTGCGCCAGCCGCAGAGCCTTCAATCTCGCTGTCTTCGCCCGCACTGCAAGCGCATTAGCTTCGTACTCCGCCCACGCTTTCTGTCCCTCTTCGAGCTGCTTTTCTTTCTTCTTGAAGCTTGCTTCAGCCCGTTCTTGCGCAGTCCTGGTGCTGATCGTCAAATGAGTTCCTCCTGATGAGATCTGCTAGCCCGATGCTGGCCGTCCACCGGAGACAGAAGCATCGTTCAAGTAAATATGGTGAGGCGGGTAGACTAACGCGAGGGCTCCGCAATTCCGTGTCGGTAAGAGAAATACATAGAGTTGCTGCGCGGAGTCGCCCAGGAATACGGCACGCTCTATCGCGCCAAGTAATCGAATCGCGCGACGCCGCCCTCAGCGGCCTTTCAAGCGAAGCCGCGAGATTTGCTTGCGGCTTTTTGTGACAGCCTCTCTGGCTTTCTCGATCTGATCCTTGTGAGCGGCACAGGCCGCGCCGGAACCCGAGATTAGCCGGGCAGATTGATCGATCAAATCGTGCGCGTCTGCACAGAGCTGCTTCGTGTCGCGGATAGAATTTGGCTTGACCATTGACGCGCTCCTCCCGACAGGCGGGAGCGCGATCGGTCTCTCTGCCACCGGCGCCTGGATCAGATCCTTGCCGATGATTCACTGAGCCTACGCTAAACGACAGAAATTAGCGAGGGAAAGCGCCCGCATATTTCGCTGAATATTCAGCGGGTTGCGCTGTGCGATTCCAAATCGGTTTCCTTCACCACGCGTTCATGCGGCTCACGCCTGCTCTTGACGCGATACCGCAGCTCACCGCCCTCGTCGGGAAGCTGCCGGACGATTTCGTAATCGCCTTCGGCTGCCTCGTACCGAATGCTGCGGCAGATGCGCACCAGCTGCCCAGATTGAAATTGATGTGCCATGTCTGCCTCCAATTCTTCGATGCGTCTTTGTGGCATGGTCTGCGCCGCCGAGAAGAAATAGAAAAGCCGCCCCTTTGCGGGGCGGCTTGAACGAAATTCACCTGACCCAACGCTGCATGGCCGGCGTCAGGCCTATGCCGTCTGGATGTTGCCCACCGCGGTCTTGCCAGAGCGGCGGTCGACCTGGGTGTCGAACGAAACCTTCTGACCCTCGTTGAGGCTGCGAATGCCGGCGCGTTCCAGAGCGGTCGCGTGCACGAACACGTCCTTGCCGCCGTCGTCCGGCTGAATAAAGCCGAAGCCCTTCTGATCATTGTAGAACTTCACGGTGCCCGTCATCATTTTAAGTAAGCCTTTCGCTGACGCTGATGCAGTTGAGTTCGAGACGCGCAATGCACCTCGAAACTCGGCTCATCGATGTTTGGAGAGGGTCTGAACGTGCGCCCAACGCTTTGCGAAGGCGGAACGGCCCGATCGTCCGGCCAAATGTCGATAAACGTAGGTAAGGCTCAAATCCAGTTATTGCAAGGCGAATCCGCGGACCGCGTTGAAACGCGTGCTCAGGCGATTGTGAGCGGTGCGGTTATCCGCTCGTCGGCCAATTATCGCGCACTACGACGAGGCTACGACGAGGCGCGTCGAGATCACCGCTGCGCGTCCGCCTCACGGAATGATATGAGGCGGCGCGTAGTTTCGTCCCACAGGGTCAAGCGCACGCAGCGCAGGCTCTCTCCAAGAGTGATGCGGCCGACCCGCGCGACCTCGGGGTGGGCTCTAAGCGCTTGCGGCAAGCGGTAGAACGGAATTCGGCTGCACAAATGGTGCAGGTGATGCATCCCGATATTGGCAGTGAACCAGCGCAAAACAGCAGGAAGATCATAATGCGAGCTGCCGTACAGCGCCGCTTCGCGCACGTCCCAATCCTCGTTATGGGCCCAGAACGTGTCGGCGAACTGGTGCTGCACATAGAATAGCCAGACGCCAATCGAGGCGCCGAGCAGCGTGATCGGCAGATGAACGAGCAAGAAAGGACCGAGGCCGACGGTCCAGATCATGGCGGCGCAGACCAGAGCAGTCGCGAGGTTTGTGGCCATCGCGCTGAGCCAGGGCCGCCAGCCGTCGCGCATGAGTCCAACCGGCAACCGTTGCTGGAGCAAGAAAAGATAAGCCGGTCCCAGGCCAAACAACACAACGGGATGCCGATAGATGCGATAGCGCAGCCGGTCCCAACCTGACCGCGACTGATATTCGCGCACCGTCAGCGTGTCGATGTCGCCAACGCCGCGCCGATCGAGATTGCCCGAAGTCGCGTGATGGATCGCGTGCGCGCGGCGCCAGCAATCGTAGGGCGTCAATGTCAGCACGCCGATCACGCGACCGACCCAATCGTTCGCGAGCCGGCTGCGAAATAACGCACCGTGACCACAGTCGTGTTGGACCATAAACAGACGCACGAGAAAGCCGGCGGCGGGAACCGCAAGCACGAGACCAATCCAGTAGCCGAGATCCAGCGCTAACCACATGATCGCCCAGAGCGAAATAAAGGGCAGGATGGTTGCCGCAATCTCGACGGCGCTGCGCAGATGGTTTGGTTCGCGGTAACGCGCCAAAGCCCGCGCTACGACGCCCGCGTCGTCCGCGAGTGGCTCGGTGCAAGGGGAAATTCGGCCGCCAAGTGACATCGTATCCACAATTACCTCGTGATTCACTATCGAAACGAAGTTTCTAGCACGCGTCGATCGGCGGATCGCTCGATGGCTTCGGCGTCTCGCCATCGCAAGGAGCGGTGCAACGCCGTTACTCCACCGAACGCAAGTTCATCTTAGAAAGGCGTTCGAGTTCACCAGGCGACAGCCCCCATATTCTGCTCTGGTTGGCGAGTTCTACGAACATCCGGTAAAGCGAACTCCTCGCCGCCTGCACTACTTCGGTGTCATCGAAGTCACGGCCCTGCAAATATATCGGAATGTGAAAACCGATGGGACCCCGTTCGATTTGAAACACGGCGCAAACTTGCTTGCCTTGCTCGCCTTCTTCAACGACTTCAATGCGTGCGAGCGTGACCTTGAATTTGCTCATATGCCTCCTCCGCGGCGGATCGATGGCAACGCAACCTGCTGAGAGCGCCGGAACTCGATTGGCTGCGTCTTCCGAAGGCATTGCGCTCACGAACCATCCGGGGGTGCACGCACGCGAGTGACAGCAAATTGTTCCGCTGCCGCGCCGTATGGTACGTTTCTCAGCGCAGCCAGTCACTAGACCACCCCACATATATAAATGTTTTTCAACATAGGGCTGGTTTTTCGGTTATCTAAGTCATATGTCTTTGTTTGTTATGGACTCATTCGATTACGCCGCCGAAGCGGAGCTGTTTTTCGTCGGACGCGCGAGTAGTCGGAGGCAACCCCTTCGCTACAAGCGGTTTGCGCGGGCTTCCCTCGCCGTTCGCTTCGCCATCGAAGAGATTCGACCCGAGCTTCTGCTCGGCGCCACTCTTGAGGTCGACGAGGCAAGATTCGACTGCGACGGAATCCGCCGTCTGTATGACAGCGCGGACTATCCGCTGCAACGACGCACGTCGTCGGTGCCGGCATGAGCCACTGACGCAGAACATCCGGCTGCTAGGCCCGATGTTTTCCGCTCCAGGCCGTCTCAACTGGTTGATGTCTATTCTAAGAGGCAAGGCTCATGACGGATAAGCCGATCAACCTTGATGAGCACCGTGGAATGGCCGCCCAGAAGGATAAGCCGATCAACCTTGATGAGCACCGTGGAATGGCCGCGCAGAAGGCGACCGAGCTTCGCCGATTGTTGGCGGAGGTTGCGGCCAATGAACAGGCGCTGCAGCTTCGGCAGGCCGAATTGGAGGCCCATTTGGTCGCGGCGCCGGCCGCAGACTGGCTCGAAGCAGCCGAAAAGGCGCGTTACCTGCTCGGTCTGTTTGGAGCAACGCTGGCAGCGCAAGACCCGCGCAAGCAGACACTGATCGCCGCCGTGCTCGCAGATTTCGATCGTCTTTCTGCGAAGAGCTGATTCGCTGTCAGCTCAGTGGGGCAGGATGGCCGCCTTTGCATCGGGCGGGAAGGCCGGGTTCGCCTGAGCACCCCGCATCAGGTCGAGCGCAAGATTTAGGGCCTTGTCGTCCTTGGCTTCGGGTGGAACGTACGACTGCGACCCGCCCTGCTCCTCGCCGTCCGCCTTGAGGTGGCCGCGCAGCGAGGACTCGCCGCGCAAATCGGCCGAGCCAGCCTTCACCTCCTCGGGCGCCTCCTGCAGGATTTCGATGTCGGGCATGATGCCCTTGGCCTGGATCGAGCGACCGCCCGGCGTGTAGTAGCGCGCGGTGGTCAGCCTCAGCGCTCCCTCTGTCGCGCCCCCGAGCGGGATGATGGTTTGCACCGAGCCCTTGCCGAATGAACGCGTGCCGACCAGGGTCGCGCGCTTTTGGTCCTGCAGCGCGCCGGCCACGATCTCGGACGCCGACGCCGAGCCCCCGTTGATCAATACGATGACCGGCTTGCCTTTTGTCAGGTCGCCTGCCCGCGCGTTGAAGCGCTGGGTCTCCTCCGGATCGCGGCCGCGCGTGGAGACGATCTCGCCGCGGTCGAGGAAGGTATCGGACACCGAAATCGCCTGATCGAGCAGCCCGCCCGGATTATTGCGCAGGTCGATGATGTAGCCGCGCAACTTGTCAGCCGGAACTTGCGCAGCGATGTCGCTCATCGCCTTCTTCAAGCCTTCCGTCGTTTGTTCGTTGAATTGAGTGATGCGGATGTAACCGACGTCACCACTCTCTACGCGCGACCGCACCGAGCGCACGCGGATGATGTCGCGCGTGACCGCGACCTCGATCGGCTTGTCGGCGCCCTTACGTAGGATACGCAACCTGATCTTGGTGTTAACCTGGCCGCGCATCTTTTCAACCGCCTGATTGAGCGTCATGCCTTTCACCGCGGCATCGTCGATATGCGTGATGACGTCGTTTGCGCGGATGCCGGCCTTCGCCGCCGGCGTATCGTCGATCGGCGCGACGACCTTGACAAGCCCATCCTCCATCGTGACCTCGATGCCGAGGCCGCCGAACGCGCCGCGCGTCTCCACCTGCATTTCGCGAAAGCTTTTCGGATCCATGTAGCTCGAATGCGGGTCGAGCCCGTTGAGCATCCCGTTGATTGCCGCCTCAACAAGTTTGGAGTCATCGGGCTTTTCAACATAATGCGCGCGCACGCGCTCGAATATGTCGCCGAATAGATTAAGCTGACGATAGGTGTCGGATGGGCCCGCTTTCGCGATCGCACTGGTCAACATCGCGGGCGGCTGAATGGCGATCACAGTGAGCGCGGCGCCGCCTAGGGCCCCGAAAAGCACCAAAGAAGCTTTGCGCTTCATCGCCGCATCCTCTCGTCGTTACAATCGCGCACATGCGACGGACAGTGACCGAGCCCGTCTTTCGGGAGCTTGTTTAGGAAGCGGCTGAGAAATCAGCGAACGCATCGCTCTCGATTCTAGTGAATTACCCACAAGGCGCCATAAGTAAGGCGCTTCTAACCCCGGGCGATGGAAGGCGGCTCTCTGGGCGTGCATCCTTCCCCAGCCGTGGCGTCTTGAAATGAACACATCTCTGCACCACATACGACGTGCACGACCTCAAGTAGGTCCCTGCGAGCCGCGTGTACGGATTCCGGTCACGGCGTCTGGCTCGATCTCAAGCGCTATTATCATTGACAGCCCAGATCACGCGGGATGTCGTCACCCGGCCCGCGGCACGGATCTCAGCGCCTCTATGCGTTGAGAGCCGGTCTCGCGTCATTAGGAACCTTCATTGACTTCTTTCGATAATTTCGGCCTTGCCGAACCGCTCATGCGTGCGCTGATCGAGGAAAAATACGAGACGCCCACCCCCATTCAGGTTGCGACTATTCCGGTTGCGCTGTTAGGGCGCGACGTCATCGGGATTGCGCAAACTGGCACCGGCAAAACCGCGGCCTTCGCGCTGCCGATCCTGCAACGCCTCTCCGCCGAGCCGCGCGTGCCGCAGCGCAAGGCCTGTCGCGTGCTGGTGCTCAGCCCCACGCGCGAACTGTCCAGCCAGATCCTTGACGCGTTCCAAGCCTATGGCCGCCATCTTCGCATCGGTTCGACGCTTGCGATCGGCGGTGTGCCGATGGGCCGTCAGGTGCGCGCGTTATTGAACGGCGTCGACGTGCTGGTCGCGACCCCGGGTCGGCTGATCGATCTCGTGCGCGCCAACGCGCTGCGGCTCAGCGACGTCGAAGTTCTCGTGCTGGACGAAGCCGATCGCATGCTCGACATGGGCTTCATCCGCGACATCCGCACGATCGTGGCGAAGCTGCCGTCGCGCCGGCAAACCCTGTTTTTCTCGGCGACCATGCCGCACGCGATCGCCGAGCTTGCCGAGGATATGCTCAATTCCCCCGCCAAGGTCGCCGTGACGCCCGCCGCCACGACGGTCGAACGCGTCGAACAGCAAGTCATTCATGTCGACCGCGCCGCAAAGCCGTCGATGCTTGCCGACCTGCTCGCGCGCGCGCCGATCGAACGGGCGCTGGTGTTCACCCGCACCAAGCACGGCGCCGACAGGGTGGTGCGCGGTCTCGCCCGCGCCGGGATCGCGGCCGAGGCGATCCATGGCAACAAATCGCAGAATCAGCGCGAGCGCGCGCTCGCCGCGTTCCGCGAGGGCGCCGTGCGCACGCTGGTTGCGACGGACATAGCCGCGCGCGGGATCGACGTGGACGGCGTCAGCCATGTGGTGAATTTCGATCTGCCCAATGTGCCGGAAACCTATGTGCACCGGATCGGGCGCACGGCGCGCGCGGGCGCGGACGGCGTAGCGATTTCCTTCTGCGACGCCGAGGAGACTGCGTTTCTCCGCGACATCGAGAGGCTTATCCGCATCACCATTCCGGCGATTGACCGGCGGACCGCGCCGCGCCGGCAACTCGATCCTATGTGCGATGGCCGGAAGGCGCGGCCGCAACCGGCGGCAGCAGCAAAGCGAAACGACCTCGGCAAGGCAAAGCCGCCTCGGCGCGACGGGCGCGAGCGCGCGCGGGCCGACGGCCCGGATTGCGGAATCGCCGATGTCGCGTTCATGCGGCGCGGCAACGAGCAAGGGCGCGACGGGCGGCGCTGAGCGCATTGCGCCGCTGCAACGATCGGCGGTGCGCCGATAGAGCGCAAAAGAAGTGCTGCGCTTTAGTCAGGCTTGAAAAGGAAAAAACAGTGGCGAAGGAAGAACTCATTCAATTCGAAGGCCGCGTGACCGAAATCCTGCCTGACGCACGCTTCCGCGTTCAGCTCGATGCCGGGCACGAGATCGTCGCCTACACCGCCGGCAAGATGAAGAAGTTTCGCATCAAGACGCTGGCGGGCGATCGCGTCACCGTCGAGATGTCGCCCTACGATCTCGAAAAGGGCCGTCTGATCTTCCGCCACAAAGACGAGCGTGCAAGCACGGCTCGGGGGACGCCGGCTCGCAACCAATTCCGGCGACGCTGAGTAAGGGGACGAGCGAAATTATCGGGGCAGCGCGGGGGTCTGCGAAGAAGTTCCGAACAAATTCGATCGCGAGATGAACGAATCGAAGCCGCCTGAGCATTGAGAGCGTCGGAGAAAGGACCAGCCATGCGCATCTACGTTTTCAAGTCGGAGACTAGGAAGGAGTTGCGCGCCTTTGCAGGGGACGCGAGCGGCGATGTGCTCCCCAAGCAACATGGTCCGTGGACCGCTACCGGTGTCGTTGCTGAGGATCGCGCCCCGCCCCATGGCTTTTCTCGCGACGCAATTGAGAAGGCGATTGATGCGGAGGGTTTCCAGCTCTGGCGATTGCGCGAAAAAGAGAAGGCGCAGGCGTAGCGACGCCGCACGAATTTATTGTCCTCAGTCGCGCTGTGTTCCGGTCCACCAGTGCTGTTCAGCGAAGAGCGTCTTAGCCACGTCCCCCGTCTCGGTAGCTTCGTGGGCGCTGCCCACCGGCCCTGATGGAAATTTTGCGGCGAGGGCCCTTCCCTGCCTCGGTGAGCGATCGACTTCGCATCGCTTCGACGCCCGGAATGTTCAAGGCGAGGCGTGATGCGTCAGTGCGGATCACTCGAATTTCGGCTTGATCTCGACCGCGCTTCAGTCCTCCTGAGGGTTGGTTTTTGCCGTCCGGCATGCGAGCATCGATTGCATCCCGCGCTAGTCTGAGCCCTCGCAGGTGCTCTGTTACTCTCGCTGAGCCTGAGCTTCGATCTCATATAGCGGCGGCCTCCTAATTCCGGTTTGCTTCTGGTGATCAACGGCATCGGACACGTGTGCAGCACGACTTGACGGCTTCTTCCGCATGCTTCCTCCGTTTTTCTTGCTGAGGTGTTCGATTGTTCCCCTATGGTGAGCCGCTTCTCGGTCAGCGGCAGCTATAGAAATTGTGATGCCGGCGCCTGCCCCGACGCCACCCGGAAGCGAGCGAATTCGCGGGGAGGAACGCGCGTAAGATATCGTCGACTCCGTCGGGCTTAGCCTTTGTCTTGGCCAACCGCCCGCATCCTGAGAATGCGAGTGCCTTCCGGATCAGTCGAAGGGCCGGCGGCGTTGGGGGCAAGCGCAGGCGCTGGATCGATAGAGTCGATAATTCTTGCAGCTTTGAAGGCGGCTTCGGTGCGATTGCGCACGCCCATCGCCCGCAGCAGTGCGGCCATATGGATTTTCGTCGTCGCCTCGGCAATTTTCAGATTGCGCGCAATCTGTTTGTTGGACGCTCCCCCAGCCAGCAAAAACAGCACCTCGCGTTGACGCGGGGTGAGCTTGGCAACGTCGTTCCTAGTCAAGATCGTGGGCGGCGCCCCGCTTGGCTCGCAGCTCAGAAGAACTGGAGCATTCGCCTTCATAAGCGACCAGGGAACGTAGATGCGTCCGGATAACAGATCATTGATAGCGCAAACAATTTCGTCGTCGGACTGATGTTTCGAAATGAAGCCGTGGAAACCGCCGGCAAGACTGGCAAGAATCTGCTCACGACTATCAAAAGCCGAGACGATGGCGAAGCGGCTCGCCGTATAGATTTCCTTCCATGTTTTCAGCGCATTGAGCGAGCTTACGCCTGAGGTATTAGGGCCCATCAGGACCAAGTCGAAAGACTCTCCGCGCCGAACTTCGAGAAAACCCTCGACGGGGTCGCTCGTCTCGACTACCTCGGCATCTTGGAGTCTTTTCCGGATAAAAATGCGCAGGCCGGTGCGATAAACGCCGGGCTCATTCGCCAAGAGAATTCGGGTCACTGCCGACATCCGTGCTTCTCACGTTGAAATTGCAATCACATTGACTGCTGTGCGGCAGGAAACGGAACTCCTTTCACTGATGGCGACGATGTTTGGCACGTGAGCCCCTAAGCAGGGGCGATCGAATAAAAAACGCATTGGACAAAAAAACTGTACAAAAGTGCACACATCGATGACGGCACGCGGACCGTCCGCCGCTGCGGCTCGGACAGCAGGGCCAGGCGGCGTAAGCCTCTGGCCTGTCTTAGAATTCAGCGCAACGGCGAGGCCCGCTGGAGAGCACGGGAGGCCCGGTCAGCCGTTCACGTTCACGTTTTTATGTGCGGTTGATCGAGCAGTATCACGTTCAACAGTGAACTATGAACCCTTATGCCGCCGTTGTAATCGATAAAGCCCAAGTCACGAAACCTGTTCATGAAAAAGCTGACGCGGGAGCGCGTGGTGCCAATCATGTCCGCCAGCGTCTCCTGACTGATCTTGGCGATCAGCGGTTCGGGCCTTCCCTCCTTGCCGAAATTCGCCAGCAGCAGAAGCAGCCGCGCGAGCCGTTTCTCACTCGAATTGAACAGCTGATCGACGAGGTCGGCCTCCACGCGGATAGTCCGATCCAACAGATACGCGATGAACATCTCGGAAAACGCCGGCTCGGCCTGGATTAGGCGAACAATGGCGGCCTTCTCAATTCTCACGATGTTGGATTCTGCCAAAGCGACCACCGTCGCGATGCGCGTCGCCTGTCCAGCCAGGCAGGCTTCCCCGAAAAAATCGTCGACTCCCAGAAGCGCGATGACCGCCTCTTTCCCTTGCTCCGAAACAACGGTGACCTTGACCTTGCCCTTCTGGACGTAGAAGACCGCGTCCGCCGGATCGCCCTGCGAAAAAACAACCCGACCCTTGCCGTATTTTCCGAGCGTGCCGCCCTCGCCGAGTTTGGCGAGAAGCGACCTCGGATCAAATGAAGGTCCTTGTCCGATCGTCATAACGTATGAAGGTGTCTGCACCGCCTCCGCCACAAATCGGGTCGGTCTTCCTTGGCGCGCCGCCTGCTATTCATCAATCACCGAATTGGCTTTGACAAGATCAAAAAACGCGACCGGCAGAGCCGGGGGAACTCCTTTGGATATTAGCTTGCGCTCGAAATCGATCCACTCCCATCGCAATCCCAGTACTTCCCGTAGACGCGGCCGCCGCGAGCGATCGGTCAGGGCGGCAAGCCCGTGCTCCTTGTAGCGGTCGAAAATCTTGTAGCCGGTCTTGCGGGATATGCCGAACTCCCGGCACACCTCCGTCATGCTCTCACCGTCCAGCAGGCGGGCGACAAAGCGCAGGCGTTCCTCCATCACCGAACTCGCTGTCCACGGCATCAACACCTCCCGCCAAATGGCGAAAAGTGTTACCCATGTGTCCGGTACGAAGTGTCACCTATCTCTCAGGCCGCTCACGGCGGCGGCGGGTCGGCCGATCGATCTCGGTTTATTACGGCAGCTTGGTCAGAGCCGCTCGAGCGGTGCCCTCGACCTCGGCGGTCACACGCAGCGTCGTTGCGTCGAACTCAATGGCCGCGAGTCGGATGCCGGTGACCGCGGCTTCCACCTTCATGCCGTCGGCCTGTTTCTGAAAGTCGGCGATCGCCGCCTCGATGCTCTTGCGGGCGCTCGACGCCATCGGCTTGAGATCGATAACCGCCTGCTCCTCGAGCGTGCTTTGCACATAGGGAATGGCGGCGCGAGCGGCGGCCCCGGCCAGTCCAAAGGCGCTTTCCGACTCGACATCGACCGTCAGGTCGGTGAAACGCAGGATCTGCGCCTTGCTGTCCAAGGTGGGCTTGCCCCAGACGAACACGTCGGCGTCGGCGCCCAGCCCCAACCAGCTCTTTTGCTCCGTGGCCTTGACCTTGAGCGCGATCAGCAGCCGGTCGCCGGAGGCGGCGAGCGTCGCCTGGTGCACGGTCACGTGCACCGGCGCGTCCGCTTTGTCGGGAAACGTCTTTCCCTTGAGCTGCGCGTCGAGAAGGCGATTAAGCTCGGTGAACGGCAGGTCGATGGGAACCGCGATCGCGATCTTGCCGCTGTCGGTCGGCGGCGCCAGCTCGAGCTTGGCCGGGAACGGGCAGCTCGGCTTGGTTTCGCTCGATACGACCCGCGTCTCGGCGTGCATGCCGAGCGTGAGGATCACCCAGTTCGGATCGATCCTGGGCTGCGCCGCAATCGCGCGCGTCGGCTTTACCTCGAGCCACAGCGCGGGCATGTCCGGTCCCGCCGCGCCGAGCGAGATCGAGCGGCACATCTTCGCCCATTCTCGCTGCGCCGTCTGCTCCAACGTCGGGTCGTCGCGAAGTTGGGCGCCGAGCCTTGCCATCTCTTGATCGACGGCTCGATCGAGATACGGCTTCACTTCTTTCGTCGCGTCGAACTTGAAGCCCGAGATGTCCATCGTGCGGTCGGCGAGCGCGACTTTGGCGGCAAGGTTGGGATCGATCCGCCAATTCGGCGTCAAGACCGGCTTCGCGGTGATCGTGACGTTGCCGTTAATATCAAGCTTCTGGTCAAACGGCTTGCCGGCCAGATTGCCTACGGCGCGGCCGATGTCGCCCCCGATCAGGTCTCCGATCTGGCCGATCTGATTGCCGACTTGCCCGGTAACGCGCACCTGCCCGCCGATGGTTGTTGTGACGGCGAGCAGCTGGGAGCGGCCATCGATCGCCAGCGGACCACGGTCAATGGTCCAGTCGACGTCGGCCTTGCCCAGAAGCTCGCTCAGCGGAAGCTCGCGTTTGCCGGCGAGATTGCGCGGGGCTTGAGGCTCCATTGCGTCGCGGATCGCCTTGTTGGCGATCGCGATTGGAACGAAGACGGTGGAGACTCGTGACGCCGCTTTCAGTGGCGCCGTCTCGGTGAGCGCCGGACGCCGGGTCGTCGTCGATTCGCCAGACAACATGACGAACGCCCATAGTGCGCTCCCGATCAAAACGGCGAGGACCAGTCCGCCAAGGAAGACTTTCCGCATCGCTCTCGCTCCGCCGAATCAAGTCATTGTCGCATTCTAGCCGGATGCGGCCCGATTGTCGGTCTCGCCGGCCAAT
>JBAPYK010000023.1:0-7486 GCA_049284695.1 Rhodoplanes sp. | reverse complement strand
TTGGCCTTTCACAGTTATTTTGATCTGACGCAATGAGCGTGGGCTGGGGACCATCGATTATAATAAAATGTTAGTTTCCTCGCCCAATAGCCGCATTCATCTTGGCCCGCTTCCCAGCCACGACATCGCCCATCCGATCAAAATCGAAGTGGAGGATGTGAGCTTCTGGTATGGCGCGAAACAAGCGCTCAAGCATGTTTCGCTCGATGTTTTCAAGAACGAGGTCTTGGCTTTTATCGGCCCCTCCGGCTGCGGCAAGAGCACGCTGCTGCGTTGTCTCAATCGCACCAACGAACTCATCGAAAATGCCCGGATGGAGGGACGCATCCGCATGGACGGGGCCGACATCTATGCCGACGACGTCGATCCGCCGTTGCTGCGCGCCCGGTTCGGCTGGATCGCCCAGAAACCGAACCCGTTTCCCTGGTCAATCTACGCTAATATCGCCTACGGCGCGCAAATCGTGGGCGCCGTTTCCAACCGCAGAGAGGCGAACGAACTGGTCGAACATGCGCTGCGCGCCGCGGGGCTGTGGACCGAGGTGAAAGACCGGCTGGGCGAGGCGGGAACCGATCTGTCGGGTGGTCAACAGCAACGGCTATGCATTGCGCGCGCGATCGCGACCAATCCGGAAGTGCTCCTAATGGACGAGCCTTGTTCGGCGCTCGATCCGGTCGCGACCGCGCATGTCGAAGAACTTATCGACGAGTTGCGCGAGCGCTTCACGATCGTCATCGTTACGCACAATCTGCAACAGGCGGCTCGGGTCGCCCAGCGCACGGCCTTCTTCCATCTGGGCGAAGTCTTGGAGGTCGGCGACACTGAACAGGTTTTTGTCCGGCCGCAGACCATGCAATGTCTGAATTTCGTCACCGGCCGCTACGGTTGAGCGAGCGCCGAAAACCCGATCGGCGCAATGGCCTACCAACTCCCGAACGGGCGTTTCGCCAGATCGGCGTTGTAGAAGCGCCGATCATGCGTGATCTCCTCGCCCACCCAGGACGGTCGGCGAAATTCCTGGTCGTCGTTGACGAGTTCGACCTCGGCAATCACCAGCCCGGAGTTTTCGCCGGCGAAGACATCGATCTCCCACACAACGTCGCCGATCGGGACGTCGTGCCGCGTTTTTTCGATCACCGCGCCGTCGCGCAGTTCGAGCAGTTCCTCCGCGTCGGCGACCGGGATGTCGTATTCATATTCTTGGCGCGAGACGCCCGGCTGCGCCGTCTTGATGGTCAAGGTGGCTCTGTCCCCGCCATCGATACGGATCCGAACCGAAACGCGGCCGTTCTTGGTCAAATAGGCTTGCCGAATACCGCGCTTGCGCGTCACCGACGACATCCATGCGGAGTCGATCACGCGAAACTTGCGTTCGATCTCAACGGCCATTGCAACTTGACCTAACGATTGGGCCTGCCTGATACATTTTGCCTCAGCCGTTTGCAATGCCCGGTCCTTGTCGTCGCGGGTCGCTCGTCAATGCCGGCCCGTCAGTCGCGGACCGATCAAGTCGCGGGAATGCGCATGCGCGGCGAAGCCGGGGGCTGCGGCTGCTCGACGGCGGTTCCCACGCTCAAATAGACGAACCCGTGCCGCGCCATTTCCTCGGTCCGATAGATCTTGCGAAGATCGACCACGATCGGCCTCGCCATCAACCGGTGAAGAAGCTTGAGATCGAGCGCGCGGAACTGCTCCCACTCGGTCACGATGACGAGGGCGTCGGCGTCCTCCGCGCATTCATACGGCCCAGCGGCGTATTCGACGCTCTCGATCACCTTTTTCGCCTGCTCCATACCGGCGGGATCATAGGCGCGGACCCTCGCCCCCATGTCCTGGAGCGCGGTGATCACCGCGATTGAGGGCGCTTCGCGGACGTCGTCCGTGTTCGGCTTGAAGGTGAGGCCGAGAACGGCGATCAGCTTGCCGCGCACGGAACCGCCGAGCGCAGCCGCCACCTTCCGCGCCATCGCCCGCTTCCGCACGTCGTTGACGGCGACGACCGTCTCGACGATGCGTAGGGGCGAATCGTAATCCTGCGCGGTCTTGATGAGCGCAAGGGCGTCCTTCGGCAGGCAGGAGCCGCCGAACCCCGGTCCGGGGTGCAGGAACTTGGTGCCGATGCGATTGTCGAGCCCGATGCCGCGCGCCACCTCCTTCACATCGGCCCCAACCTTTTCGCACAGGTCGGCGATCTCGTTGATGAAGGTGATCTTGGTGGCGAGAAAGGCGTTGGCCGCATACTTAATTAGCTCGGCTGCGCGCCGGCTGGTCTGCAGGAGCGGCGCGGCGTTGAGGTAGAGCGGACGGTAAAGCTCGGCCATCACCTCCCGCCCCCGCTCATCATCGCTGCCGATGACGATCCGGTCCGGGTGCTTGAAATCCTGGATGGCCGCTCCCTCGCGCAGGAATTCGGGGTTCGAGACCACCACGACGTCAGCGTTCGGCCGCATCTGCCGGATGATGCGTTCGACCTCGTCGCCGGTGCCGACCGGCACGGTCGACTTCGTGACCACCACGGTGAACCCCGTCAGCGCGTTCGCGATCTCGCGCGCGGCGGCGAAGACGTAATTGAGGTCGGCATGGCCGTCGCCGCGGCGCGACGGCGTGCCGACGGCGATCATGACGACGTCGGCCTCCTGCACGCTCGCAGCGACTTCGGTCGTGAAGCTGAGCCGCCCCTCTCGCATGTTGGCGGCGACCATATCGGAAAGACCGGGCTCGTAGATCGGGATGGCGCCGCCGCGCAGCGCTTCAATTTTTTCCGGGTCTTTATCGACGCATGTGACGTAGTGCCCGAACGCGGCAAAACACGCCCCGGACACGAGGCCCACATAGCCGGCGCCGATCATTGCGACGCGCATAATGCCCTACTCCGTTGTCTCAGGAGAAGAAAACCTGGAGAACTCATTCATGATACGCCAATTATGCGGACCACAATCGGCCTTTGGACGAAGGAGGATAACCGCGGCAGTGCGCGGTGAACCGAAAAGCATTCCGAGACCGCCGGCGATGTTACGCCAGGGATTCCCCTCGCGTCGTGGGGTGCCTGTAGGTGACGGGGTAGGGTCAGCGTTCCCCACGCGCTTTGATGCGCCATAATCATTCGATGTGCCCCGTCGTCGTTCAACAAAATGTGAGGAACGTTATCGGCCCATCTTGGCTATGAGCGAATACTGTGTTGGGGAATGCGATGGTTGGAAGGGCGCTGGCGCGGCGGCGCGGAAGCTTCCGCGGCCCGGGGAAAGTTTGCTGAGCAGGCGATAACAACAGCACAACCAGCCTGGGCATTTCGCATCCGCAGCCTTAGAAGGCAGGGGTGACTCATCGATGGGTGTGGCGCTAGTATTTGTTCTTGTCGCCGTTGGCTCGGTCTTATTTCACGTTTTTAGCCCATGGTGGTGGACGCCGATCGCCTCAAATTGGGGTTCCATCGACGATACGATCATCATCACCTTTTGGATTACCGGCATCGCTTTCACCGGCGTCGTCGTCTTCCTGAGCTACTGCGTATTCCGGTTCCGCTACCGGAAAGATGCGCGGGCGGAATACGAGCCTGAGAACAAAAAACTCGAGGGATGGCTCACTATTGGAACGGCGCTGGGGGTCGCGGCCATGCTCGCACCCGGCCTTTATGTCTGGCACCAATTCATCTCCGTGCCGAAGGACGCGACCGACGTCGAGGTCATTGGGCGCCAATGGCAATGGAGCTACCGCCTTCCCGGCAAAGACGGAAAACTGGGGAAGTCCGACGTCAAGAACATAAGTACGGACAACCCTCTCGGCGTAGACCCCAATGATCCCGCCGGACAAGACGACATCATTATCGAAAGCGACGACCTCCACTTGCCTATTGGCAAGCCGATCAAGGTCTTGCTCCGCTCCATTGATGTTCTGCATGATTTCTACGTGCCTGAATTCCGGGCGAAGATGGATATGGTTCCTGGCATCGTGACCTATTACTGGCTTACCCCGACGCGGACGGGCACCTTCGACGTTCTCTGCGCCGAACTATGCGGCGTTGGACACTCGCAAATGCGCGGCAGGGTCGTCGTCGAAGAGCAAGAGAAAAATCAGGCTTGGTTGGAGCAGCAGCCGACCTTCGCGCAGATTTCGGCGCGGTCGAAGACGGCGGCAGCGACGGACGCGCCCCGGCCGTAACTGGACAAGCCGGATTTACCCGAGGCGGTGTGCGCAGACGCGCCCGTCACGGAACTTGAGTTTAGGAGGAAACGCTGATGGCCGATGTCGCTCTGGGCAAAGAAAACTATGTCCCGCCGCCTGCGGAAGTTGAAGACGTCGAGCTACCTCACGCTCATAGCTGGTGGACCCGATATGTCTTCTGTCAGGACGCCAAGGTCATTGCCATCCAGTACTCGCTGACGGCGATCGCGATCGGGCTGGTGGCCCTGGTCTTGTCGTGGCTGATGCGGCTTCAGCTCGGATTCCCCGGCGTCTTCTCATTCATCGACTCGAGCCAGTATCTCCAATTCATCACCATGCATGGCATGATCATGGTGATCTATCTGCTGACCGCGCTGTTCCTCGGCGGCTTCGGAAACTACCTGATCCCGCTGATGCTCGGCGCGCGCGACATGGTGTTTCCCTTTGTGAATATGCTGAGCTACTGGGTTTATCTGCTTGCGGTGTTGGTTCTGGCGGCGAGCTTTTTCCTGCCCGAAGGCCCGACCGGCGCCGGATGGACGCTTTATCCGCCGCAAGCGATTCTCACCGGCACCCCGGGAGAGACCGGCGGCATTATCCTGATGCTGGCGTCGCTCGCCCTGTTCATCATCGGCTTCACCATGGGCGGTCTGAATTATGTGGTGACCGTCCTGCAGGGGCGTTGCCGCGGCATGACGCTCATGCGGATGCCCCTCACCGTCTGGGGAATCTTCACCGCCACCGTGCTCGCGCTGCTCGCCTTCCCCGCCCTATTCGTCGGCGCGGTGATGCTGCTGCTCGACCGGTTGCTCGGCACCAGTTTCTTCATGCCGACCCTGATCTCCATGGGCGAGCAACTGAAATATGGCGGCGGCAGTCCGATCCTGTTTCAGCACCTGTTCTGGTTCTTCGGCCATCCCGAGGTCTACATCGTCGCGTTGCCCGCGTTCGGCATCGTCTCCGACCTGATTGCAACCCACGCGCGCAAGAATATCTTCGGCTATCGCATGATGGTGTGGGCGATCGTGATCATCGGCGCGCTCAGCTTCGTTGTGTGGGCGCACCACATGTATGTGAGCGGGATGAACCCGTATTTCGGCTACTTCTTCGCCACCACGACGCTCATCATCGCCGTGCCGACGGCGATCAAAGTCTACAACTGGGTGCTCACGCTGTGGCGTGGCAACATCCATTTGACGCTGCCGATGCTGTTCTCGCTCGCCTTCATCGTCACCTTCGTGAATGGCGGCCTGACCGGCCTGTTCCTCGGCAACGTCAGCGTGGACGTGCCGTTGTCGGACACGATGTTCGTCGTCGCCCATTTCCACATGGTGATGGGGGTTGCGCCGATCATGGTGATTTTCGGCGCGATCTACCACTGGTACCCGAAAATCACCGGGCGCATGCTGAACGAGACGCTGGGCAAGATCCATTTCTGGATCACCTTCCTCGGCGCCTACGCAATCTTCTTCCCGATGCACTATGTCGGGCTGATGGGCATTCCGCGTCGCTATTTCGACGTCAGCGACATGAACTTCGTGCCGCCCTCGGCGCATGATCTCAACGCGTTCATCACTGTCATGGCGCTGATCGTGGGCGTCGCGCAGATCATCTTTCTGTTCAACCTGGCCTGGAGCTTGCGCCACGGCAAAGAGGCGGGCGGCAATCCATGGCGGGCGACGACGCTCGAATGGCAGACCCCTGAGACCCCGCCCGGGCACGGCAACTGGGGCAAGGAACTGCCCGTCGTCTACCGCTGGGCCTACGACTACAGCGTGCCCGGCGCGAAGGAGGACTTCATCCCGCAGAACGTGCCGCCAGCGGCCGTGCGCGCGGCGTAAGGTGGTCCGTGGTCTTCGTCCTCCTCTTCGTCGCGATCATTGCAGCCATCATCATCTGGTGGCTGTCGCGGCAGCGGCTGTTCTCCAAGCCGTGGCTGGAGGAGGGCTTGGCTGGCGAAGTCCCGGGGACCGGCGCATCGCATTTGCCGGCCGCGAAGATCGGACTGGGCGTCTTCCTTGCGGTGGTGGGCTCGCTGTTTGCGCTTTTTCTATCCGCCTATCTCATCCGCATGGACACCGGGGACTGGCGGCCGCTGCCGGTCCCGACCGTGCTGTGGTTCAATACGGGCTTGCTGATTTTGAGCAGCGTCGCGTTGCAGTGGGCGCAGGTCAATGCGCGCCGCGGCGACCTCGAGGGCGCGCAGACCGGCCTCCTCGCGGCGGGAGTTCTCGCCTTCGCCTTCCTCGCCGGTCAATTCGTCGCGTGGCGACAATTGGACGCCACCGGCTATTACCTGGCGAGCAACCCCGCCAACACGTTCTTCTATGTGCTCACCGCGCTGCACGGGTTGCATTTGCTCGGCGGAATGGTTGCCTTGGGGCGGACGACCGTCAAAGCATGGCGCGGAGTTGCGGTTGCGAAGTTGCGCATGAGCATCGAGCTCTGCACCGTCTACTGGCACTTTCTGCTCTTGATCTGGCTGATCGTGTTTGGCCTACTGTTGCTGGGGGCGGACGCGTCGCTCGCCAATTTCATTGAATTCTGCACGTCGGTTATCAAAGGCGCGAGATAGGTCGAAAAACAATGGCCGAGACTGCGGTGGCGAATACGGGACAACCCCAAAAGCTGCTTCCGGGCATGGAAGGCTTTGTCGCGGACTGGTCGTCCGACCAGCGCGCATTCAAGAGGGTGTCCTGGGGGAAGGCCATGATGTGGATCTTCCTCCTGAGCGACACGTTCATCTTCAGCTGTTTCCTCATCTCCTACATGACGGTGCGGATGTCGACCACCGTGCCGTGGCCGAATCCGAGCAAGGTCTTCGCCCTCGATATCGGCGGACAGGAAGTCCCCCTCATCCTGATCGCGATCATGACCTTCGTGCTGATCTCGTCCAGCGGCACGATGGCCATGGCGGTCAATTACGGCTATCGGCGCGACCGCAAGAAGACTGCGATCCTGATGCTGGCGACCGCGGCGTTCGGCGCGACCTTCGTCGGCATGCAGGCCTTCGAGTGGACCAAGCTGATCAGCGAGGGCGTCCGCCCCTGGGAAAATCCCTGGGGCGCGGCGCAGTTCGGCTCGGCCTTCTTTATGATCACCGGGTTCCACGGCACCCACGTGACCATCGGGGTCATCTTCCTGTTGATCATCGCCCACAAAGTATGGCGCGGCGATTTCGACACCGGGCGCGCAGGCTTCATGACCGGGCGGAAAGGCCGCTACGAGAATGTCGAGATCATGGGCTTGTATTGGCACTTCGTCGATCTGGTGTGGGTGTTCATCTTCGCATTCTTCTATCTTTGGTGAGGGAACGACATGGCGC
>JBAPYK010000022.1:0-54804 GCA_049284695.1 Rhodoplanes sp. | reverse complement strand
TGGCGCTGAACCGCATGTCGGGCAATGGATTTGATGGGCGAACCGCCCGCCGGAACTATCCGCAATCCGGTTCCTCCTCCTCCATCGAGAACGTCAAATGTCCGCACGCTCGACCTGCTGGCGGCCGGCACCGATCTCTTGGCCTAGGCAGAGGCGCTTGAGCGCAATACCGGGCAGCCTACGCTCGCACCGGCCAAACTGATCGGATTGATAGCCCAGCAAATTCCTGGCGAAAAAGAACTTTCACGAACCTGCGGCGCGGGCTGCAGGCGTCGTCGTGATTCAGAAGATCATAGTGAAATAGCGTAGGAATATTGCTCATCTTCATCGAGCATGGCCCGCCACTACGCAGAATTTCGCTACAACACGCAGCTTTTCGCTCTGACGCGCAGAGCTTCCGAGCGCGAGCATCTCGTGAAGCCACCGGTCATTCAATCGGGACCGACGAATTCTCGGCGTCGGCTGTTAAGGGCAGGTTGCCGACGTGCTTGCCGCGGGCATTCATCTCATTGGCAATCGCACGAGCATGGTAACGTTGAGAGGGCGCTCACCGCCGCCCAGCAGTGAGCAGCAACTCGTTCGGGCCTTCCCATCCGCTGGCCGTGACGAATGCACTGAGCTTGTCTTCGATCTCGGCCCACGCTGCCTGTTTCCTGGTCTCGTCAAGTTTGCCCAGAATCTGCAGGATTGGTCCGGCTGATGTGCGTATGAAGTCGAGATAATCTTTCGCCGAGGGAAGCCTGAAGGGCGCCAGGATTTTGGTCGTCGCCACCTCCGAGAAGCCGGCCTTCTCGAACAACTCATCGATCAGTCCGGGCTTGCCGAGACTGAGCAACCCGCCCGGCTGATAGGGATCGCGCGGCGGCAGGCCGGCGTGCTCGAACGCAGTCGAGACCAGGATGGCGACACAAGGGTTCTTGTCGGGCGAGGAAAACACCATTGTGCAGGCCCGACCGCCTGGCTTCAACGCGCGGAATATTTCGCGCAATCCTTTGGCCGGGTCGGGATAGAACATCAAGCCAAGCCGGCAGACCGCCGCATCGAAACTTGCTTCTTCGACGCCAAGATTTTCCCCGTCGACAGCCTTGGTCTCCACATTGTTGTATCCGGCGCGTTGCACATTGTCCTTTGCGTATTCCAGAATAGCCGGAGAGAGATCGGTGGCCAGCACAGAGCCGCTCGGGCCTATGCGTTTTGCAATGTCGAGGGTCTGATCGCCGGCGCCGGCAGCGACGTCCAGGACACGCGAGCCCGTTTTTATATTTGCCATGTCGATCATGGCGCTGGTCGAATCCCGAAGCCAGTCCCGGACTTGCGCGCTTTTGTCGTTCCAGCCTTTCGCGGACTGGTTCCATTGCTCGCGCGCGGCGGCCTTGAATTTCTCCGGATCGAAGAGTGGCGCTGCGGTCATGACATCTGCTCCATCGGTTGAGAGGGTCTCTTACACCCGTCTCCCGGTGTTGCGGCAGCCGCAGGGTTGCAAAAGCGGGCCGCAGAAGTGCATAACCACTCGATGTTCGACTGGAACGATTTGCGGCACTTTCTTGCGGTCGCCCGTCACGGCAGCACGTTGGCCGCGGGAAGATCACTTGGATTGAGCCAGTCCACGGTCCAACGACGGCTCATCGAATTAGAGCGGTGCATCGGGCGTCGGCTCGTACAGCGCCATCCAACAGGCTACCGTCTGACTGAATTTGGCGAGGAGATGCGCTCATACGCGGAGCGAGTCGAGGAAGCGGTGAAGGTCTTCGAGCAGCATCTAGTGGAGTCGAAACGAAATCTCGTCGGCATTATCCGGGTGGCTTGTCCCGAGCCCTTGGTCTTCCTCCTCAGAAAATCATCGCTTCTCGACCGATTTCATGCCCTTTACCCGGGGCTCCGCGTCGAGTTTGTGATGAGTGATCATTATGTCGACCTGGCCAAGGGGGAAGCCGACATTGCGCTGCGCTCCGGCGACACCGACGATGACAAGCTTGTTGGACGCAAGATCGCGGATTCGATCTGGGCCGTCTACGCCAGCCCAAAATATATCGAACGCCATGGCAAGCCGGAGCGGATCGAAGACCTCAATCGCCACTCCGTCATCGGGCTTGATGAGTCGATGGCCAACCATCGCGCCGCAAAATGGCTCAATCAAGTCGCGCCCGACGCCAAGATCGTGGCTCGCAACAACAGCGTGCTCGGCTTGGTTTACGCCGTGAAGTCAGGGATCGGTCTGGCCCCGCTACCGACTGCGCTGGGCGACTCCGACGAGGATCTTGTGCGCGTTCTGGGGCCGATACCGGAGCTTGCGAGAAGCTGGCGCCTCCTGACGCTTCCAGAGCTGCGGAGTACGCCCCGAGTATCCGCCTTTTTCAACTTCGTCATTGAAGAACTCGACTCTATACGGCCGATATTATCCGGGTGAGCCGCGAACAGGCGATAGGCGGCTTGCGGTAATCGGTCGTAAGGATAATAAAGTTTCGAATGCGACCATAGGAGATCGCCAGGACAGCAGAGTCATGCCGTCGGCCATGCGGCCGCGAGGCCGTGACAATTGGAGCGAAATCCTGCGAGAGAATGTTGGGATATAGTTCCTCTCCCTCCGCCACTCCAGCAATTCACAATGCCCATGCGCGCCCGACCGCTCCGCACTCGGCCCACACCGCGGCGCGACGATAGCTTCGTCCCGAGGTTGCGCTCCGAGCTACGCGGCCTGCCTCGCCCAAACACGGCAACCGACGCCACCGATATCCGGCCCTCGATAGGCATATTGCGCCGCCAACAGGGCCGCATCGGCAGACGGGTAGCGCTGGGAGTTCTCGTTAATGCCGCAGTTGAACCAATCGCTGGCATAGAGACCGGTGGCAACGTTTTCCTCGGCATCAATTTCGGCGCAGATGATGTAGGTTGTCTGCATTTCTGATCACCCGCAAATAAATATTCCGATAATCGCACGTAACTCCGGATTGCCTTAGTGCCCTTGCGGCAGATCAAAAAAGCCAATTCGCGCGCTCGTTTTTTGTTTTGGTCGCCCCACCCTCTATCTCCCGCGTGCGTCGCGCCAATTCGCCCGCGGCCGCGCCGGTGCCGCTATGGAAGGGGGGTGGCAAATCCGCAACAGGATTCTAATGAAATGGCGTTAAACGCCGTTAAACGCCGTTAAACGCCCTCTTCACCATATTTCGTATGAAAAAGAACACTTTCGCCCAATACCGTCCCCCGCGTGTAGCAACTGCATCCAGGAACGGTGGGAGGGTCCAGTGCTGAAGCTTGTGGTTGGAGCCGTTGTGTCAATCGCGATGGTCGGCAGCGCAATTGCGGCCGATCTGCCGCGCCGAGAGCCAGTGCCTCCGCCCGCGCCTGTCGCGGTCGGTAAGGCTCCGATCGGCAAATTGCCCTGGGGCAAGGGGCCGGTCGTCGCGCGGTACTGACACGTTCGGAATATCCCCTAAGTGGCCCGGCTCCCGTCGTCGGACGGGAGCCGGGTTTTTTGCTGCGATCGCTAGCGCGGCTCCGACTTCACACGGAGCGAGCGCATGCGGCACGAGCGCATGTTGCCGGGGCTATCGGCAAGGCCGCGGGCGGGCATGGCCCCCGCAAACTGGCCCGCTCAGTCCGAGTCGTGGGCGCGGTATGCCAACTCCGCCTCGACCCTGCGGATCGCTTCTTCGAACGCGAGCAGCTCCTTCGTGATGACCGATTGGCTGAGGGCTGGCCTCACGGCTTCCAATTCCGCAATGAGCGTGTTTCGGCCGCGTTCGTAGAGCCTGCGGCGATCGTAGACGTTCTGTAGGCCCTCAACGGCCCTCGCGATCAGTGGATAATAGTCAGCCATCGAGTCCTTTCGCGGAGACAAGGCATAGTAAATCCCCGCTCTCTCCTCCGCGTCTCTCCGACCCGCGCCTCACCTGCGCGACCGTTGAATGCTTCACTCAGCCTTGCCGCGCCTCCCGAGGATGGACTTTCTTTGGGCGGCGGGGCCAGGATGCCGGCCTCATGCTGCCACAGCTCTGAGGTCATCGCCAGCGACCGGGCGCCGAGCGGCCACAAGTTGCCGGAGGTCATGGGCGCTGCCGGGAGGCCCGGTTCGTACCGAAAGCGGTGGACGTGCAACCGGTGGCGGGGCGTCCCGTGCAAGGTCAACGCGGATCAAGGCAGGGGACATGACGCGGACGACGCATCAATTATTCGGCTCTGAGGCTGTTGCTTTGCCGTCTGCGTCCGCATGTTCGGGCAGGAGCGATGCCGCCAGTTTGTCGGCGAGAATGATTGCGCGATCGCGTCTCACCCGGCCGGCCGGAATGCTGGCGTCGCCCGCGTAAAGGCGCTTCAGCGCCTCCGCTTTACCCGCTCCGGTCACCAGCCAAAGAACCGTCGCGGCCCGATGGAGGATTGGATAAGTCAGGGTCATACGGCGATGGCCCTGATAAGGGCCGCTGATCGTCACATCAGCCGCCGTGACGTCGAGCGCGGGATCATTGGGGACCAGCGACGCCGTATGCCCGTCGGGTCCAAGACCGAGATGAACGAGATCCAGCACGGGCGGCGTGCCGGCAACCTGTTTAAGCGTCGCCTCATAACGCCGGGCGCCCGCGGCGAGATCGTCGTCGTCGACCGGCATCGGATGCACCTGCTCTGGCCGCAACGGCGCAAGCGACAACAGCGCCTCGCGCAAATGCGTCAGCGTGCGGTCTGCGCTGGACAGCGGCGCCACACGCTCGTCGGCTTGGAAGATATGGACGTCGCGCCAGGACAGCTCTTGCGCCGCGAGGACGCGCATCATGATCCACGGCGTCCGCCCGCCGCTGAGCGCAAGACACGCGCGTCCGCGCGCCGCGATCGCTTCCCGGGCTTTGCTTGCGATCAGCACAGCGGCGTGCTGCGCCGTCGCTTCATCTCCGTCGAATACAAGCAGTCTCACACCGGCGCGACCTTCTTTATCTTCGGCGGGAGGCTTAACGCGCCCGGCACGATCGGATCGCGCCAGCCGCCCATCTTCCTCGCGATCTCATCGGCTTGCGGCGGCCCCCAGGTGCCCGGCTCGTATTCATAAAGCGGCGTGTCCAATCCCAAAATCGAATCGACGATCCGCCACTGCGCCTCGGCGCTGTCCTCACGCGAAAACAGCGTCAGGTCGCCCTTCATGGCGTCGCCGATCAACCGCTCATAGGCTTCCATCTCATCGCCGCTTTGATGCGAGACGCAGAGTTCGACCTGCTCCCCGGTCATGGCTTCCCCAGACGCCTTGACCCGGGTGCCGAGAGCAATCACCACGCTCGGACTCAACTGGAAGCGGAAATAGTTAGGCAGGCTCGGCGTTTCCGCATTGAAGACGACCTGCGGCGGATAATGCAGCTCCACGATCGCCTCGACCGCCGTCACCGGCAGACATTTGCCGGCGCGCACCAGAAAAGGCACGCCCTGCCACCGCCACGAGTCGACATACAGCTGCAGGGCCGCAAACGTTTCCACCATCGAATCGACGGCGACGCCGGGCTCCTTACGATAGCCGCGGAACTGGCCGCGCACGAATTGCGACTTGTCTAGCGGCCTAATCGCATTGAACACCTTGACCTTCTCGTCGCGCAAATAGGTGCTTTCGGTGCTGATCGGACATTCCATCGCCAGGATCGCAACGATTTGCAGAAGGTGGTTTTGAATGACGTCGCGGATCGCTCCGACCTCGTCATAGAACTGCCCGCGGCCGGCGACGCCGAATTCCTCCGCAAGCGTGATTTGGACGCTGTGCACGTAGTTGCGGTTCCAAATCGGCTCGAGAAACGAGTTGGCAAACCGAAAGTAGAGCAGGTTCTGCACCGGCTCCTTGCCAAGATAATGATCAATGCGGAATATCGAGTCTTCCTCAAAAACCTTGTGCAGCGTGACATTCAGCGCCCGCGCGGACGCGAGGTCGCGACCGAACGGCTTTTCAATGACGACACGCGCATCTTGTGCGCATCCAGAGCTGCCCAGGCCTTCAATGACGGTCGGAAACATGCTCGGCGGGATCGCGAGATAGTGCAGCGGCCGTTGGCTGCCCTCGAGCGCGATACGCATCCGCTTGAAAGTATCGGCATCTCGATAGTCGCCATCGACGTAGCGCAGCGAGCCGATAAGCTTGCTGGCGATCTGTTCTTTGACGCCTTTGACGGCGCTGATGGCGTCCCGCGTATGCGCCTTGAAATCATCAAGCGTCCAACCGGACTTGGCTACCCCCACGAGCGGGACATCAAGCTTGCCCCGAGCACACATCGCATAGAGCGCAGGCAAGATCTTCTTGTGCGCGAGGTCGCCGCTCGCGCCGAACAAAACCAATGCGTCCGATCGTGGTGCCTTTGTCATTCGGACTTCCCCGAAATTTGATTCCCCTTACTTCGTCGCCTTTTTCTCGGCATGACCGCCGAATTCGTGGCGCATGGCCGACAGCATCTTGTTCGCGAAATCTGCCTCGCCGCGGGACGCAAACCGGTCATAAAGCGCAGCGCTCAACACATGCGCCGGCACGCCTTCGTCGATGGCCGCTTTGAGGGTCCAGCGCCCTTCGCCCGAGTCCGACACCCGGCCCTGGAACTGCGCCAGATCGGGGTCGTGGAACAGCGCATCCGCGGCAAGATCGAGAAGCCAGGACGCGATCACGCTGCCCCGCCGCCAAACTTCGGCGATTTCTCCGACGTCGAGATCGTATCGATAAGCCTCCGGGTTCGCGAGCGGCGCCGTTTCGGCATCGACCGTGGCGGCGCGGGCGCCGATGTTGGCGTTGCGCAGAATGTTGAACCCTTCGGCATAGGCGGCCATGATTCCGTATTCGATGCCGTTGTGGACCATCTTCACGAAGTGGCCGGCGCCGGCCGGTCCGCAGTGCAAATAGCCGTGCTCGGCCGTGCTCGGACGTTTCTCGCGCCCGCGCGTGCGTGGCGCGGATTCGATTGGAGGCGCCAGCGCCGCGAAAATCGGGTCGAGGCGCCGGACGACCGCGCCTTCGCCGCCAATCATCATGCAATAACCCCGCTCCAAGCCCCACACGCCGCCGCTGGTTCCGACATCGACATAGTGAATGCCCTTCGGTCCAAGCGTCTTGGCGCGCGCGATATCGTCTTGGTAAAACGAGTTGCCGCCGTCGATCAGCACGTCCTCCGCGCTCATAAAACCGGCCAGCGTCGCGATCGTTTCATCGACAATCGCCGCTGGAAGCATCATCCATATCGCGCGTGGCAGCTTCAGCTTCACGACCATGTCTTTCATGGAGTCGGCGCCGACCGCCCCCTCCTTGGCGAGCTCCGCCACCGATTGCGGCCTGACGTCGTAGACCACGCATTCATGGCCGGCCTGCATGAGTCGCAGCGCCATATTGGCGCCCATCCGGCCCAAACCGATGATGCCGAGTTGCATTCGTGCCTTCCCCTTTTCACAGCAGCGCTGGTGGACGTTTTCGCCGTCGCTTCCGTTTGAACGAACGCGCCTTCAAGATGCCGGGCTCGCCGCCCGACTTGCCGCAATCTGCTCCTTGGCGGCCGCCAGAACCTTGTCCGGCGTAAAGCCGAACTTTTTCAGCACATCCTTCAATGGCGCCGAAGAACCGAATGTATGCATGCCGATCTTGGCGCCGCTCGTGCCCACGTAACGATCCCAGCCGATGACGGAGCCCATCTCCACCGACACCCGCGCCGTGACGTCCGGAGGCAGAACATGTTCGCGGTAGGCGCGGTCCTGCTGCTCGAACAATTCCCAGGACGGCATGCTGACGACGCGGGATGGCACGCCCTCCTGTTTGAGTTCCTCGTGGGCCGCGAGACAGAGCGAAACCTCGCTGCCCGTTCCGATCAGAATGACCGCCGGCTTGGCGTCGGTTGTATCCGCAAGAATGTACGCGCCGCGGCTTACGCCGGCGGCCGATGCGTAGCGGGTGCGGTCGAAGGTCGGCAACGCCTGCCGGCTCACCACCAGGCAAGCCGGCTGATGCTTGAGCAAGATGATCGTCCGCCAGGCTTCGAGCACCTCGTTGGCGTCGGCAGGGCGGATCGTGATCAAACCCGGGATGCTGCGCAGCGCGATCAACTGTTCGACCGGCTGATGCGTCGGCCCATCTTCGCCGAGGCCGATCGAGTCGTGGCTGAACACGTAGATGACCGGCACTTCCATCAGAGCGCTCAGCCGGATCGGCGGCTTCATGTAGTCGGAGAACGTGAGGAAGGTTGAACCGAAAGCGCGGATCTTGGACAGCGCGAGCCCGTTCAGGACTGCGCCCATCGCCTGCTCGCGTATGCCGAAATGCATGTTGCGGCCTTGCGGCGTCTCGGCCTCCAGTTCACCTGCCGCGCTGAAGGTCAAACGTGTCTTTGTCGACGGGGCAAGGTCCGCGGAGCCGCCGATCAGCCACGGGTAGCGGGGCGCGATCATGTTGAGGACCAAACCCGACGCATCGCGGCTGGAGATACCCTTCGGGTCGGCGGCAAATCCCTTCAGATCCTTGTCCCACCCGTCGGGAAGCTCACGCTTCTGCATGCGCTCGATCTGGTCGGCCAGGTCCGGATACTTGGCCTTGTAGGCTTTGAGGAGCGCTTCCCAATCCACACGGCATTTCGCCCCGCGCTTGCCGACACCGTCGCGGAATCGTTCGATCACACCATCCGGCACCAGGAACTTGGCGTCTTCCGGCCAGCCGTAGCTGCGCTTGGTCAAGCGGATCTCAGGCTCGCCAAGCGGTTCGCCATGCACGGCGCTGGTGTCATGCTTGTGCGGCGCGCCAAAGCCGATATGGCTCTCGACGATGATCAGCGTCGGCACGTCGTTGGTGCGCTTGAACGTCTCGATCGCCTGCGCCAGGCGCTCCGCGTCGTTGGCGTCGCCGACGCGGCGCACATTCCAGCCATAGGCCAGAAAGCGCGCGGCGACGTCGTCGCTGAAGGCGAGGCTCGTGTGCCCTTCGATGGTCACGCGGTTGCTATCGTATATCCAGCAGAGATTGCCGAGTTCCAGATGGCCGGCGAGCGACGCGGTCTCGCTCGAGACGCCCTCCATCATGCAGCCATCGCCGCAGACCGCGTACACGTCGTAGTCAAACAGCGTGAAACCCGGACGGTTGAAGTGGCGCGCGAGCCATCGGCCCGCGATCGCCATTCCGACGCTCATGCCGACACCTTGACCCAGCGGCCCGGTGGTCGCCTCGACGCCGGACGTCAGGTGATATTCCGGATGCCCCGGACATTTGCTGCCGAGCTCGCGAAATCGCTTGATGTCATCAAGGCTGACCGCAGGCTCGCCGATACGTTCGTATTTGGCGTCGACCGCTTTCACGCCGGCGAGAAAGAGCACCGCGTATAGCAGCATCGATGCGTGGCCGTTGGACAGGACGAAGCGATCGCGGTTCGGCCAGATCGGGTCCTCGGGGTCGAAGCGCAGGAACCGTTGCCACAACGTATAGACCACCGGCGCGAGACCCATCGGCGTGCCGGGATGGCCGGAATTGGCCTTTTGCACCGCATCGATCGTCAGCGTGCGGATAGTGTTGATGGCGAGTTCGTCGAGACGGTCATTCTGTCTGAATTCGTCGCTCGACGCATCGAGAGCGTTGTCGGTGCTCGGCTCGGGCGGCATCGAGACATCCCCTGTAGCGTTTAGGTCCTGTTCCGCACATCTCCGCGCCGTTCAGTCGACAATGCGGCCGGAGTTCACGTTCAGATCCGGGCACGGACGCGCGACAGCATTACATGAGCGCATGACATCGGCAATTCAACACAGCCTCGCGCTGGTGTGTCGACCGCGTGCATCATTAGCTGACGCACCGCACGCGATCCGGGCGGAGAGATTGATCAAGACACCGCACGTCGCCCGTTAACGGCTTCGCCGCACGTATCTTGGCAGAAGCACCAATATGAATGCGTCCTCCTCGGCTATTCACCGCTGCTGAGCTTCGAGCGCCGGATCGGATCAGCTCATCATGCGCGCGTTGAGGTCGAGCATGATCCACAGGCTGCCGCCGATCATGATGAAGATCAGAAGTGCAGCGAAGGCCAAGGTCAAGAGGTTCTCGCGCGGCGTCGACTGACCGACATGCAGGAAATAGCGCAGATGCACAACGACCTGCACGACCGCGAGGATGGCGATGACCACCAGCGTCGCGAACGGCGGCAGAATGCCCGCCGCCACCAACCCGAACGGGATCACGGTCAGCACCAGGGCCAGCACGAAACCGGTGAGATAGGGTTGCAGGCCCTCAAAACGATCGCTGGACTGCATCACAGAACCCCCGGCAGATAAACGATGGAGAAAATGCCGATCCAGACGATGTCCAGAAAATGCCAGAACAGGCCGAGCCGAAACAGGCGCGACGTCACCGGCTCGGTCAGCCCTTTGGCGAGCACCTGAAGCGACAGGATCAAGATCCAGATCAGGCCCGTGCTGACATGCAAACCATGGGTGCCGACCAGGGTGAAGAACGCGGAGAGGAACCCGCTGCGTTGCGGACCGGCGCCCTGCTCGTACATGCCGGTGAACTCGCCGATCTCCAGGGCGACGAACCCCGCGCCGAGCACAAAGGTGACGGCGAGCCAAGCCAATGCAAGCCGCTGCTTGCCGAGCCTTATCGCGACAGAGGCGAAACCGAAGGTGATGCTGCTGCACAACAGCAGCATCGTCTCGCCAAAGGTGCGCCCGAGCGAGAACAGGGTCTTGCCGGTCGGCCCGTCGGCATGATTCGGCGCCATGACTACATAGGTGGCGAACAGCAACGCGAAGATGATCGCGTCGCTCATCAGGTAGATCCAAAAGCCGAGCGCTTTCTCCTCGTAGACATCCACCTCCGCGGCAGGGCGCTCGGCGGACGCACTCGCGGCAAGACTGGTCATGTCGCCCCCCGCGGTACGGGCTGATCTTGCGCCACCGGAGCGCGGTCCCAGGCGCGGCGCGGCGCTTTGGCCATCACCTGCCAGCGCTGATCCTCGATCGCTTTAACCTCGGCGGCGGTCATGCGGTACTCGGTATCGTCGTTAAAACTGCGCGCGGCGAGCGTGATCAGGATGACGAGGCCGGCTACGATCGCGAGCCACCAGATATGCCAGATCATGGCGAAGCCGAGCACGAAGGCAAAGCCGCCAATGATCACACCGATCGCGGTGTTACGCGGCACGAAGATATCGGTGTAGTGCGCGGGCCGCCGATAGGCGACGCCGTGGCGCTTCATCTCGTGGAAGGGGTCGAGGTCGTGGACTTCGGGAACGACCGCGAAATTGTAGGGCGCAGGCGGCGACGCGGTCAGCCATTCCAACGTACGGCCACCCCAGGGATCGCCAGTCAGGTCGAGCGCCGCTTGGCGGTTCCGGATGCTGACCACCAGCTGCATGATCTGGCAGGCGATGCCGCCGGCGATCAGCACTGCGCCGAAGGCCGCGAGGATCAGATAGGGCTGCCACTCGGCGACATTGTAATGCTCCATGCGTCGCGGCATGCCGAGGAAGCCCAGGGCGTAGAGCGGCATGAAGGCGAACCAGAAGCCGATCAGCCAGAACCAGAACGCGCGGATACCCCAGCGCTCGTCGAGGGTGAAGCCGAACGCCTTGGGGAACCAGTACATATAGCCGGCGAAATAACCGAACAGCGCGCCCGGGATCAGCATGTTGTGGAAGTGAGCGATGAGGAAGGTCGTATTGTGCATCAGATAGTCGACCGGCGGCACGGCGAGCAGGACGCCGGTCATGCCGCCGATCACGAAGGTCACGATGAAGCCCACGGTCCAGTACATCGGCGCCGTCATCCACAGCCGGCCGTGATACATCGTCAGCAGCCAGTCGAAGATCTTCACCCCGGTCGGCACCGCGATGATCATGGTCGTGATGCCGAAGAACGCGTTGACGTTGGCGCTCGATCCCATCGTGAAGAAGTGGTGCAGCCAGACCGTGAACGACAAGAACGCGATCGCCATCGTGGCGTAGACGAGGGAGGCGTAGCCGAACAGCCGTTTGCGCGCGAAGGTCGCCGTCACCTCCGAATAGACGCCAAAGGCCGGCAGGATCAGGATGTAGACCTCCGGATGGCCCCATATCCAGAGGAGGTTGATGTAGTTCATCATGTTGCCGCCGGCTTCATTGGTGAAGAAATGCATGCCGAACAGCCGGTCGAGCGCGAGCAGCGCCGCCGCCACCGTGAGGGCCGGAAAGGCGAACACCATGAGCAGGCTGGTGCAAAGGGAGGTCCAGGTGAACAGCGGCATGCGCATCAGCGTCATGCCGGGCGCGCGCCGCTTGGCGATGGTGGTGACGAAATTGATGCCGGTCAGCGTCGAGCCGACGCCCGCGATCAGGAGCGCCCAGATCCAGTAGTCGGTGCCCACGTCGGGGCTGTACTCGATGCCGGAATAGGGAGGATAGCCGGTCCAGCCGGCTGTCGAGAACTTGCCGATCACGAGCGAGATCAGCACCAGCGCCGCCCCCGCGGCGGTGAACCACAGGCTGATCGAATTCATGACCGGGAAGGAAACGTCGCGCGCGCCGATCTGTTGCGGCATGACGATGTTCATCAACCCGGTGAGGAACGGCATCGCCACGAAGAAAATCATGATCGTGCCGTGCGAGCTGAACACCTGATCGAAGTGGCCAGGCGGCAGATAGCCGTCGGAGTTCAGCGCGATCGCCTGCTGAGCACGCATCATGATCGCGTCGGCAAAACCGCGCAGCAGCATCACGCTGGCAAGCATGATGTACATGATGCCGATGCGTTTATGATCGACGCTGGTCAGCCACTCGGACCAGACATAGCGTAGGCCGAGCCAAAGGATCAGCGCGAGCGCGGCCAGGCCGCCCAGCACCGTGACCGCGGCGCCGCCCATGGCGATGGCGCTGTAGAATGGCAGCGCATCGACGGTGAGTTTTCCGAGCACGTCCAATCTCCCGCCTAATGGCTCGCGGCCTGAGCTTGGCCTGCAGGCATCGCACCGGCGCCCGCCGGGGCATATTGGGCGATGATGCGCGCGAACAGATCCGGCTCGAAGGTCCCATAGTAGGTCACTGGATGACGCTGGCTCGGCTTGACAAGCTGCTCATATGAGGCGGTGTCCAGCCTGTTGGCCGACTGCTTGACCTTGGCGACCCAGGCCTCGAAGTCCTGGTCAGACATGGCGATCGCCGTGAAATACTGATTGGCGAAGCCGGAGCCGCTGTACTGCATGTTCCGGCCGGCGAATTGACCGGGCTTATCGGCCAAGAGGTGGAGGCGGGTCTCCATGCCCGCCATGGCGTAGATCTGGCCGCCCAGCGTCGGGATCATGAACGAATTCATCACGGTATCGGAGGTGATCTTCAAACTCAGCGGCCGTCCGCTCGGGAACACCAGTTCGTTGACCACCGCGACGTCTTGCTCGGGATAGAGAAACAGCCACTTCCAATCCTGCGCCACGACCTGGACTTCGAGCGGAGGCTTTGCGGATTTGATGCTTTTGTAGGGATCGAGCCGGTGCGTGTAGTCCCACACGAACGTGCCGAGCACGATCACGATCAGCGCCGGCACCAGCCAGACCACCGCGTCCATCCAGACCGAGTAGCCCCAGTCTGGGTCATAGATATCGTGCGTGCTGGCGGGCCGGTACCACCACACGAATATGAAGGCCATGATGAAAACCGGGATCACCACGATCAGCATCAGGCCGAACGCCGTGAACAAGAGGTCGCGCTCGACCAGAGTGATCGGGCCTTTGGGATCGAGCACCGGCGCCTGAGTGAGGCCGCAGCCGGAAACCATCAGCACGAGCCCAAGCAGGACCGCGGGCTGCAGCCAGCGCTTGGCACATGCAAGAAATTGGGATCGCCTGCTCTTATCGATCAATGCCGCTGCCTCCCCAGCGGACCATGATCGAACGCGCCCGCAATCGGCTTGCCGCATGGCGCAGCGGACCGCGCCGGATGACTCGCCCGACGGGCGAGAAGAAGCGCCGATCGGATCGAGCCGAATGAGTGAGGCGCTGTGAAACGGTGGCGCAGCGCGCCGTGTCGGCATCGATCTCGGGGGGTAGGGGAGCGAATTTCCTGAGCCACGCTCTCCAACTCCAAATATCTGCTGACAGTGAGCAATAGGTTGTCGGAAAACACGGGAGAAAGCAACCATCATGGCCACGGTTGCCGGCATTTTCCTCGCTTTAGTTAAGCAGCGCGCGCAGCTCAATGCATTTACAAATTTCTGATGCGCTGATGTCGCACAAGAAGATCGCGCACCGCCGCGACGAATCATTTTCGTGAAAAAATAACGCCTTGCGACAGCCGTAACCGCACCTCGTTCTTGTATTGCGCCGGCATAGAAAAGAATAATGAGAATGGATGTTCGCGACGTGACCGCTGTCATCCGACCGTCATCGAATCTTTGCCATCTCGTGCGCCGCGCTTGAGGATCGTCAACCGAGTGTCGTGCATCAACTTTCAGAATCGACGGCGTCGAGATTTCTCCGATCGTTTTCGCGACAACCGCTCTAATCAACTCCATACAAGAGTGACGCCGATATCGCCGGTTTCGGTACGGCCGCTGTCGGTCGCCCGGCCCAAAGAAAACGACTAGCGGGGCCGATAGCCTTCGGCTATCGGTTTGATCATCGATCGGCATTTCACGCCGGCCTCGATATTCGGTTTGCTTGGCGTGTCGAGACCGCGCCGTCGGCCGATCTCGATGCGGCGTGAGCGAACGGCTTGGCGCTCCGCTGCATCGCAACGACCAGGGAGACTGTCGATGTCGCTGATCCAATTGCTCGAGGCCGGTCGGTCTCTCGCCGAACGCATTCCTTACAGCTTGGTTGCGCTGGTCGCGCGGTTCGGCGTCGCCAGCGTGTTCTGGCGCTCCGGCCAGACCAAGGTCGAGGGCTTCCACATCCGCGAGGCGACCTTTTTCTTGTTCCGCGACGAGTACAAGGTTCCGCTGTTGCCGCCCGATCTTGCCGCCTATATCTCAACCATTGCCGAGCACGTCTTCCCGATTCTCTTGGTCATCGGATTCACCTCCCGCCTCTCGGCCTTGGCGCTGTTCGGAATGACGATGGTGATTCAGCTGTTCGTTTTTCCCGATGGCTGGCCGGAGCACATTTTGTGGGTCGGGCTGATGCTGATTATCATCGCGCGCGGACCCGGCGCCCTCTCGCTCGATCATCTGTTGTGGACGAAACTGGGCCCTGACGGCGCGCGGATCGGTCCGGCCGCCGCGAAAACGCCCTGAGCAACGACCTCGCAGGGGTCTTGCGATTTTTCGGCGGCGCGCCTGGCCGCATGACACCGAACCGAGCGGGAGCGTCCCATGAACGCCGCGACTCCCTCTTTCCGCCTCCCGTCGCGTCTTGCGCCCTCCATCGAGGCGTGGAGCGGCCTTACCACTTTTCTGGAGAAAGGCGCCGGCGCGGTTCTCGACCTCGCCATCCGGCTCTGGCTTGCAGAGATATTTTTCGTCTCCGGCATACTGAAAACGGTCAACTGGGAAGTGACCGTTTTTCTTTACGCCAACGAACATCCGGTGCCGGGCCTCGACCCCGCGACCGCTGCGCTGATCGGGACCGGCATCGAGCTGTTCTGCCCTATCTTTCTGGTGTTCGGTCTTGCGACCCGCTTCGCCGCAATCCCGTTGCTCCTCACCGCCGCCTTTCTGCAATTCACCTACAAGGAGCTCACCGATCATCTTTACTGGATGGCGCTGCTCGGATTCTTAATCCTCCGCGGCCCGGGCGCGCTCTCCCTCGATCACTTTATCGCGCCGCATCTGGAACGATCGGCGATTCCTTTCGGCCGCTCCCTGTGCCGGATCGCGGCATTTCTTGCGCGTTTTCTGCTGCCGCCGTTCACGCTCGCAGTCCGCATTTGGCTCGCCTGGCTCTTGTGGAGCGTCGCGTTTCGGGGTGGCCCCGCTGCCTGGCAGGCTGCAGGCTTCGTCCTTTGCGGTCTCCTCGCCCTCGGCCTTGCGACCCGCGCCGCAGCGCTCGTTCTCGCCGGGATGAGCCTGTTCATGCCCGCCGATATCGTCCATCTCGGCGATCCGGTCTTGCGTTTTTTCCTGCTCGCGAGCTTCGTCCTCCACGGCGCTGGCGCCCTCTCATTCGATGGCCTGCTGTTCATTAAGGCGCGCCATCTCTGCCCGAGCCTGACCGGCGACCCCCGCTGGCTTGAGGGTGCGCCCCGCGTCGTCATCGTCGGCGCCGGCTTCGGCGGCATCGCCGCGGCCTATAAGCTGCGGCACGCCTGGGCAAGCGTCACGCTGATCGACCAGCGCAACTACCACCTGTTCCAGCCATTGCTCTATCAAGTGGCGACGGCGACGCTGTCGCCCGCGGACATCGCGGTGCCGATCCGCGCGATGCTGCGCGGCCAACAGAACTGCCGCGTACTGATGGGGCAGGTGACCGGAGTCGCGCCCGAGCAGCGCGAAGTTCTCGTCGGCGACACGCGCCTTCCCTACGACTATCTCGTGCTCGCGACCGGCGCGCGGCACAGTTATTTCGGCAAGGACGCCTGGGAAGCATTCGCCCCCGGCCTCAAGAAGGTTGAAGATGCGACCGCGATGCGCAGCCGCATTCTTGCGGCCTTCGAAAAGGCCGAGGCTTGCGACGATCAAGGGGAGCGGCGACGGCTATTGACCTTTGTTCTGGTCGGGGCCGGCCCGACCGGCGTCGAACTTGCCGGCGCAATCGCCGAGCTCGCACGGCAAGGCCTGCGCGAGGAGTTCCGCACCATCGACCCGAGCGCCGCGCGCGTCATTCTCGTGCAATCGGGCCCGCTGATCCTGCCGGCATTTCCCAACGCGCTCTCGCTCGCCGCGATGCGCTCGCTCACCGATCTCGGCGTCGAGGTTTTGACCCACGCGCGCGTCGTCGGAATCGACGCCGACGGCGTGCAAATCGGCGACAAGCGGATCGAGGCGCGCACGGTGCTATGGACCGCCGGCGTGATGGCCTCGCCTGCGGGAAAATGGATCGAGGCCGAACGCGACAACGCCGGCCGCATCGTGGTCGGCCCCGATCTCGCCGTTCCGGGGACCGCCGATATTTTCGCGATCGGCGACACCGCCGCTTGCAAGGGAGCGGACGGCAAGCTGCTTCCCGGCCTCGCCGCGGTCGCCAAGCAACAAGGCGCCTACATCGCCAAGCTGATCCGCGCGCGCATCGAAGGACGGCGCCCGCCGGGGCCGTTCCGCTATCACAATTACGGCTCCATGGCGACGATCGGCCGGAAAGCGGCCGTCGCCGACCTGCAATTCGTCAGGCTCAGCGGTAGCCTCGCTTGGTGGCTATGGGGACTTGTGCATGTCGCCTTATTGGTCGACCTGCGCTCGCGCATCGCGGTGATGTTCGACTGGTTCTGGTCTTACCTGACCTATAACCGCAGCATGCGACTGATCACCAGTAGCGAGAGCCGCGCAGACTGAACGTCCGGCAACACGCGTTCAACTGGCTCGCCTCGCCAAGGACGACCCTTAACGGCTGCACCGGAACCCATCGTCTCGCTCGCGAGTTGCGCGCGCCGTCGGAACAACGACGCGCCGGCTCACGACTGCTTCGGCTGCGCGCTGCCGCCGACGATTTTGTCGCAGGTGCCGGTCGGCACATAGACCCAAGCGTCGGGCTGATTGTCCCGCTTGGCGGTGCCGGCGCATGAGCTGGTGGCGGTCGCGCAGTCGTTCTTGCCGCTCTTCACGATCCCGTAGCATTTCTCGAACTTGTAGGTCGGTTGCGGAGCGGGCGTCGGCGAGGCGGACTGCGCGGCGGCGGCCGCGACCGCGCCGGCCACGGCCGCAGCGAGGGCGGCGGCGAGCGTCAGAGCCATCGGCTTTTCCATCGTCGGTCTCCTTCGTTTCTTTCTAGCTGACCTAGCGCATCCGGCGTCATCCGGCGCGGGGGCGCGCCATCAACTTTCATCAAGTTTTCTCGCAGGAGGAAAATGCCGGCCGCGAATGGCTTCGATAGCCGCGCGCTATGTGGCAGAATCCGAGGCGGCCGGTCGCGTCGATAGCCGAGCGTCATGGAATTGAAAGCGAGCCGCTATTTTCTCCGCGCGGCATATCGGGAGATGATGCGTACCGACCTGCCGGCGACACCCGCGCCGACGAACACACAGGGAGCGCACCCATGGATGTGAAAACGATTCCGCCAACCGAGGATGCGACGCTGCCGCCGGTCGTGATGCCGTCCTGTCCGATCGATCGCAAGCTCAAGGGCCAGAAAGCGCTGGTGACCGGCGCTTCGTCGGGAATCGGGCGCGGCATCGCCATCGGGCTCGGCCATGCCGGCGCCGATGTGGTGGTCAACTATGTCAGCGACGACGGCCAGGCGGAGAAAATCGTCGAAGAGGTCAGGCGTTGCGGCGATAACAAGGCCTATGCGCATCGCGCCGACGTCTCCAAGGAAGACGATGTCCGCGCGATGTTCGCGCGCATGGAAGCCGAGTTCGGCGGCATCGACATTCTCGTCAACAATGCCGGTCTGCAAAAGGACGCGCCGTTCGACGAGATGACGCTCGCGCAATGGAACACCGTGATCGGGGTGAACATGACCGGCCAGTTCCTGTGCGCCCGCGAAGCGGTGCGTCTGTTCAAGCGGAAGGGCGTCAAACCGAGCGTGTCTTGCGCCGCCGGCAAGATCATCTGCATCTCCTCGGTGCACGACGTGATCCCGTGGGCGGGGCATGTGAACTATGCGGCGAGCAAGGGCGGCATTTCGATGATGATGAAGTCGATCGCCCAGGAGGTCGCGCCCTTCCGCATCCGCGTCAATGCGATCAGTCCCGGCGCCGTGCGCACGCCGATCAACATGGAGGCCTGGAGCACGCGCGAGGCCTATGCCGAGCTGATGAAGCTCGTGCCCTACAAGCGCATCGGCGAGGTCGACGACATCGCGCGCGCGGCGGTGTGGCTCGCCTCCGATGACTCCGACTACATCACCGGCGCGACGCTCTATGTCGATGGCGGCATGACGCTCTATCCCGGTTTCGAGACCGGAGGGTGAGATGACACGGCATGAGTGATCTCTATGTGGTCGACGACGCCGCTATAACGCGATCGAGCCGTGCCAACCGGGCGCGGACGATCTATGCTTGGGCGCTTCGCGTCGCCGACCACCTTGCCCAGTCAGCGGGAGGATGATGATGACCAGCACCGGCCGCCTCGATCCTGAACGCGTCCGTCTGGAAAACCAGTGCCTCGGCAGGGAGAACTGGCGCCTATGGGGCCCCTATCTGTCCGAACGCGCTTGGGGAACCGTGCGCGAGGACTACAGTCCGCACGGCGATGCATGGGGCCACCTCCCTCATGATCAGGCGCGCTCGCGCGCCTATCGCTGGAGCGAAGACGGCCTCGGCGGCATCAGCGACGAGCAGCAACGCCTGTGCTTCGCGCTCGCGCTGTGGAACGGCCGCGACCCCTTCCTCAAAGAGCGCGCCTTCGGACTGACCGGCCCGCAAGGCAACCGCGGCGAAGACGTGAAGGAGTACTACTTCTATCTCGACGCGACGCCGAGCCACAGTTTGCTGCGCTACCTCTACAAATATCCGCAGGGCGCATTTCCTTACACCGCCCTCGTCGAGGAGAACGCACGCCGCACCCGTCACGACCTGCCCTTCAATCTGCTCGATACGGGAGCGTTCGACGATAACCGCTATTTCGACGTGGAGGTCGCTTACGCCAAGGCAAGCCCGGACGAAATCCATATTCGCATCATCGCCACCAATCGCGGTCCGGAAACGGCTGAGCTGCATCTTCTGCCGACGCTCTGGTTCCGCAACACCTGGTCGTGGAGCGCCGGCGCGGCCAAGCCATCGATCCGCGTCATCGATTCCCCCGAGGGCGCCGCTTGGGCGGTGGAGGCGGCGCATGACGAGATCGGCAGCTACTGGCTTTATGGCCGCAAACGCGCCGAGCTCTTGTTCACCGACAACGAAACCAATAGCCAAGGCCTGTGGGGCCAGCCCAACATCACGCCTTACGTCAAGGATGCGATCCACCGGCGCGTCGTCGAAGTCGCCGCCGATGCCGTCAATCCGGCCCGCGACGGCACAAAGTTCGCGTGTTGGAACCAATTTTCGCTAGCGCCCGGCGAAAGCGCGCAGGTCGAACTTGTGCTCTCGGCTCAGCCGATCGCCGCACCCTTCGCCCGCAGCGACGCGGTATTCGCCGCGCGCGAGGCGGAGGCCAACGCGTTCTATCGCGATCTTCTCCCGGACAGCGACGCCGAGGACTCGCGTATCGTGCGCCAGGCGCTAGCCGGAATGATCTGGACCAAACAGTTCTTCCACTACGAGGTCGAGCGCTGGCTGAAGGGCGACCTTTACCCGCCGCCGGCGACGCGCCTGCGCGGGCGGAACGCCTCATGGAGACACATGAAGGCGGGCGACGTGATCTCGATGCCCGACGCCTGGGAGTATCCCTGGTTCGCCGCCTGGGACCTCGCCTTTCATTGCGGCGCGCTCGCCTTGATCGACGTGGACTTCGCCAAGGACCAGATCGAGCTGATGCTGAGCGAACGCTATCTGCATCCGAACGGCCAGATACCCGCCTACGAGTGGAACTTCGGCGATGTGAACCCGCCGGTCCATGCGCTTGCCGCGCTCAAGGCGTTCCGCGCCGAACGCGTGCAGCGCGGCCGCGGCGACCACGATTTCCTGCAGCGCATTTTTCACAAGCTGCTGCTCAATTACGCCTGGTGGATCAACCGCAAGGACGCCGACGGCCACAACGTCTTCGAGGGCGGCTTCCTCGGCCTCGACAATATCTCCGTGTTCGACCGCTCGCAGCCATTGCCGTTCGGCTACAAGCTCAAACAGGCCGACGCCACCGGCTGGATGGCGATGTTCGCCCTCAACATGACCGTGATTGCGCTTGAGCTGACGGATGGCGATCCCGACTACGAAGACATGGCGATCCAGACCTATGAGCAATTCCTCGGCATCTGCGACGCGCTGTCAGGATACGCGACCGGGCGAACGCCGCTCTGGGACGCGCAGGCCGGCTTCTTCAAGGATCTGATCGTCGCACCCGACGAGTCCTGGCGTCACATCGACGTCTACTCGATGGTGGGCCTCATTCCGCTGTTTGCCACCGAAGTCGTCGACCATCGCCTCATGCGCCGGGCGCCGCGCTTCGCCAACCGCCTGCACACGCATAAAGGCGGCATGTTCCGCGGCCACTATGTCTGCGCCTGCCCGGATTGGGAGAACGAACGCGGCGAGCATCTGCTCTCCGTCGTCGATCACACGATGATCCAGCCGATCCTTACCCGCCTGTTGGACGAAGAGCAGTTCCTGTCGCCGTTCGGCGTGCGCAGCGTCAGCAAGATCCATGAGCGCCATCGCGATCTCGGCGTGCTGCCCGGCGTCGGCACGGCGATGATCGAATACGTTCCAGGCGAGTCGAACTCGGGCCTGTTCGGCGGGAATTCGAACTGGCGCGGGCCGATCTGGCTGCCGGTCAACTACATGCTGATCCAATCGATCGAAAAGTTTCACCGCTTCCTCGGCGACGAATTCACCTTCGCGGTGCCCTGCCTCGATAATCGCCGCTTGACCCTCAACGGCGTCGCCACCTTGCTCGCCGAGAGGGTCGCCAATCTCTATCGGCGCAACGGCGATGGCATAGTGCCGGCCATGCAAAGCCAAGCGCCGTTCCGCGCCGACCCGCATTGGCGGGACCTCTTGTTGTTCTACGAGTATTTCCACGCCGAGACCGGACAGGGACTGGGCGCGTCGCACCAGACCGGATGGACCGGGCTGATCGCCAATCTTGTGCTGCGCCATTATCGCAAGGACATCCCTGCCTTCTGGAGCGCACAAACGGTCCGCGAGGCGGCCGAGTAGGAAGCGCCGCGTTGACAACGGCCTGCGCGAGCACGCGCTCGTGCGGTCCGCGTGAGCGACTGGCGAAAGCGCATCCAAGCGCCCGCAAAAAAAGAAGCGCGCGGGAGCTGCCCGCGCGCTTCTTTCGGGGCGCTTCGGCGGCGCTCAGCTATTTGGCGTGAGCGACCCATTTCCCTTCGGAGTCGAGATCGTCGCGCAGGTGCCTTTGGCGACATATTTCCAGGCATTGCCCTGGTAGTCGGTCTTCGAGCAAGTGGTGCCGGGCCCGGCGGCGCAGTCGTTCTGGCCCTTCAGCGAAACGCCGTAACACTTGTCCATGCCCGGCTGCTCCGGCTTCGGCTGGGCCGAGGCGCCTGCGGCAAGCAAAGACAGGGCGGCGGCCAGCGAGCCGGCGAGGCCGGCAGAGAGGGTCTTGGTCATGCAATCGCTCCTTCGATGTAAGCAAGCCCGTGGTCGAGCGAATAGACGATGGGCGCGGGCGCGCCCGCGGTGAAATATCGTTCGTTAATCGATCCCATAGCTGGCAGGTATCGCCAGGAGCGGACGCCGCGTTCGGGAGCCGGCTGTTAGAGCACTTTCCGGCGAAGTGGGAACCGGTTCGCCGCAGAAAATGCGACCACTCAAGGACAAGCAGAGCGAATTCCTATTCGACCAGAACGGAATTCTCTCCAGCCCACGCCCGCCGTCCGGTTTGTTTATGCCCCACGCCTGTCGCACTATCGGCGCGAAGCCCCGCGCCAATCGCCCGGGCCGGTCATTACGACGAACGTCCGAGAGGAAGCGATGCAGCGAATTACGATTACGATCGACGACGAGCTGATGGACGATGTTGATCGGCTCATCGCACGGCGCGGCTATCAGAACCGCTCGGAGGCGCTCCGCGATTTGGCTCGCGCCGGCATCGCTCAAGACCGGCAGCGTTCGAACCAACGCGGCGACTGCGTCGCAGCCGTCGTGTATGTGTACGACCATGCCGCCCGCGATCTCTCAAGACGGCTTGTGAAAGAAATGCATGGGCATCACGAGCTGACGCTCGCGACGCTGCACGTGCATCTCGACGAGAAGAGCTGCCTGGAGGTGAACGTGCTCAAGGGCGCTATTGATCGGGTCGAGCACCTTGCCGATCATGTCATCGCGGAACGCGGCGTCCGTCATGGCAATCTGGTGATGATCCCGATCGATCGGGAGCACCCGCACCGGCGCTATAAAGGAGCGCACCAACACGCCTAGCTAATCGCTGCAATCGATCCCAGATCGGTAGGCGGCCAGGCAATGTCCAGCAGTCAGCCGCTCTCATCGACGCGGCAAAACGACAGCGGCGCAACCGCTGTCGAATGGTCGGGAAGATCAGGACCGCAAGGATCGATTGCGGCTCTGCGTCAGCTCCAGATAGCGCGCGACGTCCTGCATCCGCGTATCGTGGCCCGCCATATTGGTCATCCAAACATTCTTGATCTCGGCTTCATTCTCGTAAAAATTGATTCGGCGCCACTGATTCAATCGGATGCTCCCGTCGGCCAGACGCGTCGCTGACAACATCAGCCCCAGGTTGTTCAGCCGGTCGAGGAAATCCTTGATTTTGAAATCCGACACGTCGACCCCCCTAGTGTCCAGCCGTCGCCAATAGGCCTTTTTACGGCTTGGTTGTTATTTTCCATAGCGCAACGTGCACGACAGGCAAACACAATCTTGTGTCAATTGGATCACCTCTTGGGTCGCAGCGGTTCGCGAATTGCTGGCGCGCCCCGCCGGTGATAGGTGCTCCGTAAGCCGGACCCGCCATCCCTCTTATCCGAGCGAGGAAGAAGGCGCCGCCATGAAGCCTGCGCGACCGCTCAGTCCAAGGCTCAAGCTCGTGCTCGATGTCGGGCCGCTGGTGCTGTTCTTCGCCGCCTATGCCTGGTTTGGAATTTTCGCCGCGACCGCCGCCTTCATGATCGCGGTCGTCGCTGCGTTGCTCGTGGGTTTCATGCGGACGCGGCGGTGGCCGATCATGCCCATGGTCTCGGCTTTCATCGTGCTCGTGTTCGGCGGCCTCACCCTCGTCCTGCACGACGAGACCTTTATCAAGGTCAAGCCGACGATCATTTACGTGCTGTTTGGGACGGTGCTGATGGTCGGGCTCGCTTTCGACAAACCGCTGCTCGCGATGGTGTTCGATTCCGTAATCGATCTCACCGATGAAGGCTGGCGTAAGCTCGCGGCGCGGTGGGCGGCGTTCTTTTTCGCGCTCGCCGCGCTGAATGAGCTGATCTGGCGCACGCAAAGCACGGACTTCTGGGTGAAGTTCAAGCTGTTCGGCTTCGTCCCGCTCACCTTCGTTTTTGCCGCGCTGCAATATCCGCTGATGACGCGCTATGCCGCCGGCCGGGCTTCGGCGGCGACGAACAAGGACTCTTCCCCCGACACGGCACCGCCGGGACGCGAGTCGAAGCCTGTCCCCTGAGCCGCCACCCCGCGTCCGCGCACGCCGGTATCGTTACCTTTCTCTTAATGCTTGCAATGCCATAATTGCAGGGCCGGCGAATGGAAGGGACGAGACGCGAGCGCTATTCCGCCTTGTTCCTGCCCTATCTTCTTCGCACAAGGCCGGCAAAATCGGGGGCGAGTTTCGAAGGGGGAAAGCTCCTTGCATACGAAATATCTGGTTGTCCTTGCGATCGGTCTCGCCGCATTCGCGGCGCCGGCATCCGCGCAGTCCTTTCCGCCGGGCCCCTATTCCGCGCCGGACCCATATCGCGGCGCGCCGATGGACGACGGTTACGACGGTCCCGGCGGCGCCGACCCCACCTACGAGGCGCAGCCGCTGCCGCCGCCCGGAGTGGCCGCTGAGCCCGCGGTTCCCGCGCCGCCACCCGCGACTTCCTATCGGAACCCCACGGCGTATCCGGCTGACCGTCCCGGACCCGCTCCGCGCGGTGACTACGTAACGGGCGCGAACAGCGGTTGGGAGCCGATCCGTCCGCCGGGCGACATCTCTGCTCCGCGGGCGAACGGTCCCTATGCTGCGCCCGCTGCACCGACTTCACCTCCGGCCGACGCACCGACCGGCGCGATTGTCGTGCCGAAAACGTCGCCCGCGAGCAACGCCTACGCGGCATTTCCGCCGGACTACCGCCCGGAAGAAGGCAAACCCAAGCAGCTGTCACCCCACCTGCAGCGCCAGATCGTGACCTATCCGACCCCCGAGCCAGCTGGAACGATCATCGTCGATACGCCCAACACCTTCCTCTATCTCGTTCTCGGCGACGGCAAGGCGATGCGCTACGGCATCGGGGTGGGGCGCGAAGGCTTCACCTGGTCGGGGGTCGAGCGCGTCAGCAAGATGGCCGAGTGGCCGGATTGGCATCCGCCCCCGGAGATGATCGAGCGCCAGCCCTATCTGCCGCGCTTCATGGCGGGCGGCGAAAGCAGTCCGCTCGGCGCGCGTGCGCTCTACCTCGGTAAATCGATTTACCGCATCCACGGCACCAATCAGCCCTCGACGATCGGCACCTTCGTCTCGTCGGGCTGCATCCGGCTCACCAACGCCGACATCGAGGACCTCTATCGGCGGGTGACCGTCGGGACGCGGGTCGTGGTCTTGGCGGGCAAACCCAACCATGGTCAGAAGCAAGGACCGGGAAGCGCCGCCGAGCTGCCGTCGAGCTCGCAGGTCATTCGCTGAAGGACTAGAAATACTGAAAGCACCGCCCGCGTAGCCGAGCTGCGCGGGCGGTGGCTTTTTCACGCATGCGCCGAATCCACAGCCATCTGCTGCATTTCGTCGCGAAAAGCCCGTCCGCCCGCGAAACGTTGACGCAAATCAAAGGAAAGGCGCGAACCGCCCCGTAATTTTTTCAATGCGTATTTTTAGTGCAGCAATCTGTTGCACCGCATTAGGGGTCGGGACCCCACTTGCCATGAACATTCACCAGCGGATTGAGGACGCCGCGATCCTGCCCGGGCCCACTTTGGCGATATCTCCGGAAAAGGTCTGCTACGTCATTCTCAAGGCACGGGAGTTCGACGTTCAGGACAACGCGCCGGGCGATGATGCAGAGACCGACGAGGAATCCCTGTCCGCGCTCGCCCCTCACCATGACGATCCGACCTACCGCGAGCTGAAAGCCTTCATCGGCTCGCTCAACGAGGACGAACAGGTCGACCTCGTCGCCCTGACCTGGCTCGGCCGCGGCGACGCGACGATCGACGAATGGGATGACTTGCGCGCCGAGGCCGCCCGCGCCCACAACAAGCGCACCGCTTCCTACCTGCTGTGCAAGCCGATGCTGCCCGACCATCTGGAAGATGCGCTCGACCAGTTCGGCCTGTCGTGCGAAGATTACGACCTCGGACGTTTCTAAGGGCGCAGGCATCGCCCCCCGGAGTCGACGTAGGGAGCGATGGCGCAGTCGGACGCAGCAACTTCGCTTAGGCGCACGTCGCTGCACGCGCTGCATCTGCGGCTCGGCGCGCGCATGGCGCCGTTCGCCGGCTACGACATGCCGGTGCAATATCCGACCGGCATCCTGAAGGAGCACCAGCATACGCGCGCCGCGGCGGGGCTGTTCGACGTTTCGCATATGGGACAGATCGCGCTGCGCTCGCGCTCGGGACGAATAACGGATGCCGCGCGCGCGCTCGAAGCGCTTGTACCGGCGGACATTCTGGCGCTGCCGCAGGGCCGGCAGCGCTATGCGCTGTTCACCAATGAGACGGGCGGCATCCTCGATGACCTGATGGTATCGAACCAGGGCGACCATCTCTTCCTCGTGGTCAACGCCTCCCGCAAAGAGGCGGACGAGGAGCACCTGCGCACACATCTTGCGGCTAGCTGCGAGATCGAACCGTTGCACGACCGCGCGCTCGTCGCCGTGCAGGGACCGCAGGCGGAGGAGGCGCTCGCGCACTTCGCGCCGGAGCTGCATGCCATGCGGTTCATGGATGCGCGACCGATCGAATTGATGGGCGAGCGCTGCCTCGTCTCCCGCTCCGGCTATACCGGCGAGGATGGGTTCGAGATCAGCCTTCCCGCCAAGAAGGCCGAGGATTTCTGCGGATCGTTGCTGCAGAATCTTGCGGTCGCGCCGATCGGACTCGGCGCCCGCGACAGCCTGCGGCTCGAAGCAGGGCTGTGCCTCTACGGCGCCGACCTCGATACAGCGACGACGCCGGTCGAAGCCGCGCTCGAGTGGAGCATCGGCGGAGCTCGCCGCGCGAAGGGCGCACGGCCCGGCGGCTTTCCCGGCAGCGAGATCATTCTAGGACAGTTGGCGAAAGGCGCGCGGCGCCGCCGAGTCGGCCTGAAGCCTGAAGGCCGCGCGCCGGTGCGGGCGGGCGCTATGCTTTATCGCGCCGAAGACGGAGGCGAACCGGTCGGGACGGTCACGTCGGGCGGGTTCGGCGCGACGGTCGGCGCGCCGGTCGCAATGGGCTATGTCGATGCGGCGCTTGCGGAGGCAGGAACGGCGCTGTTTGCCGACGTGCGCGGAAAGCGCCTGCCGGTGGGCGTGGCGGCGCTGCCGTTCGTGCCTGCACGCTACAAGCGGTAGAGCAATGTGAAGAGTGAGGAGCTGGGGCCATGCTCAAATACACCACCGACCATGAATGGTTGCGGCTTGACGGCGACGTCGCAACGATCGGGATCACCCCCTATGCCCAGGACAAGCTCGGCGATCTCGTATTCGTCGAATTGCCGAGCGTCGGCGCTAAGTTCGAGCAGGGCGGGCCTGCCGCCGTCGTCGAGTCGGTCAAAGCGGCCTCCGACGTTTATGCGCCGGTGACGGGCGAAATAGTCGCCGTCAATGACAAGCTGACTAACGAACCGGGGCTCGTGAACAGCGATCCGACCGGCGAGGGTTGGTTGTTCCGGATCAAGTTTACCGACAAGAGCGAAGTCGACGCGCTGCTTGACGAGGCGGCCTACAAGGCAATCCTCGATTGATCGGCGGCGCAGTGTTTTTGAGCGATCGTCACCCCGGTACGTGGGGGTGTCCGTTATTCCGCCTCCAACCCCGCGACCGCGCGCGCAAAATCCTGGGCCGCGAACGGAGCGAGGTCGTCGATCCCCTCCCCCACCCCGATGAAATGCACCGGCAGGCCGTATTTCGCCGCGACCGCGACCAGAATGCCGCCGCGCGCGGTGCCGTCGAGCTTGGTCATGACGAGGCCGGTCACGCCCGCGGCTTTTGTGAACTCCTCGACCTGCGATAGCGCGTTCTGGCCGACGGTCGCATCGAGTACGAGCAGCACGGCATGCGGGGCGGTCGGGTCGAGCTTGCGCATCACGCGCACGATTTTTTCGAGTTCGCCCATCAGCGCCGACTTGTTCTGCAGGCGCCCGGCGGTGTCGATGATCAGGACGTCGGCGGCCCGCTCGCGCGCCGCCGCCAGCGCGTCATAGGCGAGCCCCGCCGCGTCCGCCCCTTGCGCGCGGGCGACGACCTCGCTCTTCGTGCGCTCGCCCCAAATCTTGATCTGCTCGATGGCGGCGGCGCGGAAAGTATCGCCGGCGGCGAGCATCACCCTGCGGCCTTGCGCCGACAAACGTGCAGCGAGCTTGCCGATGGTCGTCGTCTTGCCCGATCCGTTGACGCCGACCACCAGGATCACGAAAGGCTTTTGCGCTGCGTCGATCTCCAAAGGCTTGGCGACGGGGGCGAGAATTTGCTCAACCGCGCCGGCGAGGATGGCTTTGACCTCGTCCGGCGTGACGGACTTGTTGTAGCGGCCCTCGGACACCTTGTCGGCCACGGCCGCAGCCGTCTGCACGCCGAGATCGGCGCGGATCAGCACCTCCTCCAGCTCCTCGATGACGTCGGCGTCGAGCTTGCGCTTGGTGACGATGTCGCTGATCGCGCCGCCGATCGAAGCGGAGGTGCGCTTTAATCCGCCGGACAGCCGTAGCCACCAGCCTTCGCGTGGGGCGGCCTCCTGTGCCTCGTCCTGATCGGTGCTGTCATTCATGTCGGGCCCTGTGTTAGAGCATTTTCCGGTGAAGTGGGAACCGGTTCGCCGCAGAAAATGCGACCACTCAAGGATAACTGGAGCGAATTCCGATTCTATTGGAGCGGAATTCGCTCTACCGCTTTCGCCATGACGCCGGAAGAGATGCAAGCCCGCATTCTTTATCGCGACGGCCTGATGCTGGTGATCGACAAGCCGGCCGGGCTCCCGGTCCACAGGGGGCCCAAAGGCGGGGCGAGCCTCGAAGACTTTTTCGATGCGCTGCGCTTCGGCCTGCCGCGCCCCCCGGCGCTCGCCCACCGTCTCGACAAGGAGACCTCAGGCTGTCTGGTGCTCGGCCGGCACCGCAAGGCGCTTGCTCATCTGGGGCTCTTGTTCAAGCACGGCAAGGTGGGAAAAACCTACTGGGCGGTGGTCGAAGGCGGGCCGGATGCGGCGGAAGGCGTGATCGAGCTGCCGCTCGGCCGGCTCGACGCGACCCGCGGCTGGTGGATGAAGCCCGATCCCAAAGGCTTGCCGGCGGTGACGACCTGGCGGGTGCTGGGGCGCGGCATGAGTGGGGGCAATGACCGAAGCGAACCCGTTAGAGCCGGTAGCAGCGCCATGCATCCTCGTGAAACGGAGGAACGGGCTATCGCGTGTGAGGAATCGCTGAACAAACCTCCCCCTGAAGGGGGGAGGTCGGTCCGCGAAGCGGACCGGGAGGGGGTGAATTTAGCTGCGGTGTCACCCCACCCCGGCGCGCCAAGCGCGCCGACCCTTCCCCTCCAGGGGAGGGTAGTGACATGGCTCGCACTCGAACCTTTGACCGGGCGGACGCATCAGTTGCGGGTGCATTGCGCCGCCATGGGCTGGCCGATTCTCGGCGACAATATCTACGGTGCCGGACCCCGCTTCGGCGGACCCGGCCTGCATCTGCATGCGCGCGAGATCGGCGTGCCGCTGAACAAGAACCGCGACCCCGTCCGCGTGACCGCGCCGGTTCCCGCGCATATGCGCGACGCGCTCCGTGCATGCGGATTTTCAGACGAGTGAAGCCTTGCGTCTCCGCCGCGTCGGAAAAGGGATGATTGCGTCAAGGTCGTCATCGCAAATCGGTGGACGACGCCGTCAAAGCGATTCGCCCACCAGCACCCGCGCCTTGGCGCTGAGCGCAAGCTTGCCGGCCGAGTTGCGGATCTGCCCGCGCAGCACGACCACGTCACCCTTGAGATGCGGCGCAGGCGTGATTTCCTCGACCTGCCAGGCGAGTTCGATCGCCTCGTCGGCCAAGACCGGCAGATGCAGGCGGAATTTGATGTCGTGGCCCACCACGTTTCCGCGCGCCGAGTAATGCGAGGCGAGGAATCCCATCATCTGCGCGGCGAGTTGCCCACCACAGGCAAGCGGCCGTTTGAACCGCGTGCGCGCCGCATACTCGGCGTCGTGATGCAGCGGATTGTCGTCGCCCGCGAGCCGGGCAAACGCGGCCACATCCTCCGGCGTCAACTGGATGGTTTTGGCGAACCGTTCGTCCGGCACGACGAGCGGACGGCTCGTATCAATTGTCATTCACGGACTCCGGTCGTTTGGCGAGGTCACGCCGCGATCAGCATCCGCCCGTCATGCCCGATAACGGCAGCATCGACAATCCTGCCGGGCTCGACCGCCACGCTCAGACGCATTTCGGTGAATTGTTCGGTGCGGCCCTTTGCGTGCGTTTCGACCAAAACACGGCGGACGCGTCCGACTTCAGAATCGAGATGCGCGCGAAGCGCCGCCTCGCCTTTCTCGCGCAACCGGCGCGCCCGGTCCTTGACCACGTCGCGGGGGACCTGCGGCATCCGCGCCGCCGGCGTCTGCGGACGCGGCGAGAACGGAAAGACGTGAAGAAACGTCAGGCCGCATTCATCGATCAAATCGAGCGAGCGCGCGAACATCTCGTCCGTCTCGGTGGGAAAGCCGGCGATCAGATCGGCGCCGAACACCATGTCCGGGCGCAGCCGGCGCAGCTCACGGCAGAAGCCGACGGCGTCGGCGCGCAAATGCCGCCGCTTCATGCGCTTGAGGATGAGGTCGTCACCCGCCTGGAGCGACAGATGCAGGTGCGGCATCAGCCGCGGCTCGCTTGCGAACGCAGCGATGAGATCGCGATCCGCCTCGACGCTGTCGACCGAGGAGAGCCGCAGACGCGCTAATTCGGGCACGCGCGCCAAGAGCTCTTTGACGAGACGGCCCAACCTCGGCTGGCCGGGAAGATCGGCGCCGTAGCTCGTGAGGTCCACGCCGGTGAGCACGACTTCGCAATAGCCGTTCACCACCAGGCGGCGCACCTGCGCCACCACCGCGTCGATCGGCACCGAGCGTGAATTGCCGCGGCCAAAGGGGATGATGCAGAACGTGCAGCGGTGGTTGCAGCCGTTCTGCACCTGGACGAAGGCGCGCGTGCGTCCTTCCATCGCCTCGATCGCCGCGCTTGGCGCCTCGCGCGCCGCCATGATGTCGCCGACCATGGCCTTGCCGGGCGGCCGAGCGACGTCTGCACGCGATGCGCTTGCAGCCTCCGACCAGCAGCCGACTGAAAGCTTCTCGGCATTGCCGAGCACGCGATCGACTTCGGGCATGGCGGCGAAGGTCTGCGGCTCGACCTGCGCGGCGCAGCCGGTCACGACGATGCGCGCAGCGGGCCTCCCGCGCTTTGCCTTGCGGATCGCCTGGCGGGCCTGACGGACCGCTTCGGCGGTGACGGCGCAGCTGTTCACCACGACAAGGTTTTCGAGCCCTGCCGTCGCGGCGTGCCGGCGGATCACCTCGGATTCCGAGGCGTTCAGGCGACAGCCGAAGGTCTGGATATCGACGGGCATGGCGTCACGCGTCCGCCCCGACAAACAGCGCGGGATCAAACCGGCCTTCGTACTCGTAGGCGACCGGCCCGGTCATCAGCACATGGTCGTCGCTTCCCCGCCATTCGATGGCAAGATCGCCGCCCGGCAGCGTGACGGTGGCTCGCCGGCCGGCGCGCCCGGTGCGCGCCGCGCATACCGCCGCGGCGCACGCGGCCGAGCCGCATGCCTTGGTCAGGCCGGCGCCGCGTTCCCAGGTGCGTACGATCAAATGGTCCGGCGCAACGATCGCGGCGAGCGAGATATTGGCGCGCTCCGGGAAAATCGGATCGTTCTCGAGCAGCGGGCCGATGCTGGCGAGGTCATAGGCGTGCACGTCGTCGACCCAGAACACGGCGTGCGGATTGCCCATGCTGACGACGGACGGCGAATGCAGAATAGGCTGGCCAACCGACGGGACCTGGAGGGCGATCGCCCGCGTGTCAGGACATTCCTTGGCAAGCGGAATGTCACGCCAGCCGAAGCGCGGTGCCCCCATGTCGACCGTGACGATCAGCGGTTCGGCGGTGGACCAGCAGCTCACGAGACCCGCGGTCGTCTCGAACGTCAGCGCGCGCTTGCCGGTGTCCTTGAACAGGAAATCGGCAACGCAGCGCATGCCGTTGCCGCACGCGCCGGCCTGCGAGCCGTCATTATTATAGATGCGTATGAATGCGTCCGTGCCCGGCGTCTGCGGCGCAAAGAGCGGCATGAGTTGGTCGCACGGCGCACCATTGGCCCCGGCGGCCGCCCGCACTTCAGCCGCGTCGAGCGCGCGACTGTCCACGGGCTCCCGGCGCAAGTCGATGATCACGATCTCGTTGCCGAGACCGTTCATCTTGACGAAGCGGCGATTGGCGAGCGTGTTCATATTCTTATCACACCGTACGCCATGCTTATATGGGCAATAGGCAAGGCTTGACCAGCGCGAAGCCCTGTATCAGTTGAAGCCCCGCGTAAGGGAGCGGGGCCCGCTCGCGAGCGCACTGGGTAAAGACTGACGGCATTCGCCGCAATGACGTGGCAAATCACTGGTATTGAGATGCTTTCAGCCGCCCCCTGCCCCCGACCCCTCCCGGGCAGGGCTGACGCTGCTCGACAGGAGTATCAGATGCGACCCTCTGGTTTGGTGGCTGCACTCGCGGGAACGGTCATCATGCTCGGCCTATGGCTATCCGGTTTCGCTTTTGGACAGACCCAGACGGAGGATAAGGGTACTGGCGCTCCCGCCGCCGCGCCGGTCGCACCAGGCGCACCGAACCCTGCCGGTTCACCACCCGCAGCCGCCGCGCCGGCTGCACCAACTGCGCCGACTACGCCAACCGCGCCCGCCGCGCCTTCGCAGGCCCAGGCGCAGCCCGACGATCTTGCCGGGCAGGAAGTCACGATGACCGAGCAGCCGATCGTGTATCTGTCCGGCACAGCCAAGTGGGATAGCGCGTTCGAGACGATCATCGACAGCTTCAAGAAGGTCTACGCTTTCCTCGAGAAGGAAAAGATCGCACCGGCTGGACCGCCGATGACGATCTACACCTCGACCGACGACAAGGGATTCGATTTCCGTGCGGCGGTGCCGGTCGCCGCGCCGCCGGCCAATCTGCCGGAAGGCATGGCGGCCGCCAAATCGCCTTCCGGAAAGGCGTTGAAGTATGTTCATCGCGGAACCTACGACACGCTTGATGGGACCTATGAGCGGATCACCAATCAACTCGACGACAAGGGCCTGGAGGCGCAGGATGTGTTCGTCGAAACCTATCTCACCGATCCGCGGACGACGCCCGACGACAAGCTCGTCATCGAGGTCTATGTGCCGATAAAGTAGGCAAAATGCGCGGTGGATCTCCGGCTCAGCGCGCCCGGTCTACGCGAAAGGCGACGCCGAACAATGCCATTAGACGATCGCGGCCGATGCGGCTGCTCTCTGGTCCCAATCAGGCTAGACTCCGGTCGCCGGAGTCGCGACCAACTGAAAGGCGGTCGGCCGCAATAGCCGCGCAATGATTTACTTCGAAATCGCGATCGTCATCGTCCTCATTTTCATCAACGGCGTGCTCGCCATGGCGGAGCTTGCCGTCGTGTCCTCGCGGCGCGCGCGCCTGCAGGCCCTGGTCGATCGCGAGGTCGTCGGCTCCCGGCGCGCGCTCGCGCTCGCCGCCGATCCGGGCAAGTTCCTGTCCACGGTGCAGGTCGGGATAACCTTGGTCGGCATTTTGTCCGGCGCCTTCTCCGGCGCGACGCTGGGCGCCCGCCTCTCCGATTGGTTCCTCTCGCTCGGCGTGCCGCCGGGGGTAGCCGACGCGTCTGGCGTCGGATTGGTCGTCGCCGCTATCACCTATGCGTCGCTGATCATCGGCGAACTCGTTCCCAAACAGATCGCCCTCCGCAATCCGGAAGCCATCGCCGTCCGCGTGTCGCCGGCAATGACGGTCTTGGCCAAGATCGCGTCCCCGTTCGTCTGGGTCCTCGATGCATCAGGGCGGCTGGTCCTGCGTGCTCTCGCCCACCGGCCTCAGCCGGAGGAGCGAGTGACCGATGAAGAAATCCGCACGCTGATCGCCGAAGCCGAGACCGCCGGCGTCATAGAACCGGAAGAACGCACGATGATCGCAGGCGTCATGCGTCTTGGCGATCGTCCAGTGCGCGCGGTTATGACTCCGCGTACCGACGTCGACATGATCAATCTTGCGGATGATCCGCAGGATATCCGCAAGATGATCGTCGAGAGCGTTCATTCGCGGATGCCGGTCTACGATGGATCGCTTGAGGAGATGCTGGGTGTGATCCAGGCGAAGGACCTTCTCGACGCCTATCTGCGTGGCGAGCAGCCGGACTTACGCGCGCAAGTTCGCCCCGCCCCGGTCATACCGGATACCGCCGATGCTCTCGACGTGGTGCAAGCGATCAAGACCTCGGCCGTCCACATGGCCTTGATCCATGACGAGTACGGGCATTTCGAGGGCGTCGTCACCAATGCGGACATTCTCGAAGCGATCGTTGGGGCGTTCCGCACGGACGAAGGGCTGATCGAACACGCCGTGCAGCGTGCGGACGGGTCATGGCTCATTGCCGGGGGCATGCCGGCGGACGAAATGGCGGAACTCCTCGCGATCCCGATCCCGCAGGCTCGCAGCTATCAGACGGCCGCAGGCTTTGCGCTGGCGCAGGTGGGACATTTGCCGCAGGTCGGAGAGAGTTTTGACGCGTCCGGCTGGCGCTTCGAAATCGTCGATCTCGACGGACGCCGCATCGACAAGATTCTTGTTAGACGCATTTCCTCCGGGAGGCGGTGGGGTGCGTTGTAATTTCATACGACGTAATTTCATACGACCCGTTTCTTGGACGAATGAGCGCCAAATCAAGTTTTTGCTAATCACTCGCAACAAGATTGACAGCGTTGGATGGATCGACCTATATTGCAAATAACTCGCAATAGCAGAATCTCGCGCCCGTGCGCCCGAGAGGCATTCTTCCCCTACGCGCACCCTACGGATTGGTACTGCGGATCGATTGCATGGACGCGGGTCCCACGATTCAAGAGCTAAGCCCGGCGCCCCTAACCGGCTGGCGGCGCGAGCGTGGGCGGCCGTCGCTGGTGGAGGTTTACGGCTCCATCCGGACGCGGCCGACCGGCTCGTTCTGGCGCAAGCTGGTGGCCTTCCTCGGTCCGGGTTATCTGGTCGCGGTCGGCTATATGGACCCGGGGAACTGGGCGACCTCGCTCGCCGGCGGCTCCAAGTTCGGCTACGCGCTGCTGACGATCGCCCTGATCTCCAACGTCATGGCGATCATCCTGCAATCGCTGTGCGCACGGTTGGGGATCGGCGCGGGGCGCGACCTTGCCCAGGCCTGTCGCGATGCGTTCCCGCGCTGGGTGTCGTGGCCGCTGTGGGTGGCCGCCGAGATCGCGATCTGTGCAACCGATCTTGCCGAGGTCATCGGCACGGCGATCGGCCTCAATCTCCTCTTCGGAATCCCCCTCGAGCTTGGCGTGCTCATTACCGCGCTCGACGTCTTTTTGATCCTGTGGATGCAGAATCTCGGGTTCCGCTGGATCGAGGCCTTCGTCGTCACGTTGCTTGGCGTCATCACCGTTTGCTTCGCCATTCAGATCGCGATGGCCGATCCGGACTGGGGCGCGGTCATTCGCGGCTTCGCTCCGACCACCGAGATCGTGACCAATCCGGACATGCTCTATCTCGCGCTCGGCATTCTCGGCGCAACCGTGATGCCGCATAACCTGTATCTTCATTCCGGCGTGGTGCAGACCCGCCGCTTCGGTGATTCGATCGCGGACCGGCGCGAAGCGATCACTCTTGCGACGGCCGATTCGACGATCGCCCTGATGTTCGCGTTGCTGATCAACGCGTCGATCCTCATCCTCGCGGCGGCGACTTTCAACAAGATCGGCAAGACCGACATCGCCGAACTCGACCAGGTGCATGCGTTTCTTGCGCCGCTGCTCGGCTCGGCGCTCGCCCCGACTTTATTTGGCATTGCCCTGCTTGCCTGCGGGCTGAACTCGACGGTGACGGCAACCCTGTCCGGACAAATCGTCATGGAGGGATTCATTGACATTCGCCTGCCGGCATGGGCGCGGCGACTGGTGACGCGCTCCATCGCGATCGTGCCTGCGGCGATTGTCACCATCTGGTACGGCGCGTCCGGCACGGCGAAATTGCTGATCCTCAGTCAGGTGATCCTGAGCATTCAGCTGCCCTTCGCCATCGTCCCGCTGGTGATGTTCACCGCCGATCGGGGCAAACTCGGCGAACTCATCGCGCCGCGCTGGCTCACCGCGCTCGCCGCGCTGACGGCGCTCACGGTCATCGTGCTCAATATCAAGCTGCTGGTCGATTTCGCCGCAGGCTGATCGCCGGCCGGCTCGCAGCCGGGCGCCCCCCGCCATTCGGATTCATGGCCGCTTGCGCCGGCGCCGATCGCCGTGGCGGTTGAGCACGACCCAGACGGCGACCGCAGGCCTCTTGCCGATCGTCCATAAGCGATGCGGGTTCTGCGCATCGAACGAGATCGAGTCGCCCGGTCTTAATTCGAACTCTTCGAATCCGACCTGGATGCCGAGGCGTCCGCTGAGAATATACGCGTATTCCTTGCCGCCATGGCGGATCAGCGCATCCTTCTCGCAGGAGGTCGCGCCGACGTCATAGACGACGTAAAGGAACTCGACCTCCGCATCGCTGGTCGGCGTGAGCCGTTCCCAGCGCACGCCGCCGGACAGGTGGATCGTCTCGCGGCCCCGGGAGCGCTGCACCGGACCTGGCATTGCGATTCCGCGCGCCCGCCGATCCGGCTGCGCCGCCTTGTCCTCATCGCGGAACAGATCGTCGACCAAGAGCCCGAGTTCGTTCGCCATCGCATAGAGCGTGCCCACCGACGGCATCACATGGCCGTGCTCGATCTGCGACACGAGGCTCGCCGAAACGCCGACTTTGCGGGCAAGCCCGCGGAGGCTCATCCCTGCCTTCTCGCGCGCGCCGCGCAGGCGCGGTCCGAGACGGTCGGACCCGTTGGGGCGTCCGGAACGAACAAGGCTTTCGGCTCTCTCGCGGGTTGTCCTTGGCATGCGACCTAGTGAAGCTCCCCATTGAGCATATTGACACTGAACAAAGGTGCGGTAGCGTTCAGTCTTACTAAACAGAGAAAAGATAGCCGCGGACGCGGGGAGGAGCAAACATGCACCACGTCGTGCGCAGCGACCAGATCCGGCTCGCGCCGGCCTATCCCGACCATAGCGCGGGTTTCAGCCGTTGCTCGCTGATCGATCGATCTTGCGGCTCGGTTCACACGGCCCTCGGCCTGTGCGTCATCGAGGCCGGCGGAAGGATCGACACGCATGTGCACTCCTTCGAGGAAAGCTTCTACGTCCTCGAAGGCGAACCGATCCTCATTCTCGACGGACACGCCTGTCCGCTCGCGCCGGGCGCCTGCGGCATCGTGCCGCTCGGCGTCCCGCACGCTTGGCTCGGACCGCAACGCGGGCGGGGGAAATGGCTCGACATGCTGGTCCCGCAGCCGCGCGGCCCCGACCAACCGGCCGATACGTTCTTTCTCGGTCCGCCAGATCCGGGAGAGATCAAGGAACTGGACATCCGCGATCCGCGCTCGCGCCATTTCTTCCGGCTGCGCGACAGCGACATGCAGGTCGACAAGCTCAAAGTCGGCGCCCGGGTCGACGCCCCGACGGTGTCGGCGAGCATGGCGACCGCGCTGCTCGCCTACAGCGGCATCGCCGTCAAGATGCTGGTGGACCAGCGGCTCGACGCGCAACTCCACACCATGTTCATGGTGGAGTATCAGCCGGGCGGCGTCGCCCATCCGCACGACCATCCGCTGGAGGAGGCCTATGTGTTCCTCGAAGGCGAGGTGGAAGCGGAGGCCGACGGCAAACGTTACACGATGCGGGTCGGCGACGTGCTGTGGACCGGCGTCGGCTCCATCCATGCGTTCTACAACACCAGCAACGGCACGGTGCGCTGGTTGGAAACGCAATCACCGCAGCCGCCGGCACGTTATTCCTATCGCTTCAATCGCGATTGGGAATATCTCGCGCGCAAGCTCGACCACTCTGGGCGCGAAGACGGCGGACCGGCGAAGGCGCTCGCCGATAGCGCGCACGCTTGATGAACTTGGAACTCTTTCGACGCGGCCCGACCGTTTCGTTTCGGGGCGGCGCGGCCAAGCAAGGCAGAAAGAATCGAAAGAACGAATTCCGATCCGGCGGCGGATCGCGTTCAGCGCCTCAAGAGCAATCGGAGCGAGAGATGGCGGATCGACAGACGGCGGTGATCATCGGCGGGACCTCGGGCATGGGGAAGAAACTCGCCGAGACGCTGACCCAGCGCGGCGAAAAGGTGTTCATCAGCGGCCGCGACAAAGCGCGCGCGCAGGCGGTGGCGAAGGAAATTGGCGTGGATGTTCACGGTCTCGGTCTGGATCTCGCGCAGCCGCAAACGATCGCCGACGCTCTCAAGGAGGTGGACGCGGTCGATCACTTGGTGCTTGCGGCCTTCGAAAGGGACGAGAACAGCGTCCGCAAACACGACATCAATAGCGGGGCCCGCCTGGTGACGATGAAGCTCGTCGGCTACATCGAAGTGATCCACGCGCTGGCGCCACGCCTTTCGCCGAACGCTTCGATCGTATTATTCGGCGGCCAGGCGCGGGCGCGCCCCTATCCCGGATCGACGACCGTGACCACCGTGAATGGCGGCGTCACCACGATGGTCGCCACGCTTGCGGTCGAACTCGCGCCGGTGCGTGTCAACGCCGTTCATCCCGGTATTGTCGGCGACAGCCCGATATGGTCCGCCAAACCGCCCGAGGTGCTGCAGCGGGTGATCGACCGCACGCCGATCAAACGGCTCGCGACCATGGCCGACGTCGCCGCCAGCGTGATCTTCCTGTTGGACAATCAATCGGTGAACGGGGTGAACCTGCAGGTCGACGGCGGTTGGCTCCTGATGTGAGCCGGATGCGCATCGACACTGAATGCGCATCGATAAAGCGTATCAACGAACTAAGTCTAGGGAGAACGAAATGACGATATTCAAGCGGCTCGTCGGCGCTGTGATCGGCGCCGTCTTTTCGATCGCCATGATGGTCGCGCCGGCGCCGGCGGAGCCGTCGGGACCGCCGGTCAAGATCGGCAGCACGCTCGCCCTGACGGGACCGCTCTCGGCCACGGCGCAAATCCACAAAATCGTCGGCGATATCTATGTCGAGCAGCTCAACAAGAAGAACGGCCTGCTCGGCCGCCCGGTGGAGTGGATCGTCAAAGACGATCAGAGCAAGCCGGACCTCGCGCGCACGCTTTACGAACAGCTCTTGACCGTCGACAAAGTCGATCTGCTGATGGGTCCGTACGCGACCGGCAACATCCTGGCGGCGATGGGCGTCGCCCAGCGCTACAACAAGATGCTCGTGCATCACACCCTGGGAATTCCCAGCCTCGCCAAGTATGACAAGCAGTTTCCCGCCTGGTCGGTCGGGCCCAATCCTGAGCAGACCGTTCCCAACACCGTGTTCGACGCGCTTGCGACCCTGCCCAATCCGCCGAAGACGATCGCCATCGTCACCAGCAAGTTCCCGTCAATCTATTTCATGTCGGCCGGGGCGCGTGAGGTGGCGAAAAAGCGCGGCCTGCAAGAGGTGCTTTACCTCGAGTGGGAATTCGGCAATCGCGATTTCGGGCCGATCGCGAGCCGGGTGAAGGACGTCAAGCCTGATTTCGTCTGGGTGGGAGCGATCGGGCTTGAAGGCAATCAGCTGCTTAGCGCGATGAAGAACATCGACTACAAGCCGCCGCTGCATTTCTATATGTATCCCGCGCCGGGTCCCCTCGCCAAGGCGCCGGAAGGAAATCACGCGCTCGCCGCCTCGATTTTCGAGCAACACCCGCCCTTCACCGATGATCCGACCGCTAAGGAGTTCGTGAAGCTCTTCAACGAACGCGCCGCCAAAGCCGGTCTGCCCGATACTTCGGTGGAAACCCAGGCGGCGGCCTCTTACTCGGCGTGGCAGGTGCTCGAAGCGGCCATCAATGCGACGCAGAGCCTTGACGACCAGAAGCTCGCCGACTGGCTCAAGACGCACCAGGTGAAGACGATTCAGGGCGTGCTTCGCTTCGATAAGCTCAACAATTTCGGCGACGACCTCATGAAGGTGAAACAGGTCCAGGACGGCCGCTGGGTCACCATTTGGCCGGATCAATGGACGGCGCCGGGCGCCAAGATCAAGGCGGACTAGCGTTCGGTGACGCTTCCAAGCCCGACCCTGATCGGCCAGTCACTGTTGTCCGGCGTGTTTATCGGCGCGCTGTACGGGCTGTTGGGGCTCGGGCTCAGCCTCTCATGGGGGATGCTGCGCCAGATCAATCTGGCGCACTTCGCCCTCGCCTTTCTCGGCGCCTATCTCATCTATCAACTCGTCGAGGTCTACGGGCTCGATCCGCTGCTTTCGCTCGTTTTGATCGCGCCCGTCTTCTTCCTGTTTGGCGCGCTGATTCAGGCGCTGTTGGCGCGCTTTTCAATCAGCCCGTTCAGCTCGCTTCTGGTGACGTTCGGCCTGACGGTGATCATCGAGAGCGCCATCCAATGGTATTGGACGGCCGATTACCGGCGGCTGGAATCCGCCTACAGCGGAATTCGGTTCAAACTCGGCTCGCTGTACGTCCCGTTTCCGGAGCTGCTGACGGTCGTCTTCGCGGTCGTCCTCGCGACGCTCGCCTGGACGGCGCTGCGCTACACCGATCTCGGCAAGGCGATGCGGGCGGCGAGCGAGGACGCGCCGATCGCCGCCGCCTTCGGGGTTAACGAGCGCGCGCTGGCGCTGCTGCTGTCGGGCGTTTGCGCGGCGTTCGCCGGCGTCGCCGGATTGTGCCTCGCGCTGAGCTACACGCTCGCGCCGTCGCAAATCTACGCCTGGATCGGCGTCGTGTTCGCCGCGGTGATGATCGGCGGCCTCGGCAATCCGCTGGGAGCGTTGGTCGCCGGCATCGTCATCGGCGTGAGCGAGGCGCTCACCATGGCGCTGACGGCGCCCGCTTGGGCGCCGCTCGTGTCTTTTTCGCTGCTGATCTTCGTTCTCCTGGTGCGCGCGCGGGACCTTTGACATGCGCATTCCTGCGCCGATCTGGATGGCAGGTGCGGTCGTCGCGCTCGCAGCGGTTCCGTTCCTCAAGCTGCCGGCTTTCTACGAGTCCTTCCTCTACCTCGTATACTTCTGGATCGTGCTCGCCACCTCGTGGAACATCCTGAGCGGCTATTCCGGCTATTTCTCCTTCGGCCACGGCGCCTTCGTCGGCGCGGGCGTGTACACGACGGCGGTGCTCACCACCGTGTTCGATGTTCCGTTCCTCGCCACTCTGCCGGCCGCGGCGGCGCTTGCGGCGCTGCTTGGGGTCGGCATCGGCGCGATCGTATTTCGCGTCGGGCGGCTGCGTGGCGAACTGTTTGCGCTGCTGACGCTGGCCGTCACTTTCGTACTCGCCACCATCGTCCTCAACACGCCGATCGACGGCGGGCCCGGCGTTCTGATGAGCGGCGTGCCGCTGCCGACGATCTTGTCTTCGCCCTCGTCCACCTTCTACGTGCTTGCGCTGATCCTGCTCATCGCGACGCTGGCGATCGCGCGCGGCATCTATCGGGCGAAGCTCGGCTTGGGCCTGTTCGCGATCCATGACGACGAAGACGCGGCCGAAGTGCTCGGCGTGCCGACCTATCGGTACAAGCTGTTGGCGTTCGGAATCTCCTGCGCGCTTGCGGGGGTCGCCGGCGGCATCCAGGCGATGTTCATCTCCTATGTGACGGTGGGCGAGACGTTCTCGATCGTCGTGCCGCTCAACGTGGTGCTGATGAGCGTACTCGGCGGAACGCGGCACTGGCTCGGTCCGGCGGTCGGCGCGACCGTCATCACCGCGCTGCTTTATGCCTTCACCACCAGCGACTATCCCATCGTGGGCCGGGCGGCCGTCGGCCTGATCCTGATCGTCGTAATCCTGTTCATGCCGGATGGAATGCTCGGCCGCTTCGTGCCCCGCCTAAGACGATCCGAGCGGGCGCCCGCCGCATCCGTCGCCGAGCCTCTCCGCACAAATACAGAAGACGCAGCAGGCTCGCCGAAAGGCGAAGCGCTGCTCGAGGTCGAAGACCTGTCGAAAGCATTCAAGGGATTGCAGGCGCTCGACGGGGTGACCCTGCAGGTCAAACACGGAGAAATTCTCGGCCTGATCGGCCCCAACGGATCGGGCAAATCCACGCTGATCAACGTGGTGAGCGGCCATTATCGCGCCGACGCCGGCCGTATTCTGTTTCGCGGCGTGGATCTTGCGCCAATCGCGGCGCACCGGATCGCCCGCCTCGGGATCGCGCGCACCTATCAGATCCCGCGACCTTTCGCGCATTTGAGCGTGCTGCAAAACGTGGCGCTGCTCGCGCGCTTCGGGCATGCCGCGCTCGACCGCGCCGCCGCCGACCGCGAGGCATGGTACTGGCTGGAGTTCACCGGGCTCGCCGCCAAGGCCGATGTGACGCCGGACGCGCTCAACCTGCACCAGCGCAAGTTCCTGGAACTCGCGCGCGCCCTCGCCTCACGCTCGGATCTTCTCTTGCTCGACGAGGTGCTCTCGGGGCTGACGCCGTCGGAGATCGACGATGCGATCCGCACCATCCGCACCATCCGCGATCTCGGCGCGACCATCGTGTTTGTCGAACATGTGATGCGCGCCGTGATGGAGCTGACCGACCGCATCGTCGTGCTGAACCACGGTCGCGTGATCGCCGAAGGGTTGCCTGACGACGTGATGCGCCGGAGCGAGGTCGTCACCGCTTATCTCGGAAAACCGCATGCTTGAGGTCGAGCATATCCGGGTGTCTTACGGCGCCGCCGTCGCGCTATGGGACGTGTCGATCAGGATCGCGGACGGCGAACTTGTCTGCGTGGTCGGACCGAACGGGGCGGGCAAGACCACGCTCATCAACGCCATCGCCGGTATCAACCGCATCGACGCCGGCGGCATGCGCATGAACGGTCAGAGTCTCGTCGCGCTGCCCGCCAACGCCTTCTGCAATCACGGCATCGCCCTCGTTCCCGAAGGCCGGCGCCTGTTCGTCGGCATGACCGTGCGGGAGAATCTCGAGCTCGGCAGCTATCGCGCGACCGCGCGCGCCAATCGGCGCGCGTCGCTCGAACGCGCGTTGTCGATCTTTCCCGTTCTCAGGGAACGGCTCGACTCGCCCGCCGGCGTCCTGTCGGGCGGACAGCAGCAGATGCTCGCGATCGCGCGCGCCTTGATGGCCGAGCCGCGGCTGCTGCTGCTCGACGAACCGTCGCTCGGCCTCGCCCCGACGGTGGTCCTCGATATGTTCGACGTGATCTGCCAGATCAATCGCACCGGCGTCGCGGTGTTGCTGGTCGAGCAAAACGTGGCAATCGCCTTGGAGATCGCCGCGCGCGCCTATGTGATGGAAGAAGGCCGCATCGTCGCCGAAGGGCCGCCCAAGGAGTTGGCGCAGCAGCATCACATCCGCCGCGCCTATCTCGGCGAAGGCTGATCAATCGACGCCCGGCATTTGTTTCTCTACCGAGGGCGTCTCGGAGGGTGGCCGGCCGCGAGCAGGGCGCCACTGTCCATCGCCATGTCTCTTACGCGCGGCCGAACTCTTTGGCGGCGTCATCGAGCGTGTGTTCGAATCGATCGAACATGTCGTCGATCTGCGCGGCGGAAATGATCAACGGCGGACAGAGCGCGAGCGTGTCGTTGACGAGCGCGCGAGCGATCAGGCCGTGCTCGAGCGCCCTGTTCATGGTCCAGGGGCCGACCTTTTGCCGCGCATCGAAGTTGCGTTTCGCCGCCTTGTCGGCGACGAGCTCGATCGCGCCGGCCAGACCGGCGCAGCGCGCCTCCCCGACCAACGGGCGATCCGCCAACCGCTCAAGCCTGAGGCGGAACTGCGGGAGGAGCGAACGCACATGCGCGCCGATGTCGCGCTCGTCATAGATGCGCTGGGTTTCGAGCGCGACGGCGGCAGGGACGGGATGGCCGGTGTAGGTGTACCCCGTTCCGAACGAGCCGAAGCGGCGGCTTCCTTCCACAATCGCCTGGTAGACTTTCTCGGAAATCATCACCGCGCCGATCGGCTGATAGGCTGCCGAGAGCGCCTTGGCGAGGCTGATCAGATCCGGCTTCAGGCGGTAGGTCTCGCAAGCGAACATCGGGCCGGTGCGATAGAAGCCGCTGATCACCTCGTCGACGATGAACAGGATGTCGTGCTGCTCGAGAATGGGCTGGATGCGCTCGAAATAGCCCTTAGGCGGCGGAATTACTCCGCCCGCACCGAGAAAAGGCTCAGCGATGAAGGCTGCGACGGTATCAGGGCCTTCGCGCTCGATCAGCATTTCGAGATTGGCCGCGAGCCGCGCACTGAATTGCTCTTCGGATTCGCCCGGCTCCGCGAAGTGATAATAGTGCGGGCAGTCCGTATGCAAAATATTGGCGATCGGCAAGTCGAAGCCCTGCTGCGCATAGGCAAGACCGGTCAGGCTGCCGGCGGCGACGGTGATGCCGTGATAGGCGCCCTTGCGCGCGATGATCTTCTTCTTTTTCGGCCGGCCGAGGACATTGTTGTAATACCAGACGAGCTTGACCTGAGTGTCGTTCGCTTCCGAGCCTGAATTGGTGAAAAACACCTTCGACATCGGCGTTGGCGCGCGGCTCACCAGATAATCGGCAAGCTCGATCGCGGGCTCGACCGCCTTGTGCGAGAAGTTGTGATAGAACGGAAGCGTGTTGAGCTGGCGGGTCGCCGCGTCGACCAACCGCTTCTCGCTGAACCCGAGCGCCGCGCACCACAGGCCGGCCAAGCCTTCGATGTAGCGCTTGCCGGCGTCGTCGAAGACATAGATGCCCTCGCCGCGCACGAAGATGTGCGGCCCGATCGTTTGGTGCTGGTCCGCATTGGTGTAGGGGTGAAGGTGGCTGCGAATGTCGCGCGCATGCGGCGAGTTGACATTCAACGTCACAGCTCTTGCTCCCCGCCGATCCCTGAAAAGCACCGGGGCATCCGTTCCGGTCGCGCCGGAACTCGCTCAGCCGCTCTCGCGTGGACGACTTCGCTCGTCGCGAACCGTTCCCCGCCGTTACGGATGATAGGTCGCCGGCAGCGTCATTTACAGCGTTGGCCCGGCCGGAATTCGCACAAACCTCGAACGCCTCTCCGTCGCGACGCGACGATCGCATCGGCCCTGCGCGAGGCCGCAGGGTCGTTGAGCGAACGATCTGTCCGGATTGAGAACGCTCTCTGGAGCGTTTGAGCGTCGGCGCTGCTCTGACGGCGGCTTCACCGCCGCGAGGAAGACGGCCTTATCAGCCGTCTTGCGGTAGGATTCGGCTCCTATCCGCGTCCCATCGCGTAGGTCACGCGCATGCTGGCTTCGCGGCCGATATCCCAAGCCTGGGCTTCGATGTCCTGACGCGGAAGGGCGTCGTAGGGGTTCCGCTTGAGGCCGTGCCGATAGTCGACAAAGCCCTCCCAGAACGCCTCATAGGGCGCATAGTCCGAAGCGAAGGAGCGCTGATATGTCTTCTGCATTGTAAGTCCCATGTATTTCAAAGGGGTTCACCCCAAACGAAAGTTAAACCGATGAACGCTCCCGGAAAGCACGGGTAAGTACTTTCGAAACACAAAGAGGTTCATCCGATTCGTCGTTTCGCTTGGACTTTTTTGCCTGGAATTGTGGGCAAATGTTGCTGCGTCACGTAAAAAATATCTTAATTTCAGCGATATATTGTGATGGAACCTTCGCGCTTTTGTCACAATCCGCCGCAGACACGCCCGATCGGCCCGAAGTTCCCAACACGCATAGAGCCGCTCAGCGCAAGCGGCATGGTTGCCGGCGCACGCCGAGCTCGGGCGCATGAAGGCGCCAAAAATCGGATGCGCCGGGCTAGACCATCGACGCGGGGTGACAGTGTCGGGCGAGCCGAACACGTTTAGTTGTAGTCCTTGTAAGTCTTCGTGGGGTCGCCGCCGACCCGTTTGAAGCCTTCTTCCGCCGGCTGATAGTCGCGTTTGACCGACAATGCTCTGGCGTAACAGCCGGCCGCCTTCTCCCTCTCATTATTGCGCTCATAGACGAGGCCCCGGCTGGTCCAGGCGCGATAATTGTTCGGCTCGATCTGCACCGCGTCGTCGAAGTCGCCGGCGGCCGCCTTCAGGTCGTTGACGGCGAGATAGCTCAGACCGCGCTCGACGAACGGCTCGGCCTGTTGCTGGGACAAGCCGATCGCGGTCGAGAAATCGTCGATCGCGTATTGGAACTGCCGCTGGCCCTGGTAAAGGAGGCCGCGATTGAAATAGGCCTGCGCGTTGTCCGGACGGATCTGGATCGCCTTGTTGAAATCCTGCAGCGCCTCGTGCAGCTGCCCCTTGTCGCGACGAACCATGCCGCGGCCGACATAGGCGGCCGCGTAGGCGGAGTCGATGTCGAGCGCGCGATTGTAGTCGGCGAGCGCAAGATCGAGTTGACCAAGCTGCCGGTAGGCAAGACCGCGATTGGCATACGCCTGTGAATAATTGGGATCGAGCGCGATCGCCTTTTCAAAATCGGTGAGCGCCTCCTGATAGCGGCCGGACTGACCGAGCACCGAGCCGCGCATGTTGTAGGCCTGCGGATCGCTTGGATTTTTGTTCAGCACGTCGGTAAGCGAAGCAAGATTGGCGGGCGACGCCGCAGAGGCGCTCTCGTCGACCGCGCTTCCCGGCATGTTCATGATCGACGAGCAGCCGCCGAGCGCCAAGCCAACCAGCGCGACGAAGCCGCTGAGGCCCGTCAGGCCAGGGCGCGCAAGCCGCTTGGTCATGGTCTCCTCGTTGCCGATGGTCGCAAGGTTCGGACGCGCCGAACGCGAATTGATTCCTCGGTCAATAAATACAAAGAGAAAGGCGGCGAACTTGCGGCTCGCAGCGAATAGGCGGCGGCCAATTAGGCCCGCCGCGCCCACGTCGCTTCTTAAGCGAATTCCATTCCGGTGGAATCGGAATTCGCTCTTGTTTTCCTTTAGTGGCCGCATTTTCTGCGGCGAACCGGTTCCCACTTCGCCGGAAAATGCTCGAATGGTCAGCGCGCGAAGCGCGAAGGACCGCCGCCCGGCCGGCCCGCGCCGGGGCCTCCGACGCGCGGCGCAGGCTTGGGCTTGCCCGGGATGAGCCCCTCGCGTTGTGCCCGCTTGCGCGCCAGCTTGCGCGCGCGCCTGATCGCTTCGGCCTTCTCTCTTGCTTTCCGTTCCGATGGCTTCTCGTAATGGCCGCGAAGCTTCATCTCTCGGAAAATGCCCTCGCGCTGCATCTTCTTCTTCAGCGCCTTGAGGGCTTGGTCGACGTTGTTGTCGCGAACGAGTACCTGCAAGCGTGATCCTTTCAAAGCATGATAGACACGACGCCCGCTTGCGGTCGCCGCAAGCGATCGCGCGCGTCCTTCGAGTTTGTGGCCGATTTAGCAGAAACACGCCGCAAAGTCCATCATACGGGGAGCGTCACCCTGACTTGCGTCGCTCCCCGTGTCGGCGCGGCTACGGCCGCAGCGGCTCACTTGGCGAACACGCGCGTCACATGCCCCATCTTGCGGCCGGGCCTAACGGAAGACTTGCCGTAGAGATGCAGCGAAGCGCCGGGCACGGCCAGCCACTTGGGCCATTCCTCGACCTCCGCACCAATCAGATTGATCATCTCCGCGCGTCCATGCCGAACCGGAAGCGCGAGCGGCCAGCCGGCTACCGCGCGGATGTGCTGCTCGAATTGCGACACCGAACAGCCGTCGAGCGTCCAGTGTCCGGAATTATGCACGCGCGGGGCAATCTCATTGACCAGCACGGCTTGCCTTTTCCCCTCCGCGACCACGAACATCTCGACCGCGAGCACCCCCGTATAAGCGAACGCGTCGGCGATGCGGCAGGCGATCCGTCTCGCCTCTTCGGCGAGCGCGGGCGAGATCGCCGCGGGGACGCGCGACACTTTCAATATGTGATCGCGATGCTCGTTCTCGGCGACGTCAAAGCAAGCGACTTGGCCGTCAAGACCGCGCGCGACCACAACGGAAATCTCCCGCTCGAACGCGACAAAGGATTCGAGGATCGCCGGCTGCGCGCCGATCTCGCGCCAAGCAGCATCGGGGTCATCGCCCGCGCGAATGGCGGCCTGCCCTTTTCCGTCATAACCGAACCGCCGCGTTTTGAGCACGGCCGGACGGCCGATCTCCTTCAATGCGCGGGTCAAATTCTTGGGGGCATCCACCGCGGCGAACCGCGCCGTCGGGATCCCGAGCTGCGTCAGGTAGGTTTTTTCCGCAAGCCGATCCTGGGTGGTCGCCAATACCTTCGGGTCGGGCAGGACCGGTTTGCGCGCGGCGAGAAAGGCGGCAGTCTCAGCCGGGACGTTCTCGAACTCGTAGGTAATGAGGTCGACGTCGTCGGCGAAGCGATCGAGCGCGGCCTTGTCCACATAGTCGGCTTCGGTCACGCGGCGCACCACGTCGAAGGCGCAGGAGAGCGGCTCGGGGCAGAGCACGTGGCACTTAAAGCCAAGCCGCGCCGCAGCGAGCGCAAGCATGCGGCCGAGCTGTCCGCCGCCGAGAATGCCGATGGTCGCGTCCGGATCGAGCGGGCGCGGAGGGTTGGTCACCGGCTGCTCTCCTCGGAGGGAACCTCGGCGACCGCATCGGTCTGACGGCGGCGCCAGGATGCGAGGCGGTCGGCGAGCGCCGTATCGTGGAGCGCGAGCACGCTGGCGGCGAGCAGCGCCGCATTGATCGCGCCGGCGCGGCCGATGGCCAGCGTTCCGACCGGCACCCCCGGCGGCATCTGCACGATCGAATAGAGCGAGTCGACCCCCGAGAGCGCCTTCGACTCAACCGGCACGCCGAACACCGGCAGCGTCGTGAGGGCCGCCGTCATTCCGGGGAGGTGGGCCGCCCCGCCCGCGCCCGCGATGATGACCTGGAAGCCGGACGCCTTGGCGCCCTTGGCGAAGGCATAGAGCCGCTCCGGCGTGCGATGGGCGGAAACGATCCGCGCGGCATAGCCCACCGCCAGGGCATCGAGCGTCTCGGCGGCATGCTGCATGGTGGCCCAGTCCGACTGGCTGCCCATGATGATCGCCACCGGTTTTGTCGTCATCGGCTGCCCGGATGCGCGGGCGCTTCGTTTCGTTGCGCCGCAAGAAAAACTGAACTTATAGGAACGGTTGCCTCCGTAGCAAGATCGGCAAAGGCCGCAAACCGATGCGGAGCGGTAGCCTTAGGCGATGATGTCGGGGGTGAGCTGATCCTCGATGAAAGCGATCCGATCGCGGAGCCACAATTTCCGCTTTTTCAGCCGCTGAACCTGCAGAAGATCAGACCCCGGCGCGTCCTGCAGCGCCGAAATTGCAGCATCGAGATCGCGATGCTCCTGCCGTAAACGCGCAAGCTGCGCCCGCAGCTCCGCCTCATTGTCATCGGTCATTCCGCCGCCGCACGAGGCCGCGATCTTCTGCGCCACGAAATTGGGGACTACGGCCCAATGGTTTGTATCGCCCGAGCGGGCCAGTTTTTCAAGCTTGGCGCGATGTCGGACCGGGCCGGATTTTCAAGCTTGGCGCCAAGGCCGGACGCATCAAATATTGCGTCGCACAACGAAACGCCGTCGACTTACATCGGAGAATATGGCAAAGTACCTAGTTGCTGGGCAGTCTGACATGAGGAGATTTGCCATATGGCCACGGTCGAGCTTGCTGAACTCGAACAACGGCATCGGATGTTGGAAGCGGAGCTTGCGGAGATGCGCCAACATCCTTCGGTAGATGATCTCCAGTTGGTCGAGTTGAAGCGGCGAAAACTACAAATTAAAGACGCCATTGCTCGTTTGCGGCAACAGAGTAGCCTTCACTAGACCAGTGTCCTGACGACGCTGGCCTTCTAAGGTCAAAGGGTATCGGACAAGATTGTCTGCCGGCTCGCGGCCACGGGCCGGCAGTTGCTTTTTTTGACCGCGCCTATAAGACGGCGTCCGCCCCGCCTCGAGTTCAGCTTCTCTCTCGCCCGCCTTCGCTGCTATTCCTTGATCTTGCTTGGCAAATCGCTCCGATCGACGAAAGACGAATCGCCAACGCCCTTGCCAACAAGCGTCAATTGAGCACAATCGCCTGCAAAACGATCCAAACGTCCGAGGCGGCCTGCTTTTGGCTCACTCGGGTGCCGCACCAGGGAGGACAGCGCACGTGACAACATCCGCAATGCCTGTTGAGTCCGCCAAGCGGGACAGCGCGCGACCTGCGAGCCGATATTGGGAGGTCTACGAGCGAGCAAAAACCGACCCGCAGGGGTTCTGGGGAGACGCCGCCAAGGAAATCGACTGGTACGAGAAGGCGACGAAAGTCTTCGATCCGAGCGCCGGCGTGTACGGGCGCTGGTTCGTCGGGGCAGTTTGCAACACCTGCTACAACGCAATCGACCGGCATGTGCTCGGCGGACGCGCGGCCCAGACCGCCCTCATCTATGATTCACCGGTAACGGGGGCGAAGAAGACTTTCACCTATAGCGAACTCCTCACCGAGGTGAGCACGCTCGCGGCGATCCTAAAGGATTTCGGCGTCGGCAAGGGTGACCGGGTCATCCTCTATATGCCCATGGTGCCGGAGGCGGTGTTCGGCATGCTTGCCTGCGCCCGCATTGGCGCGATCCACTCGGTCGTGTTCGGCGGCTTCGCCCCGAAGGAGCTGGCGACCCGCATCGACGACGCCAAACCCAAGCTCGTGCTTTCGGCAAGCTGCGGCATCGAGCCGGGGCGCGTCGTGGCCTACAAGCCGATGCTCGACGAAGCGATCAAGCTCTCTGCGACCAAGCCCGAAACCTGCATCGTTCTCCAGCGTCCGCAGGCCGCAGCGGACCTGACCGCTGGGCGCGATCACGACTGGGCCGAGTTGCGCGCGGCCGCTCTGAGGGCTGGCAAGAAGGCCGACTGCGTGCCAGTCGCCGCTACCGACCCGCTTTACATTCTGTACACGTCGGGAACGACCGGCGTACCGAAGGGCGTCGTCCGCGACAATGGCGGCCACCTGGTCGCGCTCAAATGGACGATGAAGAACCTTTATGGCGTCGACCCGGGCGAGGTCTATTGGGCGGCGTCCGACGTCGGCTGGGTGGTCGGTCACAGCTACATCGTCTATGCGCCGCTGTTCCACGGCTGCACCACGATCTTGTACGAGGGCAAGCCGGTGGGCACGCCGGACGCCGGCGCTTTCTGGCGCGTCATCTCGGAGCATAGCTGCGTGACCATGTTCACCGCGCCGACGGCGTTCCGCGCGATCAAGAAAGAAGACCCACAGGGCAAGTTGTTCAGCAAATACGATCTGTCGAAATTCCGCGCGCTGTTCCTTGCCGGCGAGCGCGCCGACCCCGATACCATCGTATGGGCTGAGAACCTGCTCAAAACGCCGGTGATCGATCACTGGTGGCAGACCGAGACCGCATGGGCGATCGCGGGCAATCCGATCGGGCTTGACCAGCTCCCGGTCAAGCACGGCTCGCCCACAGTCGCGATGCCCGGTTACGACGTGCGCATCGTCGACGAGGGCTGCCACGAAATGCCCGCCAACAAGATGGGCTCGATCGTGATCAAGCTGCCGCTGCCGCCCGCCAATCTGCCGACGCTGTGGCAGCAGGACGAGCGTTTCCAGGAAGGCTACCTCGCCGAATTCCCCGGCTACTATAAGACGGGGGATGCCGGCTTCCAAGATGACGACAGCTATCTCTTCATCATGGGGCGTACCGACGACATCATCAATGTCGCAGGGCATCGGCTGTCGACCGGCGGAATGGAGGAGGTGCTGGCGAGCCACAAGGACGTGGCCGAATGCGCGGTGATCGGCGTCAAGGACGAGCTCAAGGGCGAAGTCCCGTGCGGCTTCATCGTGCTGAAGTCCGGCGTCACTCGTTCCCCGGCCGATATCGAGAAGGAAATCGTCGGCATGGTGCGCGACAAGATCGGGCCGGTAGCCGCCTTCAAGATCGCCATTACGGTCTCGCGCCTGCCGAAAACCCGGTCGGGCAAAATCCTGCGCGGAACGATGAAAAAGATCGCCGATCACGATCCCTGGACCACGCCGGCGACGATCGACGATCCGGCGATTCTCGATGAGATCGGCGCGGCCCTGAAGCAACACGGGCTTGGGTAACCGCAAGACCTGGTGCGCGGGCCCCGCCCAGGGGGGTGGGGCCCAGCCTGCGGCGTCGAATTCGCATTGTCACAGACCCGCGGCAAATTGCGGCTAACGGTTCATGAACTGGCAACGCTCGAAAGCGTTACTCGGGTGAGGGCAATAATATGCTGGATCGAACTCGTCCCAACGATACGACGTACAGCAACGTCGGACCGCTCGGCTCCGGGTGGGCAGACCCGCTCCTGCTGATCGCGCGCGTCCTGCTGGGCTACATTTTTCTCCTCGGCGGCTGGGGCAAGCTCTTGGGGCTCGCCGGATTTTCCGCCTATCTCGAGCGGCAAGGGCTCCCGGCAAGCTACCCGCTCGCGGTGCTCGGCGCGGGGGTCGAGTTCTTGGGCGGGCTCGCTCTCATTTTCGGAATTGTGACCCGCTTTGCCGCTTTGGCGCTTGTCGCTTTCACGCTGGTGGCGACCGGCATCGCGCATCGTTTTTGGGAGTTCGACGAGGCCGCGCGCCGCGGACAAGCAACCAGTTTCAACAAGAACATGACGATGATCGGCGGGTTGCTCGCCCTGATCGTCGCTGGCCCCGGACGCTTCAGCATCGATCGGCTGGCGGCACGAAAGACCTGATCGAGCCGATTCTCTGAACTCCAAACGCTTCACGTGCCGCGTGGCTTGGCGCGCGTGGTCGCCGTCGCGGCAATCGGGTCATCCGGCCAAGGATGCTTCGGATAGCGGCCGCGCATTTCCGTGCGAACAGCGGCATAGCTTCCGCGCCAGAAAGCGGGCAGATCGCGGGTGACCTGCACCGGGCGATGCGCGGGCGAAAGCAGTTCGATGACAAGCGGCACGCGCCCGCCGGCGACCGTTGGGTGCCGGTCGAGCCCGAACAGTTCTTGCACGCGGATTGCGATTTTCGGCCCCTCCTCCGCTTCGTAGTCGATCGGAACGCGCGAGCCCGACGGCGCCTCGAAATGGGTCGGCGCGTCGAGATCGAGCCTTCGCCGCAGGTTCCATGGCAGCAGGCTGTGGAGCGCATTGGAGAACGCGTCGGCGTCGACCTGATCGAGCGCTGTCTTGTCGGACAGGATCGGAGCAAGCCATTTGTCGGCGCTCGCAGCGAGCGCAGGGTTCGAGAGATCGGGCCAGTCCTCGCCTTCATGGCGGCGGAGAAAAGTCACGCGGTCGCGCCACTGCGCAAGCGCCTTGCTCCAGGGCAGGCGATCGAGCCCGAGTTCGGCGACGCCGCGGGCGAGCCGCCGCGCCGTTTCTTCGTTCGGCGTGATGGGAATCGGTCGCTCGGCGAGCGCAAGCGCGCCCAGGCGGCGGGTCCACCGTGCGCGCAAGCTTGCGGAGACGGCGTCGAAGCTCACCTCATCCCCCTCGATGATACGCGTGGCGAACAGGCCTTCGATCTCTGCGAGCGTGATCGGAGCGGCGAGCAGAATCCGGCTTTGCGCAGCGCTGCCGACCAGCTCCGCAATTACGAGATACGGCTCGCCGACAAGCGGGGACGCCGGGTCGAGCTTCGCGCCGCGCCCGCTTGCAAGCAGGAACGCGCCGCCCTCGCCGCCGCGAGTCTTCGCAACGCGATCGGGAAAAGCGAGGGCGAGGAGAGCGCCGGCCGTGGCATTGACCAGCGAACCAGTCCGGTGAAGCGCCGCGGCGCTCGCGCGCGCGGTCTCCGCCCAACGCTTGGCCATCGCGCGCGCCTCGGCCGCCCGGCGCGAGCGGTCACGGCGAAACTCCTCGACCCGGTGGTTCAAGTCGATGTCGTCGCCGCCGAGGCCGCGCTCGGTCAGAACGATCGCGATATCGGCGGCGAGCGCAGCGGCGCCGAGCGCACCACCGTCGAGGACCATGCGTGCGAGGCGGGGCGGCAGCGGCAACGTGCGCAGCCGCTGGCCGATTTCGGTGATCCGTCCGTCGGGATCGAGCGCGCCGAGCGCGCGTAGCAGCGTCCTGGCTTCGGCAAGCGCCGGCTCAGGAGGCTGATCGAGGAAAGTGAGCTTGTGTGGATCGGTGACGCCCCAATGCGCGAGGTCGAGCAGGAAACCGGACAAATCGGCGGCAAGGATTTCCGGTGCGGCGTAGGGCACAAGCGCTTGCGTTTCGCGCTCATCCCACAGCCTGAAGCAGACGCCCGGCTCGGTGCGGCCTGCGCGCCCGCGCCGTTGATCGGCCGCCGCGCGCGATACGCGCACCGTCTCCAGCCGCGTGAGACCAAGATCGGGCTCGTAGCGCGGCACGCGCGCAAGCCCGCTGTCGATCACGACGCGCACGCCCTCGATGGTGAGCGAGGTTTCGGCGATCGAGGTCGCGAGCACCACCTTGCGCCGGCCCACCGGCGCAGGCGCGATCGCACGATCCTGCTGCTCGGCGTCGAGCGCGCCATAGAGCGCAACGACATCGGTCGCCGGATCGCGCAGACTGTCGCCGAGCAGCCGCTCGACGCGCCGAATTTCCGCAGCGCCAGGCAGAAACACGAGGAGCGAGCCGGGTTCCGCGC
>JBAPYK010000021.1:0-4001 GCA_049284695.1 Rhodoplanes sp. | reverse complement strand
TCGGACGGCACGTAGCCGTGGATCGCCGCGCCCGCCGCGATGCCGATGATGATCCACAGCCATACCCGCCCGACGATGTCATGTACCGCCGCAAGGCCTGCCTTGATGCGGTCAATCGGCGACAGCTCGTTCGCCGGCGGCGCCGCGGCGTTCGCGCGGATGTTGCGCACCCATTCCTGCAGCCAACCTTCGAGCCGCAGGCGGCCGATGACGAAACCGGAGACGATGGCGACCGCGAGCCCGAAGCCGAGATATGTCACCGCCACTTTCCATCCGACCAACCCAAACAGGAGGCCAAGCGCCACCTCGTTGACCATTGGCGCTGCGATCAGGAAAGAGAAGGTGACCCCGAGCGGCACGCCGGCGCTGACAAAGCCGATGAACAGCGGAACCGCCGAGCAAGAACAGAACGGCGTGACGACGCCAAGCAGCGCCGCGAGCACATTGCCGAGCCCTTCGCGCCGGCCGGTCAGGAGCGCGCGGGTGCGATCGGGGGAAAAGAAGCTGCGCACGATGCCCATGCCGAACACGACCAGCGTCAGCAGCATCAGCACTTTCGGCGTGTCGTAGATAAAGAACGCGACCGACTGCCCGAATTGACTCGCCGGGTCGATTGGCAATTGCCGCACCGCCCAGGCCGAGAACGGCGCAAGTTGGCGGTAGATGACGACCCAGGCGACCACGGCTGCGACGGCGCCGCCGATCCAGAGCGCGATCTCGTGCTCTTGCTTTCGCTCGGCCGCCGCGCCGACGCTCATGCGGCGCTCCGCTTGCGCGACACCGGCAGAGCCAGCACCGCATCGATTACGGCAGCAACCTCGCGGTGGAGATTGGGCGCGCGGCGGTAACGGACCCATTGCGCATCGCGCCGGTCGACGACAAGGCCGGCTTGCTTGAGCAGCGCCATATGGCGGGACATGCGCGACTGGCTCGCGCCGAGTTCCCGCATGAGCTCGCAGACGCAGTGCTCACGCCCGTCCCAAAGGAGCCGCATGGCGGCGAGGCGCGTCGGTTCAGCCAGCGCGGCGAGAATCTCGATTGCGTCGTTCATCGACGAATTTATGCGCTAATGCGCATATGCGGTCAACCAAATTCTGTTGTGAACGCTGAACGCATCGCTCGGGAATAACCCGGCCATTTCTCTTGGTCGCCGAACAGGCAAGTAACGACCGCGCCGAACCAGTTCCTGATCGACTGGATTGCGCTAGACTTCGTTCATTCGAGCCACAAGCCACGGACTCTCTTTGCCGCCTGGCGGGCGGCGTATGCAAACAACGGATATTCCCATGACCAAGGGCGGTTTTCGCAGCGTCTTCGTCACCGCGAAGGACGGGCTTAAGCTTCATTTGCGCGAGTACGGCGAACGGCCGGCGGCCGGCTTGCCGGTCGTGTGCCTACCGGGGCTGACGCGGGCGAGCGTCGATTTCCATCCCCTCGCCTACGCGCTCTCGCACGATCCGCAGCGCCCGCGCCGCGTGCTTGCGCTCGACTATCGTGGACGCGGCCTGTCCGACTACGATCCCAATCCGGCCAATTATTCGATTCCGGTCGAGCTCGACGACGTGCTCGCGGTGCTCACCGCCTGCGAGGCCGAGCCCGCCGTGATCGTTGGAACGTCGCGCGGCGGCATGATCGCGATGGCGCTCGGCGTCGCGCGGCCGACCGCCATCGCCGCCGTGGTGCTCAACGATATCGGGCCGGTCATCGACGTAGAGGGGCTCGTGCGAATCAAGGACTATGTCGGCAAGCTGCCGCAGCCGAAGGATTTCGCGGAGGGCGCCGCCGTTGTTCGCGGCCTCTTCGCGAGCCAGGTCCCCAAATTCACCGAGAAGGACTGGATCGCCGCCGCTCATCGCACCTGGCGCGAGGAGAATGGACGGCTGGCGCTCGCGTATGATCCGGCGCTGGCGAAGACGCTCGCCGCCTTCGATGCGAACACGCCGATGCCAGACCTGTGGCCTCAGTTCGATTCGCTGGCCCATGTGCCGATGCTGGTGATCCGCGGCGCGCTCTCGGACCTTCTCTCACTCAAGACGGTCGCCGAGATGCGAGCGCGGCGAAAGCAACTCGACGTGCTGGAAGTGCCGGATCAGGGTCATGCGCCGCTGCTGATCGAGCCCGAGGTGATTGCGCATATCGCAGCGTTCATCAACTCCTGCGACAAGCCGCGGTGAAGAGGATTCTAGAGCAGGATGAATTGATGCGGAATCGACCAATCTCTTGCCGTCGTCGCCCGCGCAAGCGGGCGATCCAGTAAACACGAACGTTCACCGTGATTACTGGATGCCCCGCCTTCGCGGAGCATGACCACTGCGCGTGAGGCGGACGAACCAAGCCGAAATCATCGCGTCTTAAAGCTTCGCCACGCGGGTGTGGTCACTCGGACAACGGCGGTGAGACCCCTCAGCCTTTGGCGATCCAGAACTGGTACATGCCCGCAAACGTATCCGGCTGTTCCTGCTCGAAGGCATGCCAATGATCGAGGTCGATCATCGCAGGATCGTCGGGGAAACGGCGCCGGTACGCCTCGCGCGTTTGCGAGGGCAATTCGAAGCCGATCATGCGGGCGCCCGCCGCGGCCAGAAATTCCTTAATGGCCGGTAAACTCAGGCCGTGCTCCTGGACGTGAAAGAGCAGGTCGCGACATTCGCTCGCACTGTAGAAGTCGTAGAGCCGCGCCACGGTGCGCAGGTCCGTCGCAAGCAATTCCTCGCGGCAGCGGCGAATATCATCGACGGTGGGCGCAAAGCCGCGCTCGGCGACGAAACGGCGCGCCGCGACGATGTCTCTCCGGGCGATCGCGCTATAAAGTGCAACGCGCATCACTCCACCCGCGCGCAGGAGCGACCATAAGATGCGCCAACCGCCGGACGGATCGGCGAGATGGTGCAGCACCCCGCCGGCGTCGATCGCGTCGAACCGGCGCTCGAGCGACCCCAACTCGAGAATATCGGCTTGCGCATAATCGATTTGCCCGAGGCCGAGTTCGCGCGTCTTGCGCACCGCGTAGGCGAGGCTCTTGCGGCTGAGGTCGATCGCAAGGATACGCACATTGGAGAACCGGCGCGCGACTTCGACCGGATGCCGTCCGGTCCCGCAGCCGGCGATCAGCATCTCGCAGCCGCTTTCGCCGTCAGGAACCGAGACGGCCGGAAACCCGCGGCGCAGATAGGCGAGGACCATGTCTTGCGGCGGCTGCGAGGCCGGTTCGACCCAGCGCGGATACGGGTTTTCCTCGTACTGCTGGCGGACTGCGGCCGACACGGCGTCCGCGATGGGGGTGAGCCGCGGAATCGTGCCCTCGATTTCGCGTTCGAGTCGCGGCTCGACGATCTGCTGGGCGATCACGCCGGCGAGCGGAGCAGGCCAGTCCCGTTGCGGCAGGAGATCGGCAATCGGCAGGTCGCCGAGCGCGCTATAGCTCGCAACGGCGGCGAGCCGCAGCGGCGCGACGGCGCCGCCCGCCGCAAACTCGGCGATCACGGCTTGCCGCGCCTGTTCGGCATTGTCCGCTTCCTCCGGCGTCAGCGCGAACACATAGTCGTTGAGAAAGCACTGGCGGGCGAGCGCGCAGCCGAGGCCGAGCAGACGCTCGCCGGCGTCGCCCTTGGCCGCGGCCTCGGCGAGCAGCGGCCGAAGCGTGGTCAGGAACCGCTCGAAGGCGAGATCGCAGACCGTATGCGATTCGAGCAGCCGCCGCAGGAACGCATTGTCGGCGAGCGCACCGAAGCCTGCCGGTCCGAACAAGGCTTCGGCCCCGAGCCGGTTCGGCCAAGCCTCTGCCGCCCGCGCGACCGCATCGCGTATCTCCGGGTAGAGGCGATAGAAGGTGGCGAGGACGTCGCCATAAGTCTCGTACAGTTCCGGCGCGAACGCGAGCGCCCGTTCCAGGTGGATCGCCGCCTCCTCGCGGCGGCCTTGCGTCAGCAGAATGCTGCCGAGCCCGTTTTGGGCCTCGGCAAAATCGGGAGCGAGCGCGAGCCCGCGGCGGAACAGCGCCA
>JBAPYK010000020.1:0-1810 GCA_049284695.1 Rhodoplanes sp. | reverse complement strand
TGCCGGCCACAACGTGTGGATCGAGGTCGATATCAAACCAGTCACCGGTGGCGCCGACTAACAGTGCGCGGCCAATTGGCGGGGCAGTGCCCCCTGTGGGCATGCGGCCGGGTCGCTCACCACATTCTTGTGGCAGCTCCTGGCTGCCCCCTGTTACCGGCGGCGTGAATCCGCGCATAGCTGGGTGGCAAGCGCTGTAAAGGCGGGCCCGCGGCCCCCGCCTCCGGCGGCTGACGGCCTGACACGGCTTGTCACCCAGCCATCGTTTGCCACCAAGCGTTCGACTGCAAGGAGCAGCTGAGATGAACGCCAGGGCCATGCCAACTTTTTTCGCTGCGCCACCTTTGCGCGGATTCTGACCCCCCGCTCGCGACCGCGGATGTCCCGGCGCGAGCGGGGAACCGGAGAACAAGCGCCGCGTTTTCATGGCAGAGGAGTGCGCACCAGCCCTCCGGCGGACCGTCGGATGTTACCTACCTAGGAAGGTTCGGCGCCGACGCGAGGTCGAAGAGGGGGTACGAGGACCGGCTAGGATATACTCATTTGATCTTATCGAGGTTATGAAGCAGTAGCTGGACAAATGTGAGCAGCTCGTCGATCGAGTATGTGATCGTGACCGTGGGCTTGCCCTCTACCACAGTGGTCAATGCGATGTGCATCTGGTCGGGATGCGGCTCGACGTGGATGTTCGTTCCCTCGTCCACGCGGTACATGATCGGGCCGCTCATCATCCATTCTCCCGGTGGCCTTTCGGCGCCAATCCCCGCTCTCCTTCATCTCCCGAGGAAATGACGACTGCCAGCCTGCTCCGATGACTTCGGCAACATGCGCGACTGGGCGTGCGGACGCAACTCAACGAGCGTTGGTCAGTCGGCGAAAAATTGTACCGGCCACCACGCGCTGCTCATCGGTCACTGGCTGGCCGCCGCGATCGCAGTCAACCTTGACGCGCTCAACCTTACTAAGATGGAACAGGCTTTCCTCGACGCCGATCACCACCGTGCCGCCTGTGATCGTTTCGCGCCAACATGATTTTATGTATGTGAGCACGATTGAGTCCCTTGGCCCGAGCTTGATCACCGTTCCCGGCGCGACATAGTCCATGAACTCGACACCGGTAACTTTGCCCTTCACCTCCTCAACCAAGGCGACCCTCTGAACCGCCGACATCCCGGCGAGCGATGGAGCAGTTGCAGAAAGCACGACGGTGCCGGCGAGCACTGGGCTCCTGAGGGCGCCCGCGAGTTTATGCCAAAGTGTCATGGCGACATCCTCCGGCTTTACTCCCCCCTCCTTCATCCCTCCTTCATCAGAACAAAGAATAGGCGGACGCTCTGTGAGGTCGATCACACAGCTTGCCTCTGAAATAGATGGTTTGCAGCCAATGTGGCAGTCGGCGCCGACGCGAGGCCGCGCTTCCAAAATCTCGTCGGTGATGCCTTCCCGCAGCGGCCAGGAAACGCCGGCAGCGCGGGCACGCTGCAGGCAATCGATCACGGTCGTCCCGCCGATCGAAAGGCTCGCCGCCGCCCTCCGGCTCGATAGGCCAGACGCCGTCAGCCGTAAAACATCACGGATCTTGCGCATGGGTAATCTCTGTTGAGACATCGCCCGCTCCTCCAAAGGGAGCGAGCTATGCCAGTCACAGGATCACCCAACCCTCGCTTGCCACGCCCATCCACAGACTGATCGCCACCCCGGAACGGGTGATCGGCATCAATCGGAGCGACTGCTCGTCTTCAATCGGAACAGCTGCTCGGCATCAGTCGGTGCGCGCAATCGGCATCGCAGTGGAGCAGTCGCGGCCTTT
>JBAPYK010000019.1:0-2241 GCA_049284695.1 Rhodoplanes sp. | reverse complement strand
CAACATTCCTCCACTTCATCGATCTGACGTCCGCGCTGACGGCGCGGCTGCTTCTCATCCTGGAGCGGCGGCGCGACGGGGCTTCGTGATGGCGTTTGCAAAAAAGACGTTCACGCCGGAGCAGATCAAGGCGGCGCGCCTGCTCTACGAGAACCTGCAAACCCCGCTTGATGAAGTCGCCGCTTCGCTCAAGATCACCCGGCGCACGCTCGAGGCTCGGATCGCGGAATGGGGCTGGCCGCCGCGCGCCACTTCGCCGCAGCGGAATGGAGGCCGGGCGCGCAACGAATCGTTCGGCCGCAGGGCCAAGCGAACCCGCACCGCTCGCAAGCAACCCAAGTCGAAGGCGCGCCCGCGACCCGACACGACTCGCCGGCCGGTCGGTTCGCGCGAAGCGCTCGCGGTTCGCGTCCAACGCGTCGTCGAGCGCGAGCTCGACGCGATCGATTCCATTTTGAGCGTGCTCGGCGCCGCCGACTCGACCGAAGCGGAGCGCTCGGCGCGCACGCTCGCAAGCCTTGCCCGCGCCTTGAAGGAGGTGATGCGGCTCGCCGCGCCGGAGCAGGCATCCGAACTCGATGAAGACGATCCCATGCCGCGAGACCTCGACGAGTTCCGTCGCGAGCTTGCGCGACGCATTGAAGCGCTTGCCGCCGAAACTGAGGGTCAAGCTCCTGGCGACGGCGGATAGCCGCTTCCTCGAATGCTTCGACAAGGATGTCGAACTCTTCGCCCACCCCGCGCAACTGCCGCCGTCCTGCGCGAACGGCGGCGGGCCGTGGACGACATGGCTGTTTCTCGGCGGACGCGGCGCGGGAAAAACCTGGGCGGGCGCGCGGTGGGTGAGGGGGCTTGCGCTGGGGCTGCCGCCCTTCGCGGCTCAGCCGGTCGGGCGCATCGCGCTGGTCGGCGAGACCGAGCACGATGTGCGCGAGGTGATGGTCGAAGGCGTGTCGGGCGTGCTCGCCGCGCATGCGCGCCGCGAGCGCCCGGTCTGGATGCCGAGCCGGCGGCGCATCGAATGGAGCAACGGCGCGATCGCCCAGGCGTTCTCGGCGGACGATCCGGAAAGTTTGCGCGGCCCGCAATTCGGCGCCGCCTGGGCCGACGAACTCGCGAAGTGGCGGCGCGCCGACGCCGCCTTCGACATGCTGCAGTTCGCGCTGCGCCTCGGCGCGCAGCCGCGCCAGGTCATCACCACGACGCCGCGGCCGAGCGCGCTGATCAAGCGCCTGCTCACCGATCCGCACACCGCGGTCACCCGCGCGCCGACGCGGGCCAATGCCTACAATCTCGCGCCTGCCTTTCTCGAAACGATTGCCGCCCGCTATGCCGGAACGCGGCTCGGCCGCCAGGAACTCGACGGCGAGATCGTCGAGGACCGGCCGGACGCGCTGTGGTCGCGCGCGCTGATCGAGGCGGCGCGCATCGCCGAAGCCCCGCCGCTGGAGCGCATCGTGGTTGCGGTCGATCCGCCGGCCTCGAGCGGACGGCGGGCGGCCGCCTGCGGCATCGTCGCCGCCGGCCGCGCAGGTGACTTGATCTACGTGCTCGCCGACGAAACGGTCGCCGGGCTTTCGCCGGCGGGCTGGGCGGGCAAGGCGATCGCGCTGTGGCGCAAGCTTTCCGCCGATGCGCTCGTCGTCGAAGTGAACCAGGGCGGGGAGATGGCGCGGCAGGTATTGGCCGAGGCCGACCCGAGCGTGCCTGTCACGACTGTGCATGCGAGGCGCGGCAAGTGGCTGCGCGCGGAGCCGGTCGCCGCGCTCTACGAGCAGGGCAGGGTGAAGCACGCCGGCGTCTTTCCGGCGCTGGAAGACGAGATGTGCGACTTCGGCATCGACGGGCTGTCGTCCGGCCGCTCGCCCGACCGGCTCGACGCGCTGGTGTGGGCCATCTCCGCGCTCAGCTTCGGAGCCAAACGCGGGCCGCGGGTGCGCGGGCTGTGAGGCGGTGGCCGGCCTAGCGGTCGGCGAAAAACCTGGATAATCGACAATGTCCTTTTCTGACGAGGACCTCGCCGAACGTGAGCGTCGGCGTTGGATGAGAGAAAACGCGCATCTCTGGCTCTGACAAGCCGAGTCTTGGTCGGGGCACGATTGCAGCCATCCTCGGCGCAAGCCGCAAGACAGGCGATCGAGGCATATCGAAGAAGCAAACTACCTTTGGGACCTGTTCGGCGGCAAAATTGGCACCGTCGCCGTGACGACGATTGATGAACAGCAATTCTTCGGTACGAAT
>JBAPYK010000018.1:0-12055 GCA_049284695.1 Rhodoplanes sp. | reverse complement strand
ACAAATCTCTTACCGTCATCGTCCGCGCAAGCGGGCGATCCAGTAAACACGAACGGTCACCGTGATTACTGGGTGCTCCGCCTTCGCGGAGCATGACCACTGCAGATGAGGGTGGAACGACCAAGCCGAAAAATCATCATGCGTTAGCGAAGCGCTCACGGTCAGGGCCTGGCGTTCTGACCGGCTGCTCAGCTCGATTACAGCATCCCCGCCGCCTTGATGGCGAACGCATAGGCAAGCGCAATTTCCTTCAGGCGCTCGAAGCGTCCGGCCGCGCCCTGGTGGCCGGCTTCGAGATTGGTGCGCAGGCAGATGAGCTTGTCGCCGTTGGTGCGCGCGCGCAGCCGCGCCACCCACTTCGCCGGCTCCCAATAGGTCACGCGCGGATCGGTGAGGCCGGCGACGGCGAGCACCGCGGGATAGGGCTGTTCCCGCACATTGTCATAGGGCGAGTAGGACAGGATGGTGTGGAACGCCTTCGCGTCGGTGATCGGATTGCCCCATTCGAACCATTCCGGCGGCGTGAGCGGCAGCGTATCGTCGAGCATCGTGTTCAGCACGTCGACGAACGGCACCTCGGCGATCAGTCCCGCATAGAGGTCGGGGCGGGCATTGGCGATCGCGCCGATCAGCATGCCGCCCGCCGAGCCGCCCTGCGCGACGATCTTGTCGGGCGCGATGACTCGAGTGGCGATGAGATGTTCAGTCGCCGCGATGAAGTCGGCAAATGTGTTCGGCTTGGCGGCAAGTTTGCCTTCGCGATACCAGCGCCAGCCTTTGTCGGTGCCGCCGCGCACATGGGCGATCGCGTAGACGAAGCCGCGGTCGACGAGCGACAGGCGATCGGTGTTGAACGCCGCGGGGATGGAGATGCCGTAGGCGCCGTAGCCATAGATGAGGCCGGGCGCGGTCCCGTCGAGCGGCGTGTCCTTGCGGAACAGGATCGAGATCGGCACGGTCTCGCCGTCGGCGGTCGGCGCGAACAGCCGCCGCGTCACATAGTCGGCTGGATCGTGTCCGCTCGGCACTTCCCGCCGCTTGCGTAGGACTCGCGTGCGCTTCGTCAGGTCATAGTCCCACACTTCGGTCGGCGTCGTCATCGACGAATAGCCGAAGCGCAACGTGTCGGTCGCAAACTCGTAGCCGTGCTCGACGCCGAGCGAATAGGCTTCCTCGTCGAAGGCGATCGTGTGCTCCTCGCCGCTGGCGAGATGCCGCACGACGATGCGCGGCAGACTGTCGGCGCGTTCCAGCCGGATCAGCCAGTCGGCGAGCACCATATGGGAGAGAATGAATGTTCCCGGGCGATGCGGGACGAGGTCGCGCCAATGGGCGCGGTCCGGGTTCGCCAGCGGCGCGACAACGAGCTTGAAGTCCTCGGCGCCGTCGGCGTTGGTGAGCAGAATCAGCGTCGGTTCGCCCGCGAAGGATGGATGATGCTCGACTTCGTAGCGCAGCGACGGCTCGCGCGGGGCGATCAGCACCGGCTCCGCCGCGGGTTCCGCGAGGTCGATCAGCCAGGCTTCCGCGGTCTCGTGATCGTGCACCGAGATTTCGGCGAAGCGGCCCGACTGCAGCCGTGAGAGTGAAACGAAAAAGCCGGCGTCCTCCGTGCGGAAGACGAGCGCATCCTCGCTCGCGGGCGCGCCGAGCCGGTGCCGGCGCACCTCGCTCGGACGATGCTGCTCATCGAGGCGGACGTAGTAGAAGGCCTGCGAATCCTGCGTCCACACGACGTAGCCGGAGGTCTCCGGAACTTCGTCGGCGAGATCGCGCGCGGCTTCAAGGTCGTGCACCCGAGCCGTAAAGAACTCCGAACCCATTTCGTCGCAGGTCCAGGCGAGCAGGCGCTGGTCCGGCGAATGCATGCTGCCGCCGAGGTGGAAAAACGACTTTCCGGTCGCGAGTGCGTCGCCGTCGAGCAGCAATTGCTCGGCGCCGCCGTCGCGCGGCGTCCGGCAGATCAGCGGGTGCTGCCCGCCCTCGCGGTAACGCACATAATAGGCGAACGGCCCGTCGGGATCGGGAACGGTCGATTCGTCCTCTTTGATGCGGCCTTTCATCTCGGCGAACAGCGTGTCCTGCAGTGCGGCGGTGTCGGCGAGCGCCACGTCTGCGTAAGCGTTCTCTGCTTCGAGATAGCTGCGAATCTCCGGATCGAGCAGGCGCGGATCGCGCATCACGGCCTGCCAATTCGCCGCGCGCAGCCAGGCAAATTCGTCGACGCACTCGACGCCGTGCCGGATCGAGCGAACGGGCCTTTGCTCGGCGTGCGGCGGGGAGGCGGGGCGGGGAGCGCGCTCAAGCATCGGTTTTTCTCACAGTCCTTCTAACGCCGGCATCGCAACGGCTCGCGCCACGATCGCCGGTGCGAATGATATTCGCCAAGGTTAGTCGACGCCGGCACTCGGCGCGAACGTCAACGCGGTTCCATTCATGCAGTAGCGCAAGCCGGAAGGACGCGGCCCGTCCGAGAACACGTGACCGAGATGGGCATCGCAGGTTGCGCAACGTATTTCCGTGCGGCGCATGAACCAGGAGCGATCGACGTGCTCGGACACGGCCGTGGCGTCAATCGGAGCGAAAAAACTCGGCCAGCCGGTGCCCGACTCGAATTTCGCCGCGGAAGCAAACAGGGACGCGCCGCAGCAGACGCACGAATAGGTTCCTGCCCGTTTCTCGTTCTGGAACGGACCGGTGAAGGCTTGCTCGGTGCCATGCTTGCGCGTGACGTAAAACTGCTCCGGCGTGAGTTGCCGCCGCCACTCTTCGTCGGATTTGACGACTCTGGCTCGGGCGTCGGCCTTCTTGTCCATGGCGAGTTCTTCGAACCGTTCGGGAAGGATTGCCTAAAAGGTAAGCATCACAGGACGTCGGCTCAAGTGACACCGCGGCGCGGCGTCAATGTATCCGCCGACGCCTGCCGCCACGGCGGATCGACTCTTCTTTTGCAATCGCTCGAAAATCTGCCGAACGGAGGCGGGCTGTCTATTTACGCCTATTGTTGAACCAAAATGAGCAATTCATATTGGCGCTAAACTCGCACTCAATTTGCCAATCCGAATCTTTTATTGCCTTCCTTAGCAATGCATAGTAAAAGCGATCGGTTTTTCGAATCGCTCACCTGCGTCGTCGCTCGCATTTCGTTTCGCCGCTGAGCCGGTCATTAGGACGCAGGCGTCTGGCCGAGTATAACCGGGGTCATCCATGCGAAATAATCGTGCGGCGGGCGAAAGCGCTCCCCAGAATTACATCGAGCTGACGGCCGATATCGTATCCGCCTATGTCAGCAATAACAGCGTATCCGCTGGCGACATCCCCGGACTGATCAATCAGGTGCACTCGGCGCTCATGCGGGTCTCGGGCGGTCAGATCGAAGCGCCGGCCGAGCCGCTCAAGCCGGCGGTTCCGCTTAAGAAGTCGATTACGCCCGAATACATTGTCTGTCTGGAAGACGGAAAGAAGTTCAAGTCGCTCAAGCGACATCTGCGCACCCAGTACAATATGACGCCGGAGCAGTATCGCGAGAAATGGGGTCTGGCGCCCGACTATCCGATGGTGGCGCCGAACTATGCGGCGGCCCGCTCGCAACTCGCAAAGCAGATGGGCCTCGGCCAGCAGCGCCGACGGCGCAAATAGGCGCGGCGCCGCAGGCCGCGCAATCTCAATCGCTCACCATCGCAGGGAAGCGGCCGCGCGCGGTGCGGATATTAGTCCTATAACTTGATGGCTGCGCGCGCCGGTAGTTCTTATTAATCTCTTAAATATAGATATTTAACCGGTGGAATAGAAAAACTTATCCTCCCCGCAGGCGATCAGGCTAATCTAGGTACAAAATCCTAGAGGGGTCCGTTATGGAAAGCCTGACGTCCATGTCATCGCCGGCCGAAGCGGTCGACCGAGCCGGCCGTTCCGCGTCGCCTTGGGACAGCGATGCGCTCGTCGCTCTGGTGGCCGCGAGCTTCACCGTCCCGCCGCCCGAGCTCTTGTCGCCGACCCGCCGATCGGCCGCGGCTGCGTTTGCGCGCCAGGTGGCAATGTATCTGGCCCGTGTGTGCTTCGGGGCGACTTTCAGCGAGATCGGTCAGGTGTTCGGCCGCGACCGCACGACGGCCGCGCATGCCTGCCGGCTGGTCGAAGAACGGCGTGACGATCCGCGCCTCGACGCCATGCTTGAGCGCCTCGAACTTGCTTGCGCCGCGGCGCGGCCGCTCGGCGCGACCGGAGACCGGCGATGAGGCGCGCGAACCGCAAGGAGCCAGGCCAGGCGACCGACCGCGCGCTAGCCCAGCTGGCGACCGCCAAGCCCACGCACGGAAAACATCGTCCGGCCGGGGTCGATCCGGAGGCGATTGACAGGCTCGCCGCCGCCGACCTCGTGGCGCGCCGTCCGGACGGCGATGTCGAACTCACTGCGGCGGGCCGCGCCCGGCTCGCGCGTCTCGCCGCCGCCAAGGCGGGCGGCGACGTCGACCCGTTCCGGACCCAGCATTTCGCGCTCGCCCATCGATCGATGGCGCGGCAGCCGACAGAGCAGCCGAATGGGACGGCGGTCGTGATCAACGACGCCGAAAGCCCGCTCGCCTGGCTCGCCCGTCGCAAGAGCAGAGATGGTCGGCCGATGATCGAGCCGGTCCAGTTCCAGGCGGGCGAACGCTTGCGCTCGGATTTCACCTTCGCGCAACTGATGCCGCGGATGACGGTGGATTGGGCGTCGCCGCTTGCCAGAGGCGACCGCAGCTCCGTCGGACGGCCGGTCGCGATCGCCGACGCCGTGGTCGCCGCGAGGCAGCGCCTGCGCCATGCGCTCGACGCCGTTGGCCCGGAGTTCGCCGGCCTCCTTGTCGATGTCTGCTGCTTCCTCAAGGGGATCGAAGACGTCGAGCGGGAGCGCGGATGGCCGCCGCGCTCAGCGAAAGTCGTCTTGCAGCTCGGCCTCGACCGGCTCGTCCGGCATTATGGGTTGGCGAGCGAAATACGGGGGCGCAGCCGCTCCGCGGTGCGCACCTGGCTCGCGCCGGGCGAACGCTTCGTCGTCGCGAACGAAGATGGCGGTCCGGGCCTCAATCGTTGAACACAGCGCCGCAGGCGGACGGGGTCGGCGCGGCTGGCGCCGGCAACCCGCTCACGTGACCGCGGCGAGTGCGGCCTCGGCTTCGGCGCGGATGCGGGCGACCATCGACTTCAGGCCGTTCGACCGCTGCGGGGTCAGGTGCTCGCGCAAGCCGAGCCGTTCGAACAGCGCCGACGGGTCGGCCGCAAGGATGTCGCGTGCGGATTTGTCGGAATACAAGGAGAACAAGATCGCGATCAACCCGCGCACGATATGGGCGTCGCTGTCGCCGCGAAATGCGAGTACAGGTCCGCCCGCGCCGTTCGGCCGCGCCGAGGTGATAAGCCAGACCTGGCTTGCGCAGCCCTGCACCTTGTTTGCGTCGGTATAGGCCTCGGCCGGAAGGGGGGCGAGCGTGCGGCCGAGTTCGATGATGTACCGATAACGGTCGTCCCACTCATCGAGCAGGGAGAAGTTCTCGCTGATCTCGTCGATCGTCATGGCGCGCATGGTTCGCGGAGCACCCATCGGCCCGCTGTCCCCTGATACATAGGACATTTCCCGGCGAAACGGGACCCGCTTGCTGCAAGAAATTGCGTCAACCTGCGACAATGCGCGGCTGCGGCTGCGAAGCCGCGGCGCCCCAGGGTTGCGCAGCCATTCAGCTCTCGTTAGGCGCTCGCTTCTGTGCCGCATCCTTGCCCTTTGCCGGGCCGCGCCAGTTCGGCACGAGATCGCTATGCGTCAACGTATCGCGCGAGCCCTTGGCGAGCGCGGCGGCGCTATCCGATTCCGCCGAAACGAGTTTCTCGCTCAGAAACTCGTACAGCATTTTCGCGCCAACCTGCGCCCGTTGTCCGGCGGCGGCGGCGACCTGTGCGCCGACCGCGCAGGCGTCCGGCTGCCGGGTGCAGAACTGGCGCATGTCCGAAAACGTCGCCGTGGCGGCTGAAGCCGCATTCAACGGATCGACGGCTTTGGTTTGCTCTCCCGCGGAGTTCAATGAACGGCCGGTCGGCAGCAGCAACAAGACAAGGCCGAACCAGAACGCGATGCGCAACAAGAACCTCATGGCTATGGCCCCTTTATTGAAGGTTCTTCGATCGTCCCCAATACGCTTCCCTAGGCGCGACACTAGCAGGCCGGATTGAACATCGGGTTCTCTGCGACACTCGGATTTGCCGCAAATACGACTCGAATGCGCGGCGAATTTTCCTAAAATTTGAACGATCGAATCAGTAATGCGGTTGCAAGCGCGGCTATCGGCGAAGAACGAAAAGCAACCAACTATTCACCAATCAACCCGTTGTTCACCAAGCAACGCGGCGTTCACCATGGGCGAAGATTGGTGAGCGGAAATGCGGCAAATTCGGACAAGAACAAGGCCGGTGAAGCGGCGCGGGCACGCGTTTTTAGGTTTAGCTTAATGCGGCTCTGAGACGATCGCATTAATCAGGGGGGCGCGTCCGGCAAAGAGGCGCGCGGTGAGCGACCGTGGGCGTTCTCAAGCAATTTTGCGATCATCTTGACGCGCTCGTGCATCCGTCGGCGCAGGCCGACCCGATTACAAAGGCGCGTCATCGCGCTTTCAGCGCGCCGCGGCTGCTCGGCAGTCTCGTTGCGCTTGTGGCGTTTCCGGCGTTTCTCGCGCTGCGCGGCGCGCCGAGCGTGACTGAACTCCTGGTGTTCTGCTGGCTGCTCGCGCCGATCCTCACCTCTTATTACTTGTCGCGCACGGGACGCTACGAGAAGGCGCACATGGCGTCATCGCTGGCGCTCGCCGCCCTTGTGACCACGGTTGCGGCGAAGACTGGCGGGATTCAGTCGATCGCGGCGATCTGGCTTGTCGTGGTTCCGCTCGAGGCGGCGCTCTCGGCGTCGCGCCGCGTCGTCGTCGCCGCGTTGACGGTCGCGCTCGCCGCGGCCGGCCTGTTGCTGTTCATGGACGTCGCCGACATGTTGCCGAACCCGGAGCAGGGCGCCGGCGCGCTCGCCGCGCTCGGGGTCATATCGGCGTCGCTGTACGCCACGGGCCTGGCGTTGGGGGCGGAGTCGCTTTCGCGCACCGACTTCTCGTTGTTCCGGTCAGAAGACGAGCGCTATCGCCTGCTCGCTCGCAATATGAGCGACGCCATCAGCCGCCACGGCCGCAATGGAGCGGTGCTGTTCGTATCGCCGGCGGCAGAGCGGTTGTTTGGCGCGAGCATCGCCGAGCTGAACGGATTCGGCTTGTTCAACCGCGTGCACATCGCGGACCGGCCCGCTTATATGAGCGCGCTCGCCCATGCGGCGGCGCAAAGCGAGGCGTGTTCCGTCGAGTTCCGCGTCCGCTGCGACAGCGGCGATCCTGCAATCCCGGCCCATTTCATCTGGATCGAAATGCGGTGCCGTTCGCTCGACGGCGGCGCGGCCTCGGCAAGCGGCAATGATACAGGCGATGTCGTCGCGGTCCTGCGCGACGTCACCGAACGCAAGGAGCGGGAGCACGAGCGCGAGGCGGCGCACGCCGACGCCGAACGCGGCGCCGCGGCCAAGGGGCGGTTTCTCGCCGTCATGAGTCATGAGCTGCGTACGCCGCTCAATGCCATCATCGGCTTCTCCGACATGCTGATCAGCGAGAAAGCCATGGCCCTTGGGCCGGACCGGCGCAATGAATACTTGCGGCTGATCAACGAATCCGGTCATCACCTGCTCGCCGTCGTCAACGACATTCTCGCCATGGCCAAGCTGGAAACCGGCGAGTTCGAAATCCGGCCGGAGCCGTTAGCGCTCGCCGCGATCGTCGCCTCAAGCTGCGATCTGCTCGCGCTCAAGGCGCGCGACTCCGGCGTCCAGCTCGCCTTCAACATCGAAGCCGACCTTCCTCCGATCAACGCCGACAAACGGGCCTTGAAGCAGATCCTCATCAACTTGCTGTCGAACGCCATCAAGTTCACCGATCGCGGCGGCCACGTTGCGGTCGGCGCGAAGCGAGACGGCGCGGACGTCGTCATCTCCGTCGAGGACGACGGCATCGGCATCCGCGAGGCCGATCTGCTGCGCGTCGGCGATCCATTTTTCCAATCGGCCGATTGCCGCGATCGCGTCCGCGACGGAACCGGGCTCGGCCTCTCCATCGTCAAGGCGCTTGTCGGCCTGCATGGCGGCGAACTGTCGATCACGAGCCGCATCGGCGCCGGCACCCGCGTCGTTGTGCGCATTCCGCTCGACTATGAAAGCGCGACTGCGGCCAAGTCGGGTTCGCTGAACAAGTCCACAGCCACCGTCACCCGCCTCGCAACGCCCGCCGATGCGGTGAGCGAAGCGCCAATCCCGGTCAAGAAACGTGCGTGAAGCTGTTTACGATAGCGATGACGGGGGCGCCGACGAGCGTGGCGGACGCCGGCAATGGGCGATCGCCATTCTCGGCTTCCTCTTGCGCCGACCGCGAGACACGCTCGCCGCTGCGACGGCGCTCGCGGCGCTCGCGACCATCCTCGTGAACGCATTGTTTCTGCAGCCCGACCCGCATCCTGCCCCGTTGTTCTCGCTGAAGGCGAAACGATCCGCCGTCGCGCGCGACTCCACCGGCGCCGTCATGCTCCCGCGCCCGCGTCCGGGAGACTTATCGGTCCGCGCGGCGCCTGCAGTCCAGCCGGCGCCCGCAGCGCGCGCGGAGGCTCCGCCGCGCGCCGCGCCGCCCCGTTCGCGCAGCGAGATCATCACCGACGTTCAGCGCGAGCTGGCGCGCCGCGGATTCTATGACGGTCCGGTGGATGGCATACACGGCAGCAAGACCGACGCCGCGATTCGCAAATACGAAAAGAAGGCGGGCCTGCCGCTCACCGGAGAACCGAGCGAGGCATTGCTCAAGACGATGGTGCAGACGCCGGCCGATGGAGCGCGCGGACCGTCGCCGAGCGCCGGGAAACCGCGCATCGATCCCATCGCGGCGCTGCTGCCGCGCCTTGAGCAAAGCGCGACGCAACAGCGCGGCGCATCCAGCGGCGGCAACGCGGATTCGCTCGCCGCGGTGCCGCGTGCGGAGCCGTTCGCCGCCGCCCCCCGTGCGGAGCCGGTCGCAGCGCCGCCACGCAGCAATCCGGGCGGAACGCCGCCGCAGAGCGATCAAAGCGCGCAGGTTCCGTCCAAGCTGTTAAAGGCGGTGCAGCAGGCGCTCGCCGATTTCGGCTATGGTCAGGTGAAGCCGACCGGTATTTCCGATGCCGACACCCGCACCGCGATTGAGGCGTTTGAGACCACGCACAAGCTGCCGGCAACCGGACAGCTCAACGATCGCTTCTTGCACGAACTCGCCGCGGTCACCGGCCGGCCGATCGAGTGACGCATCTTCGGTTTCCCTAAACTTCTCGTGCGAGACAGACCTCTTCGGCTCAGCGACGATCCCGGGCCACTGCTTGAGCGCGCCCTTCAACACGACGCTTCTGTGTTTAGGCCGAACGAAACTCGTTATGCTGACGCCGATGCGTTTGAAATCCGGAATCTGGGTTGCCGCCTATATCCGCCGCTGCGGCGTCGAGGGCGTCTTCGCCGCCGTGCGCCGGCGCGGCGCGGAGGAGGCGGGCGCGATTTATGTCATCGTCAATCGGCTCGACGGGACTGCGGACCTCTACGGACCGGCCCCGCAGAGCGCGTTTGACGGCCGGCCAACCGATCGCGCTTTTACGCCGCTGCTCAAGACTTTGCCGGCGCCGGAAAGCGCGGTCGAGACCTATATCGCCCGCGAGAGCCGGTTCGACCCGGATATCTGGGTGATCGAGATCGAAGAACGCTCAGGACGCCACTTTCTGGACCGCATCGTTTGCTGACGGCGAACCGGTCTGACCGTGCGGATGCGCTGCTGCTTGGGCGTGCCGCGCCGGCATGGTTGGGGAGCCGAGCGCAGGCCGTCCGCCCTGCGGCGCAGCGGGCAACCGGCGCCGTGCAGCTGTGGGTTCGCCGGCCTCGCGCCACGATGCGACCACGCGCAGCGCCGCCGCAAGGCTGATCTCATCGAACAAAGCGGTCAGCGCATAGACGCGGCGGACCGAGTGACCGATCGAGGGATTGACGAACAGCAGGATGCGCTGGAGCACGTCGATCGGCACCGCCAGGGCCTTGGCGGCGACGACGAGCGGCTCGCCCGATCGGTCGTTGACGATTGCTTCGGCGAGCGTGCGCGCAATGCCGAGCGCGCGTTCGAGTTCGCGAACCAATTCGTCCGGCCGGCCCTCCAGCGCGCTCGCTTCGAGCACGGCGACGGTGTCCTTGGTCGGCGTGAGCGTGACGGCCGGATCAGGCAAGCCGCTGGCGCCGAGCTCGGCAAGCAGCGCAACGCGCTCCTCCGGCGAGGCGGCAAAGAACCGGTCGGCGATCGCCGCGCTGTCGCCCGACATTGTGGAATCGGTTTCGGGAGGAAGAGTTTCAGAGTGCGGCTTCTGCGCAACACTCCGAGAAAGATCGACAGTGAGGCGGCGGACGATTTCCGCCGGCGCTTCGGGATAATCCGACAGCCGGCGCGCCGCCGCCGCCTTCGTCTCGGCATCGACCGCATCGATCAGGCGCAGCGCGAGCTCGATGAATTGTCGTTCTTCTTCCGAAGTATGCGAGGCTTTCTGCACGTAGAGATCAGTCAATACGCACAGCAGCGTCGGCTTGAGATCCAGCCCGTCATCGGCAAGCCCGACGAGGCTGTTGAAGCCGGGATACACGGACGCACTCACGCAACAACCCCCAACCCACGACACTGGTTTCTGCCACAGTCTAGACGCATCAACTTAGCGCGACGTTAACCAAACACGGCCCTAATCGTCGCGGGGTTGGCAAGGCGAACTGCGGATTATTCGGTCCGCTGGAGGGGGGCATGGGGACGATCATTACTTTTCCGGAATCGCGGCGCTACGACGATTGCCGGGCCAGCACGGAACGCAACGGACCGGCGACGATCATCATCTTGCCGGTGATCCGAATCGAACGGTACGTCGATGAACCGACCGAGAAGCTGCCGGAAAGCCCGCGCGCGTCCGGTCGCAAGCGGCGCCGCCGCTCGTCGCGGTCGTAACCGCCGGTTAGGGGCGAGAGCCGGCGCGCGGAAATTCCGCGCCGCGCCACCCGCCGGTTACGCCCATGAAGCCGCGCTTGCCGCATCGCTGCCGACCGCGTGCGCTTGCGTCGCTCCGCGCGGGGTGACACAACAGGGCGATCACCCTTTGCGGCTCCGCGCATGACCGACGCCGACGATCGCCCATTCTGGAAACGCAAGACCCTTGCCGCAATGAGCAAGGCCGAATGGGAAAGCCTGTGCGACGGCTGCGGGCGCTGCTGCCTCAACAAACTCGAATACGAAGATACCGGCGAGATCGCCTATACCGATGTCGGCTGCCGGCTGTTGGACGGCGAGACCTGCCGCTGCCGCGACTACCCGAACCGCAATGCGCGGGTTGAGAATTGCGACCGGCTGACGGCGCGGAATATCAGCCGCCTCAATTGGCTCCCCTCGACCTGCGCGTATCGCCTGATCGATGCCGGGCGCGACCTTTATTGGTGGCACCCGCTCGTCTCCGGCGATCCCGAGACGGTGCACGCCGCCGGCATTTCGGTGCGCGGCCGCGTCGGCGCCTTCGAACACACGATGGGTGAAGAGGAGCTTGAGGACCACATCGTTAACTGGCCGACCAAGATTCCGCGACGGGCTTTGCGCCCTCCGCAAGGCCCCGTCATTCGGGCCGCGCGGGCAAAGCAAAGCGCGCGGCGGCAGGGCTCGGTGGAGCCGCGGCGATCGGCTCGCCCGGCGAAGCGATGATTTGAGTGGGTCGCTCACCTCATCCGCAGTGGTCATGCGCCGCGTCGGCGTCGCGGCGGCGGGGCATCCAGTAATCACGGAGCGCATTTGTGCTTACTGGATCGTCGGCTTTCGCGGACGATGACGGAAAATATTTGGTTCGATTCCACATCGATTCACTTTACATTAGGCTGGAAGGCGGAGACGACATGCGGGCGCTTATTCTCTACACGGTGCTTGTC
>JBAPYK010000017.1:0-6953 GCA_049284695.1 Rhodoplanes sp. | reverse complement strand
GCCGCCGCGCCGCGTACGATCATGCCGTTGTCCAGGATGATCGCCGCCGCGAGCCCGACCATCCCAATGCCGTGGCAGACCGCATGCACGGTGAGCGGCCCTTCGGCCGCCAATTCCGAGAGGAGGGGAGGGGCGCCCTTCGCCTGCGTCACATGCATCGAGGCGAGGAACGGGATGATCCGCTGCAGGATGCCGAACAGGAAGGTCATCAGCCAGCCGCCCAGCAGCACGAGACCGAACAGCGTCGCCCCGTTCGGCCCCGCCCAGTCGTACAACGCGGCAAGGCCGATCAGCGGTGTCAGGAGCAGGCACGCCCAGGCTGCTCGGACCAGAACGAATGACAGGCCGAGCCGCTTGCGCATGCCCGTCGTGAGCGCGATGTGCATCAGCCAGAGATGCGCCGCGGCGGCGGCGAAGCCGATCACGCCCGCGATCGTGAGCATGAGTGCGCTGCCGTGCGCCGCGCCTGCCGTGCCGAGCACGATCGCAACGACGGCGGCGGCGAACGCGGCATAGGCGGGGCGCTTAGCCGGCGCGCTCGACAACGCGAACATCGGCACCAGCACATGGCTGAAGCCGAGCGCGAGCATGCCCATGAAGCCGAAGCCGCCGAGAATCATATGCGCGAGCGCGACCGCGGCATGGTCGGCGAAAAAGCCGGTCTCGTAGTCGATGGACAGCGCAAGGCCGAGCACAACGACCGCGATCAGCGCGACAAACGCCGCCCAGCCATAGGCTGCGACGACCTGCAGGCTGCCGCCCCGGCGCAGATTGTCGGCGAGCAGGCCCGCGAACAGGAGAAGTCCTGCCGTCGTCGCCACGGCGCCCACGATCAGGACAAGCGGATCGTACGCATACATTCCGGCGATCAGCACGATCAGGCCCGGCACGGTGAGCCAGAACACCAGGCGGATCGGCCAGACGGCGGCGAGCGCCCGCCGCGTCGCCACCGGGAGGAGCTGTACCGCCGCGCCGATCGCGGTGGTCGTCAGCACGCCGAGGGTGAGGAGATGCACGGCCGCGAGCGCCGGCCCCAATCCGCCGCGGAAGCTCACGGCCTCCGGGCCGGCGACAAACAGCACGATCCACAGCGCAATATGGAACACCGCCGCCGCGACGAAAAACCGGAACGGCAATGAGGGCGGCAGCAAGCGGCTCTTGGCGCCGCCGAGGAACGTCGCCGCGAGCGTCACGCGCGCATGCGCACGAGGCGCAGCCGCACTTCGTCCTCACAACTCGGATCGCCGCAAGATGACCCGACGACTTCGTGGCTCCAGCCCCGCTCGTCGAGTTCCGGGTAGAGGAACAGCGGCTCTTGATCGAGATGCACGATGATCACGTTGCCCACATCGCCGCGCTCGATCAGCCCCAGCGTCTGCACCAGCGGCGCGGGACATTCGAGCCCGCGGACGTCGAGATGCACGCCGTCCGGCGTGGTCCAGATGCGGGAGCCGTCGGGGGATTCGCAGTCACAACTCATCAGGTCTTCCCTGCAGGCCGGCGAGGCGGGCGGCCAGGCGGCGCGCAAGCGCGGCGGCGGCCAGCCGGCGGTAGTTGGCGGAAGCAAGCGTCGTGCGCATCGGTTGCACCTGTTTTTGTACGAGCTTGTCAAGCCGCGCCAGCGCTTCGTCGTCGAGCGGGCGACCTAAAAAGCTCTCGGTTCCCTCCAGAAGGAAGGGCCGCGAGTTGGTTCCGGTCAGGCCGACGCGGAACTCCGACACCGCGTCGCCGGCCATCGCCAGGCTGACCGCGACCCCCGCGAGGGGAAAATCGATCGAGCCGCGCAGCCGCACCTTGGCGTAGGCCGACGGCGGCGGCGCGGCGGGAAGCTGCACGCGCAGGATCAGCTCACCTAGGGAGAGCCTCAGGTGCGCGCGGCCGTCCTCCACGTAAAGGTCGGTAAGCGGAATGCGGCGATGGCCGGCCGCGCCGGCTATTTCGATCTCGGCGCCGAGCACCATCAAGGCCGGGGCAAGATCGCCGCTGAAGGCGGCGTGGCAGCGCTTGCCTTGCGGCGCGACGTGGCAGGTATCGCCGCGATGCTTGAGGCAATAGTGGTTGGCGTGCCGCCACCATTCGCTCTGATTGTAGTAGATGCAGCGCGTATCGAGGCAGAGATTGCCGCCGACGGTCGCCATGGTGCGGTGGCCGGGTCCGGCGATCGTTTCGGCGGCTTCAGCCGCGGCGCGATAGCGTTCGCGGACGCCGGGATCGGCGGCGAGGCGCGCCAGCGTCACGCCGGCGCCGATGCGCGCGCCGGCGGCCGTGATCTCGAATTCGTTGAGCACGTCGACCCCCGAAAGGTCGATCAGGAGTTCGGGCCGGCGAATGCCGCGCCGGATGTTGACCATGAGGTCGGTGCCGCCGGCGATGTACCGGCTCTGCGCATTCTCGGAGCACAGCGCGATCGCGGCTTCGACATCGCGCGGACGGGCGACTTGAAACGGCGCAAGCTCAGTCATGACGCGACCTTTCGCATGGCGTCGCGGCGGGCCTTGCGGCGCCGCTCGACCAGTGCTTCGACGACGCGGTCCGGCGTCACCGGCAGTTGGTCGAGGTCGATGCCGACCGCGTTGGCGATGGCGTTGACGAGCGCAGGCGGCGCGCTCGCGAGCGCGCCTTCGCTCGCCTCCTTGGCGCCGAACGGCCCGTTCGGGTCGATGCTCTCGACGATGTGCACTTCGATCGGCGGCGACTCCGCGCTGGTCGCGACGCGATATTCGAGCATGCTCCCATGTGCGGGCAGGCCTTCGAGGTACCGGGTCTCCTCGGCGATTCCCTGGCCCAAGCCCATCCACACCGAGCCTTCGATCTGGCCTTCGACCGCAAGCGGGTTGATCGCGCGGCCGCAATCGAGCGCGACCCAGATCTTGTCGACCGATACCTCGCCGGTGTCCTCGTCGACGCTGACTTCGACCACCTGCGCGGCATAGCTGAAGCCCATGGTGGAGCCGACCGCGCCGCCCTTGTGCTTGCCGCCCTGCGCTTCCGGCGGACAGGTGAACGTGCCTTTCGCCGTGATCGTACCCTCGTCCACCAGCGCTTCGCGCACCACCTCGTCGAACGAAAGCACCGACTGTCCGCCGTAGCCGACGCGGAATACGCCGTGCTCGGCGATCACGTCCTCCGGGCGCGCTTCGAGCTTGCGCGCCGCGGCGTCGACCAGCAGCGACTTCAAGTTCTTCGCCGCGTCGATCGCGGCGTTGCCGACCATGAAGGTGATGCGCGAGGAATACGCGCCGTTGTCCTTCGGGGTGATCGCGCTGTCGCCGGCGATGACGCGCACCCGCTCGATGGAAACGCCAAGCGTGTCGGCGACCGCGATCGCCACCATGGTCGAGGAGCCTTGGCCGATGTCGGCGGCGCCGGTGAGCGCGGTTATCCCGCCATCGAAGTCGACCTTGACATTGACGGTGGCGTGCGGCTCGCCGGTCCAGTGGATCGGCTTCGCCGCGCCGCTGACATAATGGGAGCAGGCCATGCCCAGGCCCTTGCCGGGCGGCAGCTTGCCAATGCGCTCGCGCCAGCCGCTCGCCTTCTCGACGCGGTCGAGGCAGTCGGCGAGACCGTAGCTGTTGACGGTGAGGTCGTTGGCGGTGCGCATCGGCGCATGCAACAAATTCTTCCGGCGCACCTCGAAGGGGTCGAGGCCGAGCTCGCGCGCCATGCGATCAACCAGCACCTCGAAGGCGTGGCGCACCGTGACGCCGCCGTGACCGCGCATCGCGCCGCAGGGCGGCAGGTTCGCGTAGACGCGGTAGCCGTCGTATTTGATCGAGGGAATGTCATAGATGCCGTGCAGCAGCGCTCCGGCGTAGAGGATGGTGATGATGCCGTAGCCCGCATAGGCGCCGCCGCGCTGGGTCACCTCCGCCTCGCACGCGGTCATGCGGCCGTCCTTGGTCATGCCGAGCTTGATGCGCATCGAGGTCTGCGGGCGGGCGCGATGGGTGAGGAAGTTCTCCTCGCGCGTCAGCTCCATCATCACCTTGCCTTGCGCGGCGCGGGCGAGCAGCGCGGTGATGATCTCGAAATTGAGCACCTCGACGCGGGCGCCGAACCCGCCGCCGACGAACGGCTTGATCACGCGGATGCGCGATTGTTCCATCTCCAGGCAACGCGCCAGCATCAGGTGCAGGTAGTAGGTCACCTGCGAGGTGCTGCGCATGGTCAGGCGTTCGGCGAACGAGTCGTATTCCGCGAGCGCCGCATGCAGCTCGATCTGCGCATGGTTCACCTCGGCGCAGTCGATGTTGACCTCGCGCACGAGGTCGGCTGCGGCGAAGCCTTGCGCCACGTCGCCAAAGGTGTGGTGCACCTGGCGTTCGAGATTGCCTGGCTTGTCGTGGTGAATGAGGGTCGCGTCCGGCGCGCGGGCGGCCTGCGCCGTGTAATAGCCGGGCAGTTCACGCACTTCGAACTCGATCAGGTCGAGGGCGCGTTGCGCGGTCGCCGCATCGACCGCAGCGACGGCCGCGACCGGCTCGCCGCGATAACGCACCTTGTCGCGCGCCATGGGATATTCGTTCATGGCGACCGGCAGCACGCCATAGGGGTGCTGGCAGTCTTCGCCGGTGACGATTGCGACCACGCCCTCGAGCGCGCGCGCCTTCGACACGTCGAGGCGCAAGATCTCGCCGTGGCTGACCGGGCTGCGGAAAATCCGGCCGACCAGCGCGTCGGCATGATCGAGATCGGCGGTGTAAAGCGCCTTGCCGGTGACCTTCTCGATGCCGTCGATGAGCGGGACGCGCCGCCGCTCGGCTTCGAACTGCGCCGTTACTTCGTTCATCGGGCGGCCTCCGCGGCGGTTTGCACGGATTCGATGATCTTCACATAGCCGGTGCATCGGCACAGATTGCCGGCTAAGGCCTCGCGGATCTCGTCCTCGTTGGGATGCGGATTTTGCCGCAGCAGCGCTTCCGCCGCCATGATCATGCCTGGCGTGCAATAGCCGCATTGGGTGCCGAGCTTCTCGTGGAAGGCGCGCTGCAACGCGTTTGGGCGGCCGTAGGCGGCCAATCCTTCGATGGTTTCGACTGAGCGGCCGGCGCAGCGCACGGCGAGGGTGAGGCAGGACAGGACCGGCCGGTCGTCGACGAGCACGGTGCAGGCGCCGCATTCGCCGCCGTCACAGCCCATCTTGGTGCCGGTCAGCCCGGGAACGTCGCGCAGATAATCGATGAGGAGTTGATTGTCGGCGACCGCGTCTTCGCGCCAGCGTCCGTTCACCTTCAATCGGACGAGTTCTTTGCTGGGCAATAAAGGGTTTTTACTCATTGGAACGCCTCCCACTCCCCGTCGGCCGGTCTTATCGTCGGTCTTGACGGCATCTCACCGACGCCGCCGGTCGAAATCAAGTCCGACCTTGCCGACGCCGTTTAGCATAAAATAGCATTTCGGCACGAAAATACCTAATTAAATTCGCAGCTCAATACCGAATTTTTCGAATCTTGCCGAGGATGGCGCCATAATCTGCAGAGACCGGCCGCCTCTGCTCATTCGGCCGCTACACTGTGTCCCTGCGAGAGGTTGTCGAGGGAGGAGATGATGTGACCCGCGAGCGCCTCGGCGAGCCGGGAGCGGTTGTGCGGATTGCGCAGAAGGCCGATGCGACAAGGCGGCAATTCGGGAAATCCCTCGGCGGGTGTCAACGCGCGCATGCCGGGGCGCAACCCTGAGGTCGGCAGAACCGACACGGCGAGCCCGGCGAGCACCGCGGCCGAAATGGCGCCCGCATTGCCGCTCGAAAACAGGAGGCGGTGGGAGCGCCCCACCGAATCGAGACTCTCCATGGCTACTTTGCGCCAGTCGCAGGTCGGCCGACCGAGCGCCAATGGCAGCGGGACCTCCAAGTGGGCGGAATGGCGGTTCGAGGCCACCCACATCAGCCGCTCCTGACGAAAAATTTCGGACGCCCGATAGCTTTCGCAGCTGGTCACGATCGCGAGGTCGATTTCGCTCGCGTCGAGCCGCGCGATCAGATCGAGGGAGGGCTCGCAGAACACGGTGAGTTCGGCGCCAGGATAGACGCGGGAAAACCGCGCCATGATCTCCGGCAGGTAACGATCGGCGTAATCGTCGGGCACCCCCAGCCGCACGCAGCCGGACAACTCTGCATCGGAAAAGGCGGCGAGCGCCTCCGCGTTCAGCTTGACGATGCGTCGCGCATAATCGAGCAGCCGCTCGCCATCCTCGGTGAGCTTTGAGGCGCGGCCGTCGCGGGCGAAGATCGGCCGCTCGACCCGTTCCTCCAGCCGCTTCATCTGCATCGACACCGCCGACTGCGTCTTGTGCACGACCTCCGCCGCGCGGGTGAAGCTGCCGGTCTCGGCGATGGCGATGAAGGTGCGGAGCTGATCGATATCGAGCGGAGCGGTCATGGTGCATTCCTGATCCGGTTGAACAATAGATCAATTATGATCATGAGTCAGATGAAAAACATTCGTTTCACTTATCAGTGGGCGAATGGCAGGGTGGGTCTGTCACGTTAACGGGCGGGGTTTTCGGGTGGCTTCGGCGGACGCCGGAGGCGACGATACCGCTCGCGCCTTGTCCTTAGTGGTCGCGTTTCCTGCGGCGAACGGGTCCCGACCCCCGGATCAAGTCCGAGGGCATGCCTCGCCGGAAAATGCTCTAGGAACCGATGGATCATGCCATGACCGCACTGACGTCTTTGCGAAACGCCGCATTGCCTGCCTTCCGAGCACTCGATCGGGCCGGCGCCGCTGCAGCGAGGCGCGTGCGGCATGTCTGCGAGATTTTCCGCAACCGGCGTGACGCCGCAATGCTCGCCTCCTTCAACGACCGCATGCTCGCCGACATCGGGCTTACTCGCTCCGACTTGCGCGACGCCTTCGCCGAGCCGCCGTGGCGGGACCCGACGGCCGTTCTCGTCGCCCGCGCCCGGGAGCGCCGCGCGGCGCGCCACCGCACCTGGCCTTGGCCGGAGC
>JBAPYK010000016.1:0-1533 GCA_049284695.1 Rhodoplanes sp. | reverse complement strand
CGTCAAGGCGATGATCGTTCCCGGCTCCGGCCTCGTGAAGGAGCAGGCCGAAGCCGAGGGGCTGCATAAAGTGTTCATTGCTGCGGGCTTCGACTGGCGCGAGCCCGGCTGCTCGATGTGCCTTGCCATGAACCCGGACAAGCTTGCACCGGGCGAGCGCTGCGCATCGACCTCCAACCGCAATTTCGAAGGCCGCCAGGGCTACAAGGGCCGCACCCACCTCGTTTCGCCGGCCATGGCCGCGGCGGCCGCGATCGCCGGGCGGTTCGTCGATGTGCGGGAGTGGAAACCGTAAGTCTCAGACGCGGAGCGCGCGGGCGCTGCGCGCTGCGCCGTAGGGACGGTTTCGGGGCGAGCCAATGCCGATCCTCATCATTCTGCTGTTGGCGATCCTGGTCGCGCAAATCGGCTTCTGGAAAACCTTCACGGCCGTGCTCGGCGCAATCGGCGTCATCGTGCTTACCGTCCTGCTGGCCGTCGCAATCGTGGTTCTTACCGCGCTGTACCTCGTGCGCCGCGCTCGCGGGCATTTCTAGCCGGGTCCCTATCGTAATCGGCAGAACGCGTCTTCGCCGCAGGCATCGCGTTCCCGCGCCATCCGACGGACAGCAAGATTTCTTGACCTAACCCAATTTCCACCGCGCCGGGAAATGCTTTAGGCTGGACGCGTAGCGTCTCCGCGCCCGCGGGGAGGGGAAATCGCTACAGTCCGGAGCATTTCATCATGAACATTCGTCCGCGTCGAAGCGTGCTGTATATGCCGGGCTCAAACGCCCGCGCCCTGGAGAAAGCCAAGACCCTGCCGGCTGACGCCATCATTCTCGACCTCGAAGATTCGGTTGCGCCCGACGCCAAGGCCGAGGCGCGCCGTCAGGTGGCGCAGGCCGTCAAGGGCGGGGGCTTCGGACGCCGCGAGGTCATCATCCGCATCAACGGCATCGGCACGCCCTGGTACAACGAAGATATAAGCGCCGCCATCACGGCATGCCCTGACGCGATCCTGGTGCCGAAAGTCTCCACGCCGCAGCGGCTCGAAATCGTCGGCCAGCGGTTGATCGACATGGATGCCGATCCGAAAATCCGCATCTGGGCGATGATCGAAACCGCAATGTCGCTATTCAACATTCGCGAACTCGCCGCCGCCGCGCACGAACCGGAAACGCGGCTCTCCTGCTTCGTCATGGGCACCAACGATCTCGCCAAGGAAACCCGCGTGCATCTGGTGCCCGGCCGCGCGCCGATGATCGGCTGGCTCGCGAACTGCGTGCTGTCCGCGCACACTTACGGGATCGACATCATCGATGGGGTCTACAATAATCTGTCCGACATGGACGGCTTCGTGCGGGAATGCGCCGAGGGGCGCGACCTCGGCTTCGAAGGCAAGACGCTGATCCATCCCAACCAGATCGAGCCGTGCAACCAGGCCTTCTCGCCGCGCGCCGACGAAGTCGCGCTCGCGCGCAAGATGATCGAAACGTTCGACATGCCGGAGAACCAGAACAAGGGCGTGGTGCAGATCGAAGGCCGCATGGT
>JBAPYK010000015.1:0-38284 GCA_049284695.1 Rhodoplanes sp. | reverse complement strand
GCGCCAGCAACCTGGAGCGTCGTCACCTTTGCGACGCCTGAGGCCAACCGGCGCACCAGCGATCGCGAGGTCGCTTGGCTCGAACATCTCCGCGAACAAGGCTTGGTGGAGCGCAGTTTCAACTGGGCTTTCTTCACCTCCGGCGACAGCCGTGAGCCGGAGCTTGCCGGAATCCGCGGCGCGCTGGTCGGTTCGGCCTTGACTTTGTTGGTGACGCTCATCGTGAGCTTGCCGCTAGGAGTGGCGGCCGCAATTTATCTCGAGGAGTTCGCCCCCAAAAACCGTTTCACCGAGGTTATCGAGGTCAACATCAACAATCTCGCGGCCGTCCCGTCGATCGTGTTCGGTCTGCTTGGGCTTGCGATCTTCCTCAATTTCCTCGGGCTGCCGCGCTCGGCGCCGCTGGTGGGCGGGCTTGTCCTCGCGCTGCTGGTGCTGCCGACCATCATCATCGCCTCGCGCGCCGCCCTCAAAGCGGTGCCGCCGTCGATCAAGGAGGCTGCGCTCGGCGTCGGCGCGTCGCACCAACAGGCGGTGTTCCACCACGTGCTGCCGCTCGCGATGCCGGGCGTCATGACGGGAACCATTATCGGCATGGCCCATGCGCTCGGCGAAACTGCGCCGCTTCTGATGATCGGCATGGTGGCGTTCATCGTCGAACCGGCCGCCAGCATCACGGACGCCGCGACCGTGCTTCCGGTGCAGATCTATCTGTGGTCCGACCTGCCGGAAATCGCCTTCCAGGCGAAGACCGCCGCCGCCATTATGGTTCTCCTGGTCTTTCTCTTCATCATGAACGGAACCGCCATCTTCCTGCGCCGTCGATTCGAGCGCAGATGGTGACGACGAATTCGGAGACGCACCTGCATGAATACCGCCGTCCGGCTCCCGCAAACCGACCCGCAACCAATGTCGCAGTCGATCGCTCATCCGAAGGTGGTGGCCCGCGACGTCAACGTTTTTTATGGCGACAAGCAGGCCCTCAAGGACGTCAATCTCGATATCCCGGAAAATGCGGTCACCGCATTGATCGGGCCGTCTGGCTGCGGCAAGACGACCTTCCTGCGCTGCATCAACCGAATGAACGACACGATTCCGACCGCGCGAGTGACCGGCCGGCTCGCGATCGACGGCCGTGACGTCAATGACCCTGAGATCGATGTGGTGCAGCTGCGCGCGCGCGTCGGCATGGTGTTCCAAAAGCCGAACCCGTTCCCAAAGTCGATCTTCGAAAACGTCGCCTACGGCCCGCGCATTCACGGCCTCGCCCGCAACAAGGCCGATTTGGAAGAGATCGTGTTGACCAGTCTCAACCGCGCGGGGCTGTACGACGAGGTCAAGGACCGTCTCGTCGAGTCTGGCACGGCACTGTCCGGCGGTCAGCAACAGCGGCTCTGCATTGCGCGCGCGATCGCGGTAAGCCCCGATATCATTCTTATGGATGAGCCCTGTTCGGCGCTCGACCCGATCGCGACCGCCAAGATCGAAGAGCTGATGGACGAGCTCCGCACTAATTTCACCATCGTCATCGTCACGCATTCGATGCAGCAGGCGGCGCGCGTGTCGCAGCGCGCTGCATTTTTCCATCTCGGCATTCTCGTCGAAGAAGGCGTGACAGGCGATATCTTCACGGCGCCGAAAGAACGCCGCACCCAGGACTACATCACCGGCCGGTTCGGCTAATTAGACCGAGAGGCCGCCGGGGACGGGAGCAAGAGCGATGGTTACCGAACACACGATGAAGGCGTTCGACGCCGATCTGCAGGATCTCGCGCGCATGGTCGCCGAAATGGGCGGCTTCGCCGAGCAGCAGATCAACGACGCCGTCGACGCGCTCGATCGGCGCGACTCGCTGCTCGCCCAGCAAGTGATCGCCAGCGACGCGCAGATCGATGCGCTTCAGCGCGAGATCGAGGAAAAGGTGATCCTCACCATTGCGCGCCGCCAGCCGATGGCGGTCGATCTGCGCGAGATCGTCGGCGCGCTGCGCATTTCCAACGATCTCGAACGGATCGGCGATCTCGCCAAGAACATCGCCAAGCGCGTGTTGGTGCTCGACAGCGAATTCCGATCGCAAAAGGTGATGCGCGGCGTCGAACACATGGCTGAACTCGTGCTCGCGCAGATCAAGGACGTGCTCGACGCCTACGCTCGGCGCGACGCCGCAAAAGCGATTGCGGTCTGGCGCAGCGACGAAGGCGTGGACGCGGTCAACAACTCGCTGTTCCGCGAGCTTCTCACCTACATGATGGAAGACCCGCGCAACATCAGCATCTGCATCCACCTCCTGTTCTGCGCAAAGAACATCGAGCGAATGGGCGATCACGCCACCAATGTCGCGGAGACGGTGTACTACATGGTCGAGGGACGGACGCTCGGAGACGAGCGGCCGAAGGGCGACAAAACCAGCATGACCATCGTTCCGTTTGACGCTTAGCGGCCGCGCGGCGCCGCAAGCGCGGCTCTCGCCTCAACGCGTGCAGAAGCGGCAAGCCGGATGACGGCGGAGTGAGCTCCGATTTCGCAAGGGCCATCGGCCCCGGAGCTTCGTCCGGGGCGCCGGATCGAAGGGGATGATCTCGTATGGCGGCACGCATTTTAATCGTCGAAGATGAAGAGCCGCTGACGCTTCTGTTGCGTTATAATCTCGAGGCGGAGGGCTATGCCGTCGACTCGGCCGGCCGCGGCGACGACGCCGATTTGCGCCTCAAGGAAAGCCCGCCCGATCTTGCCATTGTCGACTGGATGCTGCCCGGCCTCTCCGGCATCGAGCTGATTCGGCGGCTGCGCGGCCGCGCGGAAACGCATCAGCTGCCGGTGATCATGTTGACCGCGCGCGGCGAAGAGGGCGAGCGCGTGCGCGGCCTGGCGACCGGCGCCGACGACTATATCGTCAAGCCGTTCTCGGTTCCCGAACTGCTGGCGCGCATTCGCGCGCTGCTGCGGCGTGCGCGGCCGGAACGGGTCGCCGCCGTGCTCAGCGCCGGCGATATCGAGCTCAATCGCGAGAAGAAGCGGGTGTCGCGCGCGGGCCGCGACGTGCCGCTCGGCCCGACAGAATTCCGGCTACTCGAATTTCTGATGGAGAATCCGGGTCGCGTGTTCTCGCGTGAGCAATTGCTCGACCGCGTCTGGGGCCGCGACGTCTATATCGATGAGCGCACCGTCGACGTGCATGTCGGGCGCTTGCGCAAGGCGCTCAATCGCGGTCAGCGCGCCGATCCCATTCGCACCGTGCGCGGCGCTGGCTACGCCCTCAACGACCGCTACGGCCTCGAAGCGTGACCCACGCCGGCGGCGCCGGCTTCCCTCTCAGCCGCGCGCGGCGCGCCTGTCGCGGCGACGCTCGCCCACAGGCTGGTAGGCGATGCGGGCGTGGTGCGTGCAATAGGGCAGGCCCTCGGCCGGTTTGCCGCCGCAGAAGAAGAAATCCGACGTCCCCGGATCGCCGATCGGCCAGCGGCATTTGCTTTCGTTTAGCTCGAGCAGCGAGCAGCGTTGGCCGATAGGCACGATCTCGGCGGTGATCTCGGGGTCCGGCTCGTAATCGAGCTCATAGGCGGGCAGGCGTGCCAGTGCGGTGTTGCCGCGCAAGGTTGGCCGCGCCACCCGCAGCATCATCGCCGAGGCCCTTGGCTTGCGCTGCCGGGGGACGGACGTGGCCGGGCTCTTGGCGCGGCCGGACAGGCCAAGCCGGTGAACTTTGCCGATCACCGCGTTGCGGGTAATCCCTCCAAGCTCCGCCGCGATCTGGCTGGCGGAAAGCCCGTCATTCCACAGCTTCTTAAGGAGTTCCACGCGCTCGTCGGTCCACATATCCGCCCTCTTCGTCTCGCGCCGGCAGTCGCCTTGACAGAATCCGCCTCCCCCGCTCGGCAACCTCGGGTCGCCAACGGACTACGCATCACATCGAGGGGAAACTCTGCGAGAACCGCCCGCCGCCGCGCGATATCTCGTAGGTACTGATAAAGAACACTACTATATGACGGGAATCCCGCGCAAGACTCCTACTTATTGCATCCACAATTCATGGCGGTTTCGAGTCCGATTCTCGCCGTCGCGCGCGCCGCATTGTTGACAGCGCGGTTCGCGCACCTAGAATGCGCAAAGTGCCGTCCTGCGGGGCGGCACATTTCATTTTTGCGCCGCGCGAACGGACTTTCGCCTTGTCGCACCTTCTGCCGACCTATGCGCGAGTCGATCTTGCTTTCGAGCGGGGGGAAGGCGCTTGGCTGACCGCGACGGACGGCGCGCGCTACCTCGATTTTGCCGGCGGCGTCGCCGTCAACGTGCTCGGCCATGCGCACCCGGCGCTCGTCGCCGCCCTGACCGAACAGGCCGGCAAGCTCTGGCATGTCTCCAATCTCTACCGGATTCCCGAAGCCGAGCGGCTGGCGGCGCGCTTGTGCGACGCGACGTTCGCCGACCTCGTTTTCTTCTGCAATTCGGGGGCGGAAGCGATGGAGGGCGCGATCAAGATCGCGCGGAAACATCATGCGGCCGGCGGGCGGCCGGAGCGCTATCGCATCATCACCTTCGAAGGCGCTTTTCACGGCCGCACGCTCGCGACCCTCGCCGCCGGCGGACAGAAGAAATATCTCGACGGGTTCGGCCCGCCGGTCGAGGGCTTCGACCAGGTGCCGTTCGGCGATCTCGATGCGGTTAAGCGCGCCATAACGCCGGAGACCGCCGCGATCCTGATCGAGCCCGTCCAGGGCGAGGGCGGCGTGCGCGCGCCGCCTCAGGGCTTCCTGCGCGGTCTGCGTGAGCTGTGCGACGCGCACGGCCTGCTGCTCGTCTTCGACGAGGTGCAGACGGGCATTGGCCGCACCGGAACCTTCTTCGCCTATGAGCGCGCCGGCGTCGCCCCCGACGTGATGGGGATCGCCAAGGGACTTGGCGGCGGCTTTCCGGTCGGCGCGGTGCTCGCGACCGCCGAGGCCGGCAAGGGCATGACGGCCGGCACCCATGGCTCGACCTTCGGCGGCAATCCGCTGGCGATGGCGGTCGGCAACGCCGTGCTCGATGTCGTGCTCGCGCCCGGTTTCCTCGCCGAGGTGCAGCGCAAGGCGCTGCTGCTCAAGCAAAAGCTCGCTGCGGTCACCGACCGGCATCCGGGCGTGATCCGCGAGGTGCGCGGCGAAGGGTTGCTGCTCGGCCTTGTCGCCGCTGTGCCGAACGACAAGCTCGTCGCGGCGCTGCGCGACGAAAAGCTGCTCGCGGTCGGCGCGGGCGAGAATGTCGTGCGCCTGTTGCCGCCGCTGATCGTCACCGAGGCCGAAATCGCCGACGCGGTCGATCGCATCGATCGGGCCGCGGGGCGACTCGAAAGGGCCGCGGCGGAAGAGACGCGGACGGAGAGGGTCGGCGGGTGACCGAGATTCGTCATTTCCTCGATCTGATCGACATTCCCACGCCGACCCTGCGCGGCATGATCGCGGCCGGCCTCGCCATGAAGGCGGAAGGCAAGGCTGCAAATGGCTCGGCCGCACGCCCGCTCGCCGGCAAGACGCTCGCAATGATCTTCGACAAGCCCTCGACCCGCACGCGCGTGTCGTTCGACGTCGCCATGCGCCAGCTCGGCGGCGACACGCTTGTGCTGACCGGCCAGGAAATGCAGCTTGGCCGCGGCGAAACCATCGCCGACACCGCCCGCGTGCTCTCGCGCTATGTCGATGCCATCGTAATCCGCACGCTCGACCCGGCCGATCTGCAGGAGCTCGCGCGCTACGCCACCATCCCCGTGATCAACGGGCTGACCAAGCGTTCGCATCCCTGCCAGGTGCTGGCCGACGTGATGACCTTTGAGGAGTACCGCGGGCCGATTCGCGGCAAGCGGGTGGCATGGACCGGCGACGCCAACAATGTGCTGGCGTCATGGATGCACGCGGCCGAGCGCTTCGAATTCGAGCTGCGGGTGGCGACGCCGGCCGAATTGGCGCCCAAGAAGTCCCTGCTCAAGTGGATCGCCGCTTCGGGCGCGGCAATCCGGGTCGGCTATGATCCGGACGAGGCAGTCGCCGGGGCGGATTGCGTCGTCACTGATACCTGGGTGTCGATGGGCGACAAGGACGGCGCCCGGCGCCACAATTTGCTCCGCCCCTATCAAGTAAACCCGCACCTGATGGCGAAGGCCGCGCCGGACGCGATTTTCATGCACTGCCTGCCGGTGCATCGCGGCGAGGAGGTCACCGACGAGGTGATCGACGGCCCGCAGTCGGTGGTGTTCGACGAGGCCGAAAACCGCCTGCACGCGCAAAAGGGCATCCTGGCGTGGTGCTTCGGGGCGGATCGGCTGGCGTAAGGACAGAGAGGGACGGACGGGCTCAGCGGGCGGGCCATCCTCGATCTAGCAATCATTGGCTCGTCATGCGCGGGCTTGACCCGCGCATCCATGCGGCGCAACCGCATTCCCCCTCCCTTACCCTCCCCCTCCCTTACCCTCCCCCGCTTGCGGCGGAGGGAGCCAAGCGTGAGGGGGAATGGATTGCCGGGTCAAGCCCGGCAATCACGACGAAAGTTTGATCGGTACTATGTCGCCCCTTCGGCCACTTGCTCTGCGTCCTGCGGCGGCACTTGGGGGCGGCGCGCGCTGGCGGTCGGTTTATCCTCCCCCGTGCAAACGGGGGAGGGGGACCATGCGCAGCATGGTGGAGGGGGCATGAGTCCACAGACGGGCGCCCCCCTCCACCGCCATTCGGCGGTCCCCTCCCCCGCTGCGCGGGGAGGATGCGTTTACTGTCTGCCGCTTGGACCGCTTCCAGAGGCGCGCCAGCGCGGCCCGCGTTATTGCGTATCCTTGTTGCTTTGATCCTTGGCCGCCGGCGTATCGGCCGCGGCGGCGTGGGCGAGATTGAGTTCGAGGAACTCCCTACCCCTCACCCCCCTCCCCCAACGGCACGCATTCCACGTCGGTCGCGGCGAAGTCGGTGCCCTTGAACAGGAGCGGCTCGGCTTCCGCAATCGCGAGCCCGTAGGCCGCGCAGTCGCCGAAATTCAATCCGGCCTTATGGCGGCCTTTGCCGTAGCGCAGGAAGGCGTCGCGCGCGATGTCAGCCTGCCGCTCGTCGAACGGCACGATGGTCGCATCGATCCACGTCAATAGGTTCTGCAGTTCGATGGCGCCTTGCTCCCCGAGGCGACCCGCCATCACCATGCCGGACTCGAGCTTCGTGACGGCGGACACAAGCCGAACGGCGTCGCCTTCGATCGCGCCCTGCAGGCGAACGCGATCTGGTTCGCCCAGCAGTATCGCGACCAACGCCGACGAGTCGATCACCATCAGTCGAACAGGCCCTGCTCGTTGTAGCCTAGAATCTCGTCGTCGGTCCGATCGTCGAGCACCGGGAGGCGCTTGACGCGCGCGACGATCTCGTCGATGCTGCGCTTGAAGGCCGCGTCGTCGTGCCGGCTCGGCTTCCTGCGTTCGCGCTCGACCTCCTTGCGCAGCACGTCGGTGAGAACCTCGGTGATGCCCTGCTTGCGCCGGCGCGCCAGCTCGCGCGCAAGCCGCTCGGTCTCGGGATTCTTGATGTTTAGCGCCACAGGATGCCCTTTCTTCTTCCTTCTTTATTTATTTCTTCCTTCTTCAATGAACAAGTCCCCCCGCCGCAGGCGCGTGGGAGCCCATCGGAGCTCGCCCGGCCGGCCCGTCATCGTTCCTCCCATATTCCGCGCATTTGTGTTCCGGGACACCATTGGCGGGGAGGACCCGGTCGAGTACATGATTGGGCGAAAGCTTCTTTCGGGTTCTGCGGCGCGGCTGCGGCCGGCGTTGGGCGTCAATCGTTTCGGCCGTTAACCAACTCCGGCGCGGGCGGCGCGAACCTCTTGGGGAATGAACCCGACAGACCTAAATCGCGTATAATGCATCGGCAAAAACGGGGCTGCAGCCCCTGATCGAGTGGGACGGAACGTGGACGAACGCAACGACAAGGACGGCGAGCAAGAATCTCGCAAAGCGCAGATCAAGCGAATTCTGCTCGACATCGACTCGCGCCTCGACTTCGCGGTGTTTCAGGCCGGCCACTGGGGGCGCGAACTGTTCGAGCGGTTCGTCGTTTTCATGGACCGCTTCCACATCGGCGGTTGGCGGCGCTGGCTTTTCGTCGAGCCCGTTTCGGAAGCGCTGACCCTCGGGCTGTGCGGCGCGGTCCTGATGCTCGCGCTCGCCATTCCCGCGTTCCACGAGACCTCCGACGAGGACTGGCTGAAGAAGTCCGAACTCGCCGTCGTCTTTCTCGACCGCTACGGAAACGAGGTTGGCACCCGCGGCGTCAAGCAGAACGATTCGATCCCGCTCGAAGAGTTCCCCGATCACCTGATCAAGGCGGTGCTCGCGACCGAGGACCGCCGTTTCTACGAGCATTTCGGCATTGACGTTCCCGGCACCTTCCGCGCGCTCGTCACCAATGCGCGCGCCGGCGGCGTGGTGCAGGGCGGCTCGTCGATCAGCCAGCAGCTTGCGAAAAACCTGTTTCTGTCGAACGAGCGCACGATCGAACGCAAGGTGAAGGAAGCCTTCCTCGCGGTCTGGCTGGAGACGCGCCTCACCAAGAATGAGATCCTCAAGCTGTATCTCGACCGCGCCTATATGGGCGGCGGCACCTTCGGCGTCGATGCGGCGGCGCAATACTATTTCGGCAAGTCGGCGCGCGACGTGAGCATGCCGGAGGCGGCGATGCTGGCCGGCCTGTTCAAGGCGCCGGGACGATTCGCCCCGCACATCAACCTGCCGGCGGCCCGCGCCCGCGCTAACGTCGTGCTCGATAATCTCGTCGAAGCGGGCTTCATGACCGAAGGTCAGGTGTTCGGCGCGCGGCGCAACCCGGCCAAGACCATCGACCGTCGCGACGAGACGGCGCCCAACTACTATCTCGACTGGGCGTTTGAGGAGATGCGCAAGCTCGCCAATACGCTTCCCAAGTCGGTGACGGAACGGAATTTCGTCGTGCGGACGGCGCTCGATAGCGGCCTGCAAAAGGTGGCCGACACCGCTGTCGAAAGCGCGATCCGCCAATACGGCCGCGACTACCGGGCGAGTCAAGCGGGGCTCGTGGTGGCCGACCTCGAAGGCGCCGTGCGCGCCGTTGTCGGCGGCGTCGACTATAGCGAGAGCCAGTTCAACCGCGCGACCGACGCGCTGCGCCAGCCCGGCTCCTCGTTCAAGCCCTATGTCTATGCAACCGCGCTGATGAACGGGTTCAAGGTCAATTCGAAAGTCGTCGACGGCCCGGTCTGCGTCGGCAATTGGTGCCCGAAGAACTACTCGGGCGGCTATTCCGGCTCGATGACGCTCACCCAAGCGCTCACCCGCTCCATCAACACCATCGCCGTCAAGCTCTCCATCGCCATCGGCAAGGGCAATGCCCGGGCCGGGCGCAACAAGATCGTCGAGCTCGCGCGCGCGATGGGGCTGCGCACGCCGCTGCCGGACACGCCATCGCTGCCGATCGGCGCCGACGAAGTCACGGTGCTCGACCACACGATCGCCTACGCGACTTTCCCCAATGCCGGCAAGGCGGTGCCCGCGCATGCCGTGCTCGAGGTGCGCACCGGGACGGGCGAGACCATTTGGCGCTTCGATCGCGACGGGCCGAAACCGAAGCAGGTCATGCCGCAGCAGGTCGCCGCCGACATGGCCTTCATGATGAACAAGGTGGTGGAAGAAGGCACCGCCCGCCGTGCGATCCTCAACGGCATCAAGGCGGCGGGCAAGACCGGAACCACCAACGCGTATCGCGACGCCTGGTTTGTCGGCTACACCGGCAACTTCGTGGCCGGCGTCTGGTTCGGCAACGACGATTACCGGCCGCTCAATCGCATGACCGGCGGCTCGGTCCCGGCGATGACCTGGCATACCGTGATGGAATATGCCCACCAGGGGATCGAGCTGAAAAACATTCCCGGCCTGCCGCCGAACCCGGCCACGATCGGCCCGCAGATTGCGGAGGCCAAAGAGGACGCTCCGCGCCCGGCGATGCTGTCGAGCCGCGGCGTTCAGGCTCTCTCGCGCATCGAGCGTCTGCTCGATGAGGCGGCGCGCGTCCCTGCGCCTGCCGCCGCGCGCGCCCAGCAGCAGTCGGAAGCGGAAAACCCGGCGGCGCGCACCGCCGCCGCCGGTCAGGGACCGCCCGACGCAAAGGCCCGGAATTAGCGGCATGCCTCAGGTTGCGGGGCCACTCACCCGACCCATTTGCTTTGATCGGATGCAACCGTGCGGCTCTTGATCGGCGTTTTGTTTTCACTGCTGGTGGCGGCGGCGATCGGCCTCGGATCGACGTGGTTTGCGCTCACGCGAAACGTCGCCTTCGGCGCGATGAGCATCGGATCGTGGACCGCCTACCCGCTATCCGGCAGCGCCGAGATCGACCCCTATGCCCGGGCTTCGATCGCGCGCACTGGCGAATTGCCGATGGGGCTCGGCGACGGCGTCTCCTTCATCGCCAAGACGGACGACGCCGGGCGTCCGCTCGACGGACGCTGCGACGTGTTGGTGAGCGGCACGACCCCCCAGGCGCGATTTTTCACGATGACGCTTTACGGCCCTGACGGACGGCTGATCGCGAACTCGATCAACCGGCACGGCTTCACCAGCCAAGAGCTGGTGCGCAAGGCGGACGGCCGGTTCGATGTCGTCGCCGCGCCCCGGGCGCGGCCCGGCAACTGGCTGCCGACCGGCGGCGTCGAGCGCTACGTCCTGGTCATGCGGTTCTATGACACCCCGGTCGGGATCGCCACCCGAGCCGAGCGCGAGGCGCCGATGCCCGCGATCCAGACCCAGGGGACGTGCTCATGATCCGCTGGGTTCTTTGGCTGCTCGCCGGCCTGATCCTCGGCGGGGTGGTCCATTTCGCCACCATTCTCCTGCTGCCGCGCACGGCGACCCGCGACGCTTATGCGCGGCTCGAGCCGATCACCCGCGTCAACGCCTTTACGCTGCTGCCCGCGCCGCGGCCGGAACAGGCGGTCATCCCATTCATGGACCCGGCCTTCGCCACGGCCGTCTGCCGTTATGATCTCAGCCTTGGGTCGCTCAAGCTCACCGCGCCGGTGAGCCAAGCCTACACTTCGGTCACGTTCTATACGCGCAGCGGCATCGCCTTTTATGCGATCAATGACCGTGCCGCGGGGCGGCGCATGGTCGAGCTCGATCTGATGACGCCGGCGCAACACGAAGCGCTGCCGACCGAGGAAGACATAACCGCCGCCGACCGCCTGATCGTCGAGTCGCCGACGCCGGCCGGGCTGATCGTGGTCCGCGCGCTCATTCCCGAGCCCGCGCTGCAGCCGATGGCGAACGCCGCGGTATCGGCCGCGCAGTGCAAGGGGCTGCCCGATACCGTGCCGCAGAAGGTCGAACCCGCACCGCAGAAGCCCGAAAAACCGCCGCGGAAGCGGCTTTGACCTTTCGGCCGCATGGGTGAAATTCTAGCTCTGATCCCGGACTCAAGCGGCCAACGCACGTCTTTGACGTTTCTTCGGCTCGTCCCCATATCCGGTTCTGACGCCGAAGCGCGGGGTCCGCCTCTAAACCGCGTCGATCGCAAAGGCTTTTAATGAGCGAACTCAGCATTCCAACCCGGGAGCCGCAGCGGGTCCCGGTGGATGACGCCGTGGTGCCTTTCGAGGTCGCGGCCCTCGACGTGCGCGGGCGCGTGGTGCGCCTCGGACCCGCGTTCGACCAGATTCTCCGTCAACACAATTACCCGGCGCCGGTCTGCAAGTTGCTGGGCGAGGCGGTCGTGCTCACGGTGCTGCTCGGCGCTTCTCTCAAGTTCAAGGGCCGGTTCATCCTGCAGACCCAAAGCGACGGGCCGGTGCGAATGCTGGTCGTCGACTATCGCAGTCCCGGCCTGGTGCGGGCCTGCGCGCAGTTCGACGCCGATCGGGTCAGTTCGCTGGGCGAAGCGACGGCCGGCGACCTGCTCGGCCGCGGCCATCTCGCCATGACCATCGACCAGGGGCCCGACATGAACCGTTACCAGGGTCTGGTGGCGCTGTCCGGCGAAGGGCTTGAACAAGCGGCGCATGAGTATTTCCTGCGCTCGGAGCAGATACCGACGCGCGTGCGCCTAGCCGTCGCCGAGGAATTCAGCGCCGCCGGAGGCGGCGTGCGCCGGAGGTGGCGCGCCGGCGGGCTTCTGCTCCAGTTCCTGCCGAAGAAGGCCGAGCGCATGCGCGGCCCCGATCTCGATCCGGGCGACGCACCGGAGGGAACAGCGCCGCATGTTGTACCGGAGGACGACGCCTGGGTCGAAGGCCAGGCGCTTGTCGCGACGATCGCCGACGTCGAGCTGATCGACCCTGCCCTGTCCAGCGAGCGCCTGCTCTATCGGCTGTTCCATGAACACGGCGTGCGCGTGTTCCGCTCCGCCGCCGTCGAAAGTAAGTGCTCATGCTCGCGCGAGCGGGTGGACCGTATCCTGCGCAGCTTTTCGCCCGAGGATCGCGCCGGCATGATAGAGGACGGCCGAATCCTCGTGACCTGCGAGTTCTGCAACGCGAAATATGAATTCAGCCCGGACAGCGTCCTCGACGATGCTGAGCTTTGAGTGGATCCGGTGAATTGATTTCCGAACTTAACCTGGTTCGGGAGTCCAGTCGGGCGGCGCGAGTTCGAAGCGATCAAAGAGAAACCCCGGCGCGACCGTGCACCCGACCAGCGTCCAGTCGCCGAGGCTGCGGGCGGCCTGCCAGGCATGCGCCGGCACCACGGCCTGCGGCGCTTCGCCCGCGGCAAGATCGCAGCCGAGCCGCTGCGTAACTGCCTGTTGCCCCGGCTTGGCGATCGCGAGTTCCAGCGGCGCGCCGGCATACCAGTGCCAGATCTCGACCGCATCGATGCGATGCCAGCGTGAGCGCTCCCCGCGTGCCAGCAGGTAATAGATCGCGGTCGAGTGCGCGCGCCCGCCCTCGCTTCGGCTATCGCGAAATGTTTCGCGGAAATGTCCGCCCTCGGGATGCGGCTGCAGCCGCAACAGGCGGACGACATCGGCGGCGCTCAGCGCAGTCTGGTGTAGGTCCATGCGAAAACCTGAGAGAGCCGCTCGACGACGGTCAAGACCGGTTCTTCCGCTCCCTCAGCTCGCCAAACACTTGCGCGGCGGGTTTGCCGGCGAGGCCAATGGCTGCGGCAATCCCCGGCACATCGGCGCGCAGAAACGGGTTTGCCTGCTTCTCGTCGCCGAGAACCGAAGGGACGGTCGGCTTGCCGACCGCCAGCAGCCTCCGCACCTCCTCGGCGCGCCGCTTGAGCGCGTCGTTGTTCGGTTCGACGGTGAGGGCGAAGCGGATATTCGACTCGGTGTATTCGTGGCCGCAATAAATCCGCGTGTCGTCCGGCAGCGCGCGCAACTTGAGGAGCGAGCGCCACATCGTCTCGGCGGTGCCTTCGAACAACCTGCCGCAGCCGATCGAGAACAGCGTATCGCCGACAAAGACGATCTTCTCTTTGGGAAACCAATAGGCGATGTGCCCCGCGGTATGCCCGGGCGTCTCGATCACCTGCGCTTCAAGCGAGCCGACCTTCACAACGTCGCCCTCGCCGACAGTCGCGTCGACCCCTTCGATCGGGTTTTTTTCGTGCGCCGGGCCCGTGACCCGGCAGCCATAGCGCGCCTTCAGGTCGGGAATGCCGGCGGTGTGGTCGCCATGATGGTGCGTGACCAGAATATCGGTAAGCCGCCAGCCTTGCGCGGCAAGCGCGGCGTTGATGGCGCCCGCCTCCGGCGCATCGATTGCGGCCGTCGCCCCCGTCCCCGGATCATGGACGAGGACCCCGAAATTGTCCTTCAGGCACTGGAAAAGATGAGTTTGCGCGGACATGGAATAAATCGCCGATCGTTGTGCTCTCGACTGCAACTAGGATGACGCAAGCGCAAATGCAATCAAGCGGGGACGCATGCTCGCCGTCTCAAGCGTGGTCAGCCCTGGTCCGACGAAACGGCGCGGCCTTCGCCACGAAGCACCTCGGCAATCGCCGAGAGCCGCGCGTCCGCAGCGAAGTCCTCGAGTGAAACGGGAAGTCGCCGCCGCCAGTTGGGATGTTCGCAGACGGTGCCGGGGATGTTGACCTGATCGGCCATGTCGAACACGTCCTCCGCCGCAACCACCAGGAGTCGGCTCGGCGTGCGGGCGAGAAAGCGGATCATTTCGAGCGTCGAGGGCTTTTCTGATCCGCATTCGCGGGCGAGCGCCGCGGCCATGGCCCGATGCGCGGTCTCGCGTTCGGCCTCCGTCTCGCCCGGATCCATGCCGAGGCTCCGCTTCACGGCGAGGTCGTGATTGGAAAGCCATCCCGAGAACGTTGGCAGGTCATGGGTGCTGAACGACACCAAGGCCGGCGCCGGATAGGCCGATGGCGGCCTGAACGAGCCGTCCTGCTCGCGTTCGAAAATCATGACGCGATACGACCACACGTTCCAGTCGGCGAGCTTTTCGCGGAATCCGTCGGGCACCGTTCCAAGGTCCTCGCCGACGACAATGCAACGTTCGGCATTGCTCTCCTGAGCGAGCACCGCGAGCATCGCCTCGAGCGGAAACCGCACATAGGTGCCCTCGAAGGGCTTGTAGCCGTGCGGGATCATGTAAAGCCGGTTGAAGCCGAGCACGTGGTCGATTCGGATCGCGCCGGCATGCCGCATGATTGCCCGCAGCGTCTCGCGCATCAGGCGGAAGTCGGTGTGCGCGAGTACGCGCGGATGGAGCGAGGCGAGCCCCCAATCCTGTCCCACCGTGTTCAACATATCGGGGGGCGCGCCGGCGGACAGCTCTCGCACATAGGCGCCCTGGTTGTTCCAGACATCGGCGCTGTTTGCCGACACGCCGACGGCAACGTCGAGATAAAGGCCGACCGGCATCTTCAGCCGTTTCGCGGCATTGAAGCAGGACTTCAACTGTCGGTCGGCGAGCCACTGCATATAGGCGTGGAAGTCCATCTCCACCGCCTCGATGCGCCACAGTTCGTCGATCTTTTCCGCGGTCGGATTGCGCCATTCCGGCGGCCAATTCCACCACGGCGGACCGAATTTGCGGTGGAGGGTGGTAAAGGCGGCGAAGCCGCCGAGGGTGGGCGCCCGTTCGTTTTTGAAGGCGGCAAAATCCTCGCGCCGCTCGGGGCTGCCGCGCTCGCGGAACGCCTCATAGGTCAGCCGGAGACCCTTGAGCTTGGCGGCGATGACCCCCGCATAGTCGACGAATTCGGACGCGCGCAGGCGCTTTACCTCTTCGGCAAGCCCCGCGGCGGCAAGGCCGGGAAATTCCGGCGCCGCTTCCACGTCGATGTATAGCGTGTTGAGGAAAAGCCGGCTGGTCGGCGAATAGGGGCTGATCATCCCGGGATCATCGAGACTGATCGTATGCAGCGGATTGAGCCCGATGCCGGCGGCGCCACGTTGCCCCGCGATCCGCACGAGGTTCTTGAGGTCGGTAAAATCACCGATGCCCCAGTTCCGGCGCGACCGCAGCGAATAAAGCTGCACCGCGAGCGCCCAGACGCGCTTGCCCTCATCGAATGTAGCGGGCTGGTAGGATTGGGCGGGCGCAACAATGACCGGCTGTCCGGCACCCCCCGCGTCCTTCCCAGAGAGAAGCCGGTATGACCCGACCCGCAGTTTCGCCGGCAAGGCGATGGCGTTGTCGTGGCATGCGCCGTGAGCGACCTCGTGATCCCCGTCAACCAGGCGCCAGGCGCCGTCATCGCCGCACGCATTGTCGAGGCGGCTGTCGCGGCCTTTGCGCACGACGCGAACCGGAGGAGTCGCCGTCGCTCCCGCCTCTTTGGCATGGCTCGCGAGGACATTCACGATCTCGCGCAGTGCATCCTCGCCAGGTGAGCGCTGCGTTCCGAGGGCATCGTAATAGGTCGTCTCGACGCCGAAGGCTTCTGCCTGAGCGCTGAGTTGATCTTCGTCCGCCATGAGTTGATTTAGTCACCTACCGTTAGTGCAGAGGCGCTCGAACCGGGCAAGAAGTCTTTCGCTGCCGGCGCCCGCGGCCACTGCGCTGGCCGGGAAGCCGGGAAACAGGAGAACCAAAGATCGCGAGCCCTCCATGGCAAAGTGGGCGAACCATAGCGGGACCGCCAACGCGTGCAACACTTTAGTCATCGCCCGCCCTCGCACCGTTTCCTGATCCTGATCATAGCCGCGGCCTGAGAGGGCCGTCCCGTGGTGGCAACGCATTGACAAGGCAAGCGGACTTGACCCCGTGTGGCCTCGCTCAGCGAAACCAAAGAGACAAACATGGGCTCTTCGTTGCGTTATCCCGGCTGTCATCCAGGTCAAACTGACCTAACGCAAAGGCGCGCCCGATTTGCAGAATATGTGTGCAATCGCCGTCCCTGCCCTGTCGATTTTTAGCCCAACTTCTCATCATGCTGATGCGCCCGCCCGGCTGCGGACGGACGAGCCATGGAGGTTTCGCGCCAGCAACACCACCGGCCTAGTGCGGCCCCGAACCGGCACAACCGCCGTCCCGAGGCGGAGGGGGAGAACCTTGATTGTCAAAGATTAAGCCGTGCTGCCGAACGCGGCTGGCGTCGACTGATCCGACGGCAGCGTGACAGCGCGCCGCAGTCCATTCCTCACGCCTCACGCCTGATCGTTGATGCTGGCAAAAAAACGACCGAGCAACCACGTTTGTAAAAGGAGCGAGCGACGGTCGGCAAACCGCCCCCCGTTCGGTTGCGCTCGCGGGCGGCGGCCGTTATGAATTCTCCTTCGATGGCGGCGACTTGCCGGTCAGGTTTGGGGACCCATTCAGTCGCATAAAACAGCCGAAGACCCCCCGACCTAAAAGCGAAGCAAAATCGTATGGGCAACCGGCGTTTAAAGACCGATCCCGCATCCCACCTCCTTTCTGAAGCGTCGCGCCATGAACCTCGTCTCTGACATCACCGCACCCGCGGCAGTGGAAACGACAGTCGAAACGCCGACCGATCCGCTCTGGTACAAGGACGCGATCATCTACCAGCTGCACGTCAAAGCGTTCTACGACAGCAACGACGACGGCATCGGCGATTTCAACGGCCTCACCCAGCGGCTCGACTATCTTCAAGACCTCGGCGTGACGGCGCTGTGGCTGCTGCCGTTCTACCCGAGCCCCGGTCGCGACGACGGCTACGACATATCCGACTACCGCCGGATCAATCCTGACTTCGGCTCGATGAAGGATTTCCGTCGCTTCATGAGCGAGGCGAAACGCCGCGGGCTGCGGGTGATCACCGAGCTCGTGATCAACCACACCTCCGACCAGCACCCGTGGTTCAAGCGGGCGCGCCGCAGCAAGAGGGGATCGAGCGCGCGCGACTGGTATGTCTGGAGCGACACCGATCAGAAATACCTCGACACCCGCATCATCTTCACCGACACCGAGAAATCGAACTGGACCTGGGACCCGGAAGCCGGCGCCTATTTCTGGCACCGCTTCTTCTCCCACCAGCCCGATCTCAACTACGAAAATCCGCGCGTCTTCTGGGCAATGGTTCAGGTCATGCGCCGCTGGCTCGACTTCGGCGTCGACGGCTTCCGCCTCGATGCCATTCCCTATCTGTGCGAACGCGAGGGCACCAACAACGAAAACCTGGGCGAGACCCACGACCTGATCAAGCGGCTGCGCGCCGAGATCGACGCCTACGCCCCCGGCACCTTCCTGCTCGCCGAGGCGAACCAGTGGCCGGAAGATGTGCGCGCCTATTTCGGCGACGGCGACGAGTGCCACATGGCGTATCACTTCCCGCTGATGCCGCGCATCTACATGGCGATCGCGCAGGAGGATCGCTTTCCGATCATGGATATCCTGCGGCAGACGCCGGACATACCGGGGAACTGCCAATGGGCGTTGTTCCTGCGCAATCACGACGAGCTGACGCTCGAAATGGTTACCGACGCCGAGCGCGACTATTTGTGGTCGACCTATGCGGCCGATCCGCGCGCCCGCATCAATCTCGGCATTCGCCGCCGGCTCGCACCCTTGATGGACAATGACCGGCGCAAGATCGAGCTGATGAATTGCCTCGTGTTGTCGCTGCCGGGCACGCCGATCTTCTACTACGGCGACGAAATCGGCATGGGCGACAACATCTATTTGGGCGATCGCAACGGCGTGCGCACGCCGATGCAGTGGACCTCGGACCGCAACGCCGGCTTCTCCCGCTGCGATCCGGCGAAACTCTATCTGCCGGTGATCATGGACCCGGTGCACGGCTATCAGGCGGTCAATGTCGAGGCGCAGTCGCGCAGCGTTTCCTCGATGCTGAACTGGACGAAGCGGATGATCGCCGTGCGCAAGACGAGCAGGGTGTTCGGCCGCGGGACGATGACCTTGCTGCGCCCGACCAATCGCGCGGTCATGGCTTACCTGCGCCATTACGGGTCCGAGGTCATCCTCTGCGTCGCCAATTTGTCGCGCGCGGCTCAATCGACCGAAATCGATCTGTCGCAATGGCGGGGGCGGATCCCGGTCGAGATGCTGGGACGTTCGCGCTTTCGGCGGATCGACGACGGGCCGTTCGTGGTCACGCTGGCACCCTATGGGTTCTTCTGGTTTCAGCTGACCGAGGAGGCTGGCATGGCGGGCGCGGAAACCGCGAGCGCACGAGAGTGGATTACTGTCGTTCTCGACAGAGGCTGGCGGTCGCTCTCGGAGGGACGATCAGGCCACCACTTCGAACGGGAGGTGCTGCCGAATTATCTCGCAACCCGCCGCTGGTTCGCCGCGAAAGGCTCGGAGGCGGGCGGCGCCCGCGTCAGCGCCGTGATCCCGTTCGGGGAGGGCGACTTGCCGCCCGTCCTTGCCCTCATCGACCACGCCGCGCCGCGCGGCGCGACGCGCTATGTCATGCCTCTCGTCGTGAATTGGGGCGAGGTCGACCGCGCGACCGCGCCGCCCGCTTCGGTGATTGCGCCGGTTCGCCAAACCTATCGCGAGGGGGTCCTCATCGATGCGGTCGCCGAACGCGACTTCATTTCCTCTCTCGTCCACGACATTCATGCCGAACGCGTGGTTAGGGCTTCGCCGGCGATGCAGCTGGAGCTGCGTCCAACCGCCCGTTTCGCTTCGCAGCAATTGCCGCCGATCGCCCAGGTTCGCGCCAGCGGGGTGGAGCAATCGAATTCGACGGTGATCATCAATTCCTCCTTTGTACTGAAATTCTATCGGCGCCTGTCGGCCGGAACTAACCCGGAATTGGAAATGGGACGCTTCCTCACCGACGTCGCCGGGTACCCGAACACGCCGCCCCTCTTGGGCACGATCGAACTCGTCGAGGGCGGTCAGCGCTCGGCCGTCGCCGTGCTGCACCAGTTCGTCGACAATCAGGGCGACGCCTGGGTCCATGCGGGAAACTATCTCGACCGCTTTCTCGAGGAAGCGCGCGTCCTGCCCGATCTTCCAGCCCCCGTCGACGCGCATGCGGCCTATCTCAATCGCATGCGCACGATCGGACGCCGCACCGGCGAGCTGCATCTCGCCCTCGCCAGCAGCGCCGACGATCCCGCCTTTGCTCCCGAGCCAGTCACCGCAGAGGACGTGGCGGCGTGGACCGCCGGACTCGTCAGCGGCGCAGAGAAGATGTTCGAAGAGCTGGCTCGTCGCTACGACCATCTCGGTCCCCGCGCCAAGCCGTTCGCCCGCACGCTGCTGGCGCGGCGGTGGGAGGCCGTCGAACAAATGCGGGACATGCTGCCCGCCACGATCGACGTCGATAAGGTCCGGCAGCACGGAGATTTCCATCTCGGCCAAATCCTGATCGTCAAGGACGATATCATCATCGTCGACTTCGAAGCCGAGCCGGAGCGCTCCTTCCAGGAACGGCGGCGCAAGGCTCCCTCAGCCCGCGACGCAGCCGGATTTATCCGCTCGCTCGACTATGCGGCGACCTCCGCCCTCCACCGAATCCCAGAAAGTTCCGGGGAGGCGCCGCAACGCCTCTTGCAGGCACTTGACTCTTGGCGCAATGCAGCAACGGATGCATTCCTTGTGAGCATGCGCAATACGGCCAGCGCGAGCAGGTTATGGCCGCAAGATGCGGACTTGGCTGACCGCCTGTTGCGATTCTTCGTTTTGGAAAAGGCCGTTTATGAGGTGGGGTATGAATTTGCCAATCGTCCCGACTGGGTCCACATGCCGCTCTTTGGCCTGTGGCGGACTCTATTTTCTGCTGAAAGCACCTAGCCATGTATGACGTGACTCCGGAAGCGCTTGCCATCGTCGGCGGTTATCACGCCGACCCTTTTCGTTATCTCGGTTCTCATTTCGAGCATGGGACACATGTCGTACGTGCCTTTCTGCCGGGAGCGCGCGCAGTGCATGTGCGCTTCAAGGACGACCAGGAGGCGCAACTCCGTCGTATTCATGATGCGGGACTCTTTGTCGGACCGGTTCCCTCCGGCGCGCGCGACTACCTCTTGAGGGCGCGCTGGCATGGCCCCGACTTCATCGAGCTCGAAGATCCTTACCGGTTCTCGACGGTGCTGTCGGAGCTCGACCTGCATTTGATGGGCGAAGGCACCCACCTTCAGATCTTTGACAAGCTCGGCGCCCACCCGATAGTGCATGAAGGGGTCGCCGGCGTCGCCTTCGGCGTATTCGCGCCCAACGCCCGTCGCGTCAGCGTCGTCGGCGACTGGAACTATTGGGACGGCCGCCTGCATGCCATGCGGGTGCGCGGCAACGGCTTCTGGGAAATCTTCATCCCCGACGTCACGCCCGGCCACAAGTACAAGTTCGAGCTTCTCGGCTCCGACGGGCGGCTGCGGATCAAGGCGGACCCTTACGCCGTTTCCGCAGAAGTTCGCCCGCTCACCGCCTCGGTGATCGTCGATCCGAGCACCTTCCCGCCGATCGCGCCTTCCCCCGCGGGGATCAACCGTTACGACGGACCGATGTCGATCTACGAAGTCCATCTCGGCTCGTGGCGGCGAAATCCGTATATGAATAACTCTTGGTTGACCTATCGGGAGCTGGCGGAGCAGTTGCCTCCCTATGTCGCCTCGATGGGCTTCACCCACGTCGAGCTGTTGCCGATCGCCGAACACCCGTTCGATGCCTCCTGGGGCTACCAGCCGATTGGGCTATACGCGCCCACCAGCCGGTTCGGTTCGCCGCAGGATTTTTGCCTGCTGGTGGACGCCTTCCATCGCGCCGGGGTCGGGGTCATTCTCGACTGGGTTCCCGGTCACTTCCCCGATGACGATTACGGTCTCGCTCAGTTCGACGGCACCGCCGTCTACGAGCACGCCAACGCCATGCAGGGGCGGCATCTCGACTGGAACACCCTGATCTACAATTACGGACGGCGCGAGGTCGCCAATTTCCTGCTCGCGAATGCGTTGTACTGGCTTGAGCGCTTCCAGATCGACGGCTTGCGCGTCGATGCGGTCGCCTCGATGCTCTATCTCGATTACAGCCGTCCGGAGGGCGGCTGGATTCCCAACCGCTTTGGCGGACGCGAAAATCTCGAAGCGATCGACTTCCTGCGCCGGTTCAACACGGAGGTGTTCGGCCGCTTTCCCAACGCTACGACCCTCGCGGAGGAGTCGACCGCTTGGCCGCTGGTCTCGCGCCCGACCGACATCGGCGGGCTCGGCTTTGGCTACAAGTGGAACATGGGGTGGATGCACGACACGCTGCGCTACATTTCCAAGGAACCGGTCCACCGCAAATTCCACCACAACGACATCACCTTCGCCATGCTGTATGCCTGGTACGAAAATTTCGTCTTGCCGCTGTCGCATGACGAAGTGGTGCACGGCAAAGGCACGATCTTCGGACGGATGCCGGGCGATCATTGGCAGCGCTTCGCCAATCTGCGCGCCTACTACACCTTCATGTTCGGCCATCCCGGCAAGAAGCTGCTGTTCATGGGCAGCGAATTTGCCCAGAGCCGTGAATGGCACCACGACCACAGTCTCGATTGGCACCTGCTCGAGTATCCGGAGCACAAGGGAATCCAGGCCCTCGTGCGCGACCTCAATCATCTCTACCGATCGACGCCGGCCTTGTATGAGCTTGATTCGGAGCCGGGCGGTTTCGAATGGCTGGTCGTCGACGACACCGAAAACAGCGTGTTTGCTTGGCTGCGCCGCGCCCGCGACGGCTCGGTCTGTCTTATCGCGCTCAACTTTACGCCGGTGGTGCGCCATGATTATCGCATTCGCGTGCCCTTCGCGGGCGGCTGGCGTGAAGTGTTCAACAGCGACGCCGCCGCCTACAGCGGCGGCAATGTCGGCAATGGCGGACGGATCCAGGCCGAAGACACAGGAGCCGGCGGCGTGCTTAGCCTGACGCTTCCGCCACTGGCCGGGATCATCCTCGTGCCGGAGTTTTAATGCAGATAAGACCAGGCTCGCCCTTTCCGCTCGGAGCGACTTGGGACGGACATGGCACGAATTTCGCGATCTTCTCGGCCAACGCCGAGAAGATCGAGCTTTGTCTGTTCGACCGCACCGGCCGCCGTGAGATCGAGCGCATCGCGCTGCCGGAGGTCACTGACGATGTCTGGCATGCGTTTCTGCCGGAAGTCGTTCCCGGCCAAGTCTATGGCTATCGGGTCTACGGCCCCTACGAGCCCGAACGCGGCCATCGCTTCAATCATCACAAATTGCTGCTCGATCCCTACGCCAAGCGGCTGATCGGCAACTTCGTCTGGAGCGACGCCCACTTCGCCTACCGCACCCGCAGCGCGCGCGTCGATCTGTCGTTCGACAAGCGCGACAATTCCCGCAGCATGTACAAGTGCGTCGTCGTTGACGACGCCTTCGCTTGGGGCGACGACCCTGGCCCGCAAACGCCCTGGCACGATACGATCCTCTACGAGGCGCACGTGCGCGGGCTCACGATGCAGCGCATGGACATCCCGGACGCCTGGCGCGGCAATTTTCGTGGTCTCAGCTCGCCGCAGATGGTCGAGCATTTGCATCGCATGGGCGTGACCGCCATCGAGCTATTGCCGATCCATGCGCATATTGACGAGCACATGCTGGCGGTCAAAGGACTGCATAACTACTGGGGCTACAGCGCGATCGGCTATTTCGCGCCCGAGCCGCGCTATGGGTCCGCGGAGTCTGCGCTCGAGGACTTCAAGGCGACCGTGGCGCAATTGCACCAGGCTGGAATCGAAGTGATCCTCGACGTGGTTTACAACCACACCTGCGAAGGCAATCACCTCGGTCCCACGTTTTCGTTCCGCGGCATCGACAACGCGTCCTATTATTGGCTCGTACCCAGCGCGCCGCGCTATTACGACGACTTCACCGGCTGCGGCAATTCGCTCAACCTGACCCATCCGCGCGTGCTGCAGATGGTGATGGATTCCCTGCGCTATTGGGTCGAGAAGTGCCACGTCGACGGCTTCCGGTTCGATCTCGCAACCACGCTCGGGCGCGGCCCGCATGGCTTCGATCCGAACGCCGGATTTTTTTGCGCGGTCAATCAGGACCCGGTGCTGTCGCGGGTGAAACTCATCGCCGAGCCGTGGGACGTCGGCTGGGGCGGCTATCAGCTCGGAGCGTTCCCGCAGGGCTGGTCCGAATGGAACGACGCTTTCCGCCGAACGCTGCGATCGTTCTGGCGGGGCGACCATAATCAGGTCCGCGAGCTTGCCGCGTGCATGTCCGGTTCAGCCGACCGCTTTCGCTATCGGCGGCGGCCGCCACGCACCAGCATGAATCACGTCACCGTCCATGACGGATTTACCCTCGCCGACCTCGTCAGCTATGCGCACAAGCACAACGCCGCCAATCGCGAGGATAATCGCGACGGCTCCGACGACAATCAGAGCACCAATTGGGGGGTCGAAGGCCCGACCAACGACAAGGAAATTCTTGAGGCGCGCCGCCGCGCCAAGCGCGGCCTTCTCGCTTCGCTCTTTCTCGCCAATGGCGTCCCGCTGATGCTCGCCGGCGATGAGGTCGGCAACAGCCAGAACGGCAACAACAACGCCTACTGCCAGGACAACGAGATCGGTTGGGTGAACTGGTCGGGCGCCGGCCGGGAGGGCGATGACCTGACCGACCTGATCACGCAGCTCACGGCGATGCGACGCTCGTTTCCGCAATTGCAAGGGCGGCGCTGGCTGATCGGCCATCGCGGCGGCGGCCATTACGACGTAAAATGGCTGACCGCGCAGGGAACCGAAATGACGCAAGCCGATTGGGCGTTACCGGAAACCCGCTTCCTCGCCTATGTGCTGGCGCCGATCGAGTCTTCGGGTGTAGCATTGTACATTATTCTCAATGCGGCGCCCGAGGCGGCCGAGATCGTCTTGCCGAAATGGCCGGGCTGCAGCGCCTGGACCCGGATCCTGGCGACGGCGGTCGACGACGATGACGCGGGGGACACCAAGCTAAAGGTCGGGACCAAGCATTTGGCGCCAGCGCAATCGGTCACCGTTTTCGCAGGGACGACGTCATGACGGCCGCTCCTCCGTTCACCCCGCGACAGTTTGGACCGCAGCTCGATGCGAATGGCGTGACATTTCGATTGTGGGCGCCTGGGGCGAAGTCGGTCGATCTGGTGATGGGCGACAGGCGGCCCATGCGCCGCCACAATGACGGGTGGTTCGACCTGCGCGTGCCCGGGATCGGCGCGGGCGCGCATTACCGCTTCCGCATCGATGGCGAGCTCGACGTCCCTGACCCTGCGTCCGCATTCCAGCCGGACGACGTCAATGGCCCGAGCGAAGTCATCGATCATGCCTTTGGCTGGTCGGCGCAAAAATGGCGCGGACGGCCCTGGCACGAGGCGGTCATCCTTGAACTTCATGTCGGGAGCTTCACCGCGGCGGGGACCTACCGGGCGGCGATCGAGCGGCTCGACGACGTGGTCGCCGCCGGCTTCACTGCCATTGAGCTGATGCCGCTCGCCGATTTCTACGGCCGCCGCAATTGGGGCTATGACGGCGTCCTGCTCTATGCTCCCGACTCGACCTACGGCCGGCCGGAAGATCTCAAGGCGCTGGTCGACGCCGCCCACCGGCGCGGCCTGATGGTGTTTCTCGACGTCGTGTACAATCATTTCGGGCCGGAAGGTAACTATCTCGGCCGCTACGCGCCGCAGTTCTTTACCGATGCGGTCCATACCCCCTGGGGCTCGGCGATCGACTACGCTGTTCCGCAGGTGCGCGAGTTCGCCATCGAGAATGCGCTGCACTGGATCAGCAATTACCATTTCGACGGGCTGAGGCTGGACGCAGTTCATGCCATCGTCAAACCGGGGACGCCGTCGGTTCTTGTGGACCTGAGCCGAGCCGTCGGGGCTTTCGCCGAGGCGAATGGCCGTTTGGTTCACCTCGTTTTGGAAAACGACGACAACGCCGCATGGCTGCTCGATCCGCTGGCCCCTGCCGCGGCGGGCAAGTATCGGGCGCAATGGAATGACGACTTTCACCATGCCTGGCACGTGTTGCTCACCGGCGAACAAAGAGCCTACTACCGCGATTACACCGACGCGCCGCGCCATGTCGCGCGCACGCTTGCCTCAGGTTTCGCCTATCAGGGCGAAGCGTCGAAGCACCGCGGTGGCGTAGCGCGCGGCGAGCCGAGCGGGCATTTGCCGCCGACCGCCTTCGTGTCGTTCCTGCAGAATCACGACCAGATCGGCAATCGGGCGCGCGGCGAGCGCCTGCACCAGCTTGCCAAGGACCAAAGAGGGATCGACGCGGCGCTCGCCGTCATGCTGCTCGCCCCTTCGCCGCCGCTGATGTTCATGGGCGAGGAATGGGGAGCGAACCAGCCCTTCCCGTTCTTCTGCGATTTTGCCGGCGAACTCGCCAATGCCGTGCGTGAAGGGCGCCGCAAGGAATTCAAGGAGCAGTACATCGCCGGCGGGAACGTCGATGAAATCCCCGACCCGCTTGCGGAACAGACCTTCCGTTCCACCGTGCTCGATTGGGCGGCGCGCGAGAAACCGCCCCACAGCCAGCGGCTCGCGCTCGTCACCCGGTTGCTCGCCGTCCGCCGCGAACAGATTTTTCCGCGCCTCGCCGACGGAGTGGCCCCCGGCGACGCCCGCTTTGTGGGCACGGTATTGACGGCGCACTGGCCGCTCGGCGGCGGGGAGTTGGCGCTCATCGCCAATCTATCGGCCGACCCTGCCCCTCGACCGCACGACGCTTCGGGCGTACCGATTTGGGGCGATCCGCCGCCCGCCAATCTGCCGCCCTGGAGCGTCTATTGGTCGTGGAGCAAGGTCTGATGCCGCCCGCCATCCCAACCGCCACCTATCGCCTGCAACTTTCCGGGAAATTCGGCTTCGCCGCAGCCGCTGACCTCGTTCCCTATCTGGCCAAGCTTGGCGTCAGCCATCTCTATGCCTCGCCGTTTCTGAAGGCGCGCGCGGGCAGCACGCATGGCTACGACATCGTCGACCACAATGCGCTTAATCCCGAGTTCAGCGGCGATGACGGTTTTGCCAAGCTGTCCAAGGCGCTCGCGGACGTCAATATCGGCCTCATCCTCGATTTCGTGCCGAACCACATGGGCGTCGCCTATGCCGACAACGCCTGGTGGCTGGACGTGCTCGAATGGGGACCGCGCTCGCCGCACGCCAACTCGTTCGACATCGAGTGGGAAACGCTGCCCTATCGACCGCAAGGCGGCATTCTTCTGCCGATTCTCGGCAAGTCCTACGGCGACGCGCTCGAGGAGGGAGACCTCGCGCTGAAATACGATCCGAAGGAAGGATCTTTTTCCGCCTGGTATTACGAGCACCGTCTGCCGATCCGACCTAACCGCTACGGCGAAATCCTGAAAAACGTCGTTGCCGCGGCAGGGGCGACGGAGGAAGAAGCAGGACGCCGCCTGCTCGCTTTCGCGGAACGCTATCCCGACCCCAATGCGCCGAGTCGCGAGCAGGCGCCGGCCTACAAAGCCGAGCTTGCGGCGATCGAGGGCGGAGCCGAGGTGATCGAGCGCGGGCTCGACGCCTACCGGCCGAGCCCGACCGATCCGAACCGCACCCTGTTGCTGCACCGGCTACTCGAACGCCAGCATTACCGCATGGCGCATTGGCGCGTCGCCTTCACCGAAATCAACTATCGCCGCTTCTTCGACGTCAACGATCTCGCCGGCATCCGCGTCGAGGATTTGCCGACGTTCGCCGCGGCGCATCGCCGCGTGATGGCCCTGATCGCCAGCGGCCAGCTGCACGGCCTCCGCCTCGACCATATCGATGGACTATCCGATCCCGCACAGTATACGCGCCGGCTGGCGCGGCTCGTTCGCGCGGCGCGCGAGCCGGGGGCGCGGACGCGTCCCTTCTACGTCGTCGTTGAGAAAATTCTAGCTGACGGCGAACCGATGCCGGACCTGCCGGGCGTCGCCGGAACCACCGGGTACGACGTGCTCAACGTCCTCACCCGCGTGCTGCTCGACGATTCCGGCCTGTTGCAGCTCGACAAGTTCTACAGCGATGTCATCGTCGGGCGGCGGGAAAACTTCGACGACATCGTTCGCGACGCCAAGGGGCGCGTGCTCGAGACGATGCTCGCGAGTGAATTCACCGTGCTCTGCCGCCTGTTGGCGCGAATCGCGGCCGGCCACTGGCGCAGCCGGGATTTCACTCTCGAGCGTCTGCGCGCCGCCCTGCGCGCCTATATCGTGCAGTTTCCGGTGTACCGGACCTATATCAGCGGCGGGACCGTCTCGGCGGAAGACCGCGAAACGATCATCCAGACGATCGCGAGAGCGCGCGCGAGATGGTACGGCCCCGACGCCAATATCTTCGATTTCCTGCAGGACGTGCTGACGCTTGACCTGATCGGACCCGGGCGCACCGGTTACAGCAGCGCGCGGGTGCGGCGCTTCACCGGCAAGGTGCAGCAGCTCACCGGCCCGGTGATGGCCAAGGCGCTCGAAGACACCGCCTTCTATCGCTATCACCGGCTCCTCGCTTTGAACGAAGTCGGCGGCGACCCGGCCCTCCCGGCGATCACGGCCGGCGAGTTCCATCGGCGCATGCGCGCACGGACCGCAGCGCCCAATGCGATGGTCGCGACCGCAACCCATGACACCAAGCGTGGCGAGGATGCGCGCACCCGCATCCTCGCGATCGCAGAACTCGCCGACGACTGGTCGGCAGCGGTGCAGAGGTGGCGGACCCTGAACGAGCCGCTCGCGCGCCGCAGCGTTGGCCGCATCCCCACCGCGGCGCATGAATACATGCTCTATCAGGCGCTGATCGGCGCGTGGCCCCTTGACGGCCCCGATGCGGGGTTTGTCGAGCGCATGCAGACCTATGCGGTCAAGGCGCTGCGCGAAGGCAAACAGGAATCGAGCTGGCATAATCCCGATGAAGCTTACGAGACCGGGGCCACGACCTTCATCGCTCATCTGCTCGATCGCGAAGGCTCCGCGGCTTTCCTGCAGGATTTCGGGGAATTCGCGGGCCGGACCAGCTTGATCGGCGCGCTGATCAGCCTGACGCAGCTCACGCTCAAGGCGACCATTCCGGGCGTTCCTGATTTTTATCAGGGCAGCGAGTTCTGGGATTTTTCTCTCGTCGATCCCGACAACCGGCGACCAGTTGATTTTGCCGCGCGCCAGGCTGCGCTCGAAGCGCTCCCGGCCACTCCGGATTGGAGCGGACTAGCGGCGCAATACCCGAATGGACTGATCAAACTCGCTTTGACCCACCGCTTGCTTGCGTTGCGCTCCGAGATGCAGGAACTGTTCACCAGCGGCAACTACGAGCCGATCGAGGTCGAAGGTCCCCAGGCTCGCCACGTGATTGCATTCGCCCGGACGCTGCGACGGGATGCCGTCATCGTCGCGGTCACACGACTTTTCGCACCGCTGACCGACGGCGGGCGCCGCTGGCCGCAGGCAAGCGACCTCGATGCGGTGCTCAAGCTCGACAATTTCGCGGTCAGCGAGAGCTATCTCGGCCAGACAGCGCCAGCCGCGCGTGGACCGGTCAACGTGAGCGCGGTGTTCGGCGGGCTGCCGATCGCGCTGATGCGCGCCATTCGCCGCCGTTGAAGCCCCGACGCTGGTCGAAGGACATGGCATGGCGTCTCGTATTGAAGACTATGCGCTGATTGGCGACTGCGAAACGGCGGCGCTGGTCGGCCGCGACGGTTCGGTCGACTGGCTGTGCTGGCCGCGCTTCGACTCCGATGCCTGCTTTGCGGCGCTGCTCGGCGAGCCGAAGCACGGCCGTTGGCGCATCGGCCCCAAGAGCCAAGCGCGCGTTAGGCGCCAGTATCGCGACAATACGCTTATTCTCGAAACGCGTTTCGAGACCGCGGAGGGTGCGGTCACCCTCGTCGACTTCATGCCGCCGCGTAACGAGGAGTCCGATCTGGTGCGGCTCGTGATCGGCGAGCGCGGGCGGGTTCCGATGCGCTTGGAGCTGATCCTTCGCTTCGGCTATGGCGCGATCGTCCCGTGGGTGGCGCGCACCGAGGACGGCACCTGGCGAGCGATTGCCGGTCCCGACATGGTCACGCTGCGCACGCCGGTCAATCTGGTGGGCGAAAATTTCACGACCACTGCCGAGTTCATCGTGGCGGAAGGCCAGACGATCCCCTTTGTGCTCGGCTACTCGCCGTCAAATCATCCGATACCGCCCATCCTCGACGCCAAAGCCGCGCTGCAAGAAACCGAATCCTTCTGGCGCGACTGGGCGAAGACCTGCCGGCCAGCCGGCGAATGGTCGGAAGCGGTGATGCGGTCGCTGATCACGCTCAAGGCGCTGACCTATGCGCCGACCGGCGGAATCGTCGCCGCGCCGACGACGTCGTTGCCGGAAATGATCGGCGGGCCGCGCAATTGGGATTATCGGTTCTGTTGGGTGCGGGATGCGAAACTGACCCTCGCCGCGCTGACCAATGCCGGATATGTCAGCGAAGCGCAGGCTTGGCGCGAGTGGCTATTGCGCGCCGTCGCAGGAAGCCCGGATCAGCTCCAGATCATGTACGGGATCGCCGGCGAGCGGCGCCTGACCGAATGGGAGACGCCCTGGCTCCCCGGCTACGAGAATTCGCGGCCGGTGCGCATCGGCAACGCCGCCCATGAGCAACTCCAACTCGACGTGTTCGGCGAGTTGCTCAGCACGTTCCACCATGGCCGCACATGCGGGCTCGCCGCCACCAGCTCCGGCTGGGCGCTGGAAGTGGCCGTGCTCGACCATCTCGCCAAGGTATGGAAAAAGCCCGACCAAGGCATCTGGGAGATGCGCGGTGACCCGCAGCATTTCACCTATTCCAAGGCCATGGCCTGGCTCGCCTTCGATCGCGCGATTCTGAGCGCCGAGACGTTCGGGCTTGACGGCCCGGTCGACCGCTGGCGCTCCCTGCGCGCCGAAATCCACGACGACGTATGCGCGCATGGATTTGATCCCGAGCTCGGCAGCTTCGTCCAGGCCTACGGCTCCAAACAGCTCGACGCCACGCTCTTGCTGCTGCCCATCATCGGCTTCCTGCCGATCGACGACAAACGCATCGCCGGCACCGTTCGCGCCATCGAAGACGATTTGGTCTCGGATGGCTTCGTGCTGCGCTACCACACCGGGACCGCGGCTGACGGATTGCCGGAGGGCGAGGGCGCGTTTCTCGCCTGCAGCTTCTGGCTCGCCGACGTCTATATGAAGCAGCGGCGCTGGAGCGATGCGCGCCGCCAGTTCGCGCAGCTACTTTCCCTTCGCAACGATGTCGGGCTCCTCAGCGAAGAGTACGATCCGCGCCTGGGCCGGCAGGTGGGCAATTTCCCCCAGGCGTTTTCGCATCTCGCGCTCGTCAACAGCGCCTACGGTTTGATGAGCGAGGGGCCGCCGCACCCGACGAAGTCGCATCCGATGAAGCATTAGAGGATTTTGCCGCGAAGTGGGAACCGGTTCGCCGCAGAAAATGCGACCACTCAAGGATAACTAGAGCCGGCGCAGAGCGATCGGATCAATCAATCGGCGGACGCGAGCGGGCGCGCCACCGATTCGAGCGACTTCCGTTCCGCCGCGATCCCGTAACGCCATTGGATCGCCGCCGCCGCGACCATCAGCGCCGCGCCGACGAGATAGCCGGAATACACGCTCGCGCGCGAGCCGGAGTCGATCAACGCGCCGAACATCCAGGGCCCGGCGACGCCGCCGATGCCGGTGCCGATGGCGTAGAAGAAAGCAATCGTGAGCGCGCGGATTTCGAGCGGAAAGGTTTCGCTGACGGTGAGATAGGCGGAGCTTGCCGCGGCCGAGGCAAAGAAGAACACGACCGTCCACGCCATGGTCTGCGTCTGGGCGGAAATCAGCTCCTGCTTGAATAGATAGCCGATGCCGGCGAGCAGAATGCCGGAAATCGCGTAGGTGAAGGTGATCATCGGCCGCCGTCCGAGCGTATCGAACAGGCGGCCGAGCAGGAGCGGTCCGAGGAAATTCCCGGCCGCGAACGGCAGCACATACCAGCCGACGCCCGCGGCTGACACGCCGTAGAAGTCGATCAGGATCAGCGCATAGGTGAAGAAGATCGCATTGTAGAAAAACGCCTGCGAGGCCATGAGCGACAGGCCGACCAAAGAGCGCGTGCGATAGACCTTGAACAAGGTGTTCGCGACCTCGCCGAGCGGGGTGCTTCGCCGCATTCGCAGTCGCACGGTCGGCAGGTCTTTGCGGCTCGGACTGCGCTCGCCATAGACTTGACGCTCGATCCCCGCGACCACGGCCTCGGCCTCGGCGGCGCGGCCATGCGTCATCAACCAACGCGGACTCTCCGGGATCCAAATGCGCATGAAGAAGATCACGACGCCAATCCCGGCGCCGATCAGGAAAGCGAGCCGCCAACCATACTCGGGATGCAGCACGGCCGGGTCGAGCACGATGATGGAGCCGGCCGCGCCCGCCGCCGCCCCGATCCAGAAGCTGCCGTTGATCAGAAGATCGGACCAGCCCCGCACCCGCGCCGGGATGAGTTCCTGAATGGTGGAGTTGATCGCCGTGTATTCGCCGCCGATCCCCGCTCCGGTCAGGAAGCGAAACGCCGCGAAGCTCCACACGTCCCACGAGAGGGCGGTCGCGCCGGTGGCGCTGAGATAAACCCCAAGCGTAATGAAAAACAGCTTCTTGCGGCCGAGCCGGTCGGTCAGCCAGCCGAAGAAAATGGCGCCAAGCACCGCGCCGGCGAGATAGGCGCTGGTGGCGAAGCCCACATCGCTGTTGGAAAAATGCAGGACCGGGCTTTCCTTCAGCGCGCCGGCGAGCGTGCCGGCGAGCGTCACTTCCAGCCCATCGAGAATCCAGGTGATCCCGAGCGCGACCACGACGAGCGTGTGAAACCGGCTCCACGGCAACCGATCGAGCCGCGCGGGAATGTCGGTTTCTACGATGGACGACAGGTCGATACGACGCTCAGGCTTACCCGGCGGGTCATCGATTTTGCCCGGCGCTTCTCCCGGCGGAGGCTCCTCGATATTTCCCGGGTCATCGACCGCGGGCGGCGGCTCCTCGACCGTGCCCGGCTCGTTGGGACCGGGCGGCGGTTCGTCGACCGGGAGCCGCGGCGCATCCGGGCTGCGCTGCGGTCCGTCGTTCGTCAGCAAGGGGCGGTCGTTGCGCACGCGGTGTTCGTCTGCATGAAAGGGCAGACTGTCAACCGGCGGCAGCGGCGTTCGTTCCTGAGGTGCAGACGGAGGCGCCGGGCCTCTTGAACGGACATCATCACCGCATCGTTCGCATCCGGCTGATCAGCTCCGGGGTCGGGTACGAGTCGGCCGGCAGGCCAAGCTTGAGCTGCGCTTCCTTGATGGCGGTGCGGGTCGCCGCACCGATCTTGCCGTCCGCCGGACCGACGTCATAGCCCGCCCGCGTGAGAAGCTGCTGCAGCTCCTTGGCCTGCTCGGGCGTGATCGACGGAATGTTCGGCGCTCCTCGGTACATCGGCGGCGCTCCGGCGATACGCGTCGCGTAGTAGGCGGCGGTGATCGAATAGACCAGTGAAGCGTTCCACTTCAGGTAGGCCTGGAAATTCGGATAGGCGAGAAAGGCGGGGCCGAGCCGTCCCATCGGCAGCAGCAGCGAAGCAGGCAGACTGTCCGCCGGCAGCGGCTTGCCGTCGCGCAGCGTCACTCCCCATTCCGCCCATTTCGACCGGGGATGCCGGATGGCGAGGTCGGCCTGATCCCAGGCCAGGTCGGATGGGACGCGCACCTCCTGCAGCCACGGCTCGCCACGCCGCCAGCCCAAGCTGACGAGGTAATTGGCGGTCGATCCGATCACGTCGGTTACGCTGCGCAGGAGATTGCGATGACCGTCGCCGTCATAATCGACCGCATATTTGAAATATTCCGACGGCATCATCTGGGTCTGGCCGAGTTCGCCCGCCCAGGAGCCGATCATCTCGGGAGCGTTCAGGTCGCCACGCTCGATCAGGCGCAGCGCATCGAACAGATGCCCGCGAAACATGTCCGACCGGCGACAGTCATAGGCGAGCGTCGTGAGCGAGCGGATCGCCTGATCTTTGCCCATGCCCGCGCCGAAGTCGCTCTCGAGCCCCCAGAAGGCGACGATGACCGGGGCGGGAACGCCGTACTCCTGTTCGGCCCGAGAAAAGATTGCGTCGTATTTTTTGATCAGCGCCGGACCCCGCGTCAGGCGATAGGCGGCGAGCATCTTGTCGGAGAACTGCAGGAAATTCTGAGCGAAGAAGCGCTGGCCGCGATCGATATTGACGATGCGCTGGTCATAAACCAGGTAGGGCGACGCGGCCGCGATCGCGCTCCGCGAAATGCCCTGCGCGGCGGCCTCCTGCTTGAACGCGTCGAGCCAGCTCGCGAAACTTTCACTGTTGCGGCAAGGCGTGGTTGCGGACGCCGCCGTGACGGCAAGCGAGACCGCAACAAGGGCAACCGCCGAACCCGCAGTCGCCCGGCAAAGAACAGCGCTTCGTCTCATGGTCGGCCTCCGTGCAGCAGCGCATGTCGCGGAAGGCCCTGGCGGCCGGACTCACCGGAGCCGCAGGCTCGCCGTGGGGCAATCAGGCAGCGCGCTTGGTGAAAGCGATTTGGCCATCATCGGCGTCAGGGAAGCTTGTCGTAGCCCTCGCCAAAGCCCTTGAGGCTCATGGGAAAGCCGATCCCTTCCTCGGGCGTCTGGAAGATGAAGAAAGTCGCCGTCTTGCCGTCGCGGAGCTGCTTGACCAGATTGTCGTCCATGACGACCTCGGCATAGCAGCCGCGCAAAGTACACCGCACGAAACCGGCGCGCCCGACATCGGTCTGGTCGACCTTCAGCCCCAGCCCGGCCGGGAGCAAGACGCCGAGCGGCACCTGCACGCGCATCAAACGGGTCTTCTGGTCGGCCGTGCGCAATACCAGCACGGTCAATCCCACATTGGCGCGATCTTCGGCGACGACGCTTTGGAATAACGCGCACTGCTCGCTCTGCGCACCCGGCGGGGTCTCGCACCGGATTTGCCAGTCGTCGTGAACCGACTTCACCGCACCCTGGGCGAAGGCTGCCGACGGAAGCGAGAGCCCCGTCACCAGCGCCAAAGCCAGCAAGCCGGCAAGGCGCCGCGGCCGCGCAAACCTGTCGCCAGAGAACCTGCTCATATCAAGCTCCCTCCTCCGAAGTCGCTACGTTCGAGCCGTCACGCCCCCTAGACCAACGCATGCGCGTGGCTGTATATGTCGCGGCGATCACGTCATTCGCGCCGTTATCGTAGCACTTTGACCGGCAAAAGCGATTGTGCCTGCAACAGCCGACGAGCTGCGATGTGATTCTTTGTCCGCTTATCATGAGGCACATTGCGAGTGGGGCGGAATTGTGGTTTGAGAGGCCCGAAATGCGTTTCCGTGCCTTTGCGGATGAGGCCCTCCTCTGCGGACCAACGCGCCTCAACGGAGACCTAATAAGCACGCGGCGAGGTATGGCGCTTAGACGCTGACCACGATCATACCGCGAAAGGAGCTTAGGCAACGATGCAGTCAGTCCTTCGAGCGCTCGCCGCGACAATTGTCGTCGCAGCGGTTTTTGGCGGAGTCGATTCAGCCTGGGCGGGGCTGGGTCAGCCCTCTCCTTGGGGGATAGGCTTTCAGGAGTCGGCGACGCCAGTCATGACGGACGTCATCAGATTTAACAACCTTCTGTTATGGATAATAAGCGGTATCGTTATACTCGTGCTGGCCCTGCTCGTCGCGGTAATTGTGCGATTCAATGCGCGCGCCAATCCGGTCCCCTCGCGCACCACCCACAACACGCTGGTCGAGTTGATCTGGACGGTGATACCAGTGATCATTCTGGTGGTCATCGCCCTCCCCTCTTTCCGGTTGATGTTTTTCCAGCTGAATGTCCCGCCCGCCGATTTGACCGTGAAGGCGACGGGGAAGCAGTGGTTCTGGACCTACTCCTATCCGGACAACGGCAATTTTGAGTTCGACTCGCTGATGTTACAGGACAAGGAGCGCAAGCCGGATCAACCGCGCCTGTTGGCCGTCGACAACGATATGGTCGTGCCTGTGAACAAGGTGATCCGCGTTCAGACAATCGGGGCGGACGTGATCCATTCCTTCACGGTGCCTTCGTTCGGCATCAAGATCGACGCCATCCCGGGCCGACTGAACGAGACCTGGTTCAAAGCGACGCGCGAGGGCGTTTATTACGGCCAGTGCTCGGAGCTTTGCGGCCGGGATCACGCCTTCATGCCAATCGCCGTGCGGGTGGTGAGCGAGCAGGCCTTCGCCGCCTGGGTTGCGCAGGCCAAACAGAAATTCGCCGGCGGGGGGAACGGACCGATGACGGTGGCCACAACCGCGCCGCGGCGCGCCGAGTAAAAGCCTAGCCAAGACCGATCGGGCAAGAACAACAATTAATTGAGGACTAGATTATGGATGCGACCGTAAGCACCCACGACGCGCATCACGAGCACGACCACCCGACCGGATGGCGGCGCTACCTGTTTTCCACCAATCACAAGGACATCGGCACGATGTACCTTGTGTTCTCGATGGTCGCCGGCGTGATCGGCGGCGCTTTGTCGATCGCAATGCGGCTCGAACTGCAAGAGCCGGGGATGCAGTTTTTCGCGGACCCCCACCTCTTTAACGTGTTCGTGACGGCGCACGGGTTGATCATGGTGTTCTTCATGATCATGCCGGCGTTGATCGGCGGGTTCGGCAACTGGATTGTGCCGCTGATGATCGGGGCGCCTGACATGGCGTTTCCGCGCATGAACAATATTTCGTTCTGGCTGTTGCCGGCCTCGCTGTCGCTGCTGGTCATTTCGCTGTTCGTCGAAGGCGAGCCGAGCGCCGCCGGGGTCGGCACCGGTTGGACGGTGTATGCGCCGCTATCCACGACAGGGAACCCCGGGCCAGCGGTCGATTTCGGCATCCTCTCGCTTCACCTCGCGGGCGCCTCCTCGATCCTCGGCGCGATCAATTTTATCACCACGATTCTCAACATGCGCGCGCCCGGCATGACGCTACATAAGATGCCGCTGTTCGTCTGGTCGATCCTGGTGACTGCGTTCCTGCTGCTGCTCGCGCTTCCGGTGCTCGCGGGCGCGATCACCATGCTTCTGACCGACCGGAATTTCGGCACCACGTTCTTCACCCCCTCGGGCGGCGGCGATCCGCTGTTGTTCCAGCACCTGTTCTGGTTCTTCGGCCATCCGGAGGTCTACATCCTGATCCTGCCGGCGTTCGGCGTAATCAGCCAAGTCGTCTCCACGTTCGCCCGCAAGCCGATATTCGGCTATCTCGGCATGGCGTATGCAATGGTCGCGATCGGATTCATCGGCTTCATCGTCTGGGCGCACCATATGTACGTGGTCGGCCTGTCGACGGGCGCTCAGGCCTATTTCGTCGCCGCGACGATGGTCATCGCCGTGCCGACCGGGATCAAGATCTTCTCCTGGATCGCCACCATGTGGGGCGGGTCGATCGAGTTCAGGACGCCGATGCTATGGGCGCTCGGCTTCATCTTCCTGTTCGTGATCGGCGGCGTCACCGGCGTCGTGGTCGCGAACGCTTCCGTCGACCGCCTGCTGACCGACACCTATTTCGTTGTCGCCCACTTCCACTACACGATGTCGCTCGGCGCCACCTTCGGCATTTTCGCCGGCTGGTATTACTGGTTCCCCAAGATCACCGGCTACCTGTACTCCGAAGCGCTCGGCAAGCTGCATTTCTGGCTGTCCTTCATCGGCGCCAACGTGATCTTCTTCCCGCAGCACTTCCTCGGGGCTTCCGGGATGCCTCGCCGCATCGCTGACTACCCGGATGCATTCAGCGGGTGGAACTTCGTCTCGTCGATGGGCTCCTACATCTTCTTGGCGGGTCTTGTGGTGTTTTTCTTCACCATCTATCGCGCCTTCGCCGCCAAGCGGGCGGCAGGCAACAATCCATGGGGACCGGGCGCGACGACGTTGGAATGGACTTTGCCGTCGCCGCCGCCGTTCCATCAGTTCGAGGTGCTGCCGCGGATAAAGTGACACGAGCGAGTATGAGGCAATTCTGATGTCCGTTCTCAGCGAAAGCGCGGCGCTGCAATCGACGAGTCCCGCGCCGCCGATCGAACCAAGCCTGGCGGAGGCGAGCGATTATTTCGCGCTGATGAAGCCGCGCGTGATGTCGCTCGTCGTCTTCACCGCCTTCGTCGGCATGATGGTGGCGCCGGGCCAGTTGCATCCGGTGCTGGGGGTCGCTTCGCTGCTATGCATCGCGGTCGGCGCCGGCGCGGCCGGCGTCTTGAACATGTGGTACGATGCCGACATCGACGGCGTCATGGGGCGCACCCGTCAGCGTCCGATCCCGGCCGGCCGGGTGCAGCCCGGAGAAGCCCTCGCTTTCGGGATCACCCTCAGCGTCGGCGCGGTGGCGGTGCTTGGCCTAGTGGCCGGTTGGTTCACCGCGGGGCTGCTCGCCTTCACGATTTTCTTCTACGCCGTTATTTATACGATATGGCTCAAACGCTGGACCGCACAGAATATCGTGATCGGCGGCGCCGCCGGGGCGCTGCCGCCGGTGATCGGCTGGGCGGCGGTGACGCATGACGTCGGGCTCGCCCCCGTTCTTCTGTTTCTGATCATCTTCTTCTGGACGCCACCGCATTTCTGGGCGCTGTCGCTGCGCCGCTGCGAAGAGTATCGGCGCGCCAACGTGCCGATGCTGCCGGTGGTCGCGGGCGCAACGGAAACCAAGCGGCAGATCCTCGCCCATGCGCTGCTGCTGGCGCCTGCCGGAGTGACGCCATTCCTGTTCGGCTTTGCCGGCCCAATGTACGGAATCGTCGCCGCGATCGCCGGCGCAATGATGGTGCTGCTCGCGCTGCGCCTGAAGAACGCCGGCACGGACAACGC
>JBAPYK010000014.1:0-16269 GCA_049284695.1 Rhodoplanes sp. | reverse complement strand
GGATGGGGGAGCTCTTCGACGAGGAATACCTGCGGCAGCCGCAATATCAGCGCCGTTGGCTCATCCCGACCGCCGAAGTGCCGCTGACCAATCTCGTGCGCGAGGAGATCACCGACGAGGCGAAGCTTCCCATCCGCGTCACCGCGGGCACGCCGTGCTTCCGCGCCGAGGCAGGCGCAGCGGGGAAAGACACGCGTGGCATGATCCGCCAGCATCAATTCTCCAAGGTCGAGCTCGTCTCCATCACCACGCCTGAGCAATCGCCCCAAGAGCACGAGCGCATGACACAATGCGCCGAGGAAGTGCTGAAGCGGCTCGGCATTCCCTATCGCGTCATCGTTCTCTCCACCGGCGACATGGGCTTCGCCGCGCAGAAGACCTACGACATCGAGGTCTGGTTGCCGGGGCAGGGGCTCTATCGCGAGATATCGTCCTGCTCCGTGTGCGGCGATTTCCAGGCGCGGCGCATGGCCGCGCGCTACCGCACCAAGGAAGGCCGAACCATCCGCCATGTCCACACGCTCAACGGGTCCGGCATCGCCGTCGGCCGCGCGCTCATTGCGGTGTTGGAGACCTACCAACAGGCGGATGGGACGATCGCGGTGCCTGACGTGCTCCGGTCATATATGGGCGGCATGAAGACGATCGAACGAGGCTGAGAGACATGACCCGCCTGGCGCAACGCCATGCGTGCGCAGCGTCCGTGGCGGTTTTCTGTTTTTGCGGGACGCGGCCGCCTTGTCTGCTTCCGCCCGCGCGCATGAGGTGAAGACGAAACAGGAATGCGAATTCTCGTCACCAATGACGACGGCATTCATGCCCCGGGACTCGACGTGGCGGCCGAGATTGCACGGGCGCTGTCGGATGATGTCTGGATCGTCGCTCCCGAACTCGACCAGTCAGGCGTCTCGCATTCGCTCTCGCTCAACGATCCGCTGCGGATGCGGGAGGTGAGCGAACGGCGATTCGCCATCAAGGGCACGCCGACCGATTGCGTGATCATGGGGGTCCGCCACATCCTCGACGGCAAGCTGCCGAATCTGGTCCTGTCCGGCGTCAATCGCGGATCGAATACGGGCGAAGACGTGACCTATTCGGGGACGATCGCCGGCGCGATGGAGGGCACCATCCTCGGCATTCCGTCGCTGTCGCTCTCGCAAGCCTACGGTTCGGATACGCGCCTGAACCCGCATTGGCGGACGGCACTGAACTTCGGACCAGATCTGATCCGCAAGGTGCTCGGCGCCGGCATGCCGCGCGACGTGCTGGTCAACATCAACTTTCCCGACTGTCCGCCGGAAGAGGTGAAAGGCATCGCCGTCACCAGCCAAGGCAAGCGGGCGCAGGAATGGATACGGATCGATCCGCGTCATGATGGTCGCGGCATTCCATATTTTTGGATCGCTTTCACGCGCGGCGAACAGGCGACGGCGAGTCACGGCACCGATCTCTCCGCGCTCGCCGACAAGCGGATCGCAATTACTCCGCTGCGTCTCGACATGACCGACGAGCCGTTCATGACGCGGCTCGCCCAGGTGTTCGAGTGACATGGGTGCTCAAGTGACTTGGCTGAGGTTGTTCAGCCCCGCGCAAAATGGCAGATCAAAAGCACAATGCCCGGCGCAAGGCCGGGCATTTTAGTTAGTCGATCGGCGACGCCGCTCACCAGCGCCGGGAATGCTCACGCCGGCAAGTTCTCGAAAGCCTGGGTGAGAATGCGGCCGAGGTTTTCCTGCTGGAACGGCTTCTGCAATGTGGGGCGGTTGCTGAAGCGCTCCGGCAGCCCGCGTTCGCCGTAGCCGGTGGCGAAGACGAAGGGCAGCCCCCGCGCTTCCAGGATTTCGGCGACCGGGCTCACCGTTTGCCCGTTCAGATTAACGTCCAGGATCGCAACGTCGAACTCGCCGGTCCTGGCAACCTTGACGGCGTCGTCGACGCGGCCGACGGCCGCCGCAATATTATAGCCGAGGTCTCCGAGCATATCCTCGAGCAACAAACGAATCATGATTTCGTCTTCGACAACAAGCACGTTCTTTCCCGCAGCATCCTTCGCGGTCTGGTTCATCGCCGCTCCGCCCCGTATTCTTGCTTGGATCATGCCTGATCCTGTTCGCGATAATTGTTACACGAAATCAGATCGGCTCCCAACAGGAACCGAACCATGAGCCGACATGCCTACGCAAGTTATCGTGATTTTATTGGGGCTTGGAGGCCGCGGACTGCCTCTATTACGTCACATTTCAACGCGCGTCCGATTGTTTCGCAACGAATGCGACCGTTTACGCAGACGCCTGATTGCAGAATGGCGCTCATGGGCAAGCGGCATGATTGGAATGCGCCGGCATTCGCCGGCCTGGGGTAGAGACATGCCCGAGACGCCGATCGCCGACGATCGTGTTGGCCGCATGGGATTTCTTCTGATGCTGCGGCGGCGCGGCATCACTGAGCCAGCCGTGTTGCGCGCGATGGATGAAGTTCCGCGGGAGTATTTCGTCGCTCCGGAATACGTGTCGACGGCGTATGCCGACCACGCGATGCCAATCGCTTGCGGGCAGACCATAAGCCAACCTTATGTCGTCGCGTACATGACCGAGCAACTCGCCGTTTCACCCGAGTGCCGGGTCCTGGAGATCGGCACGGGGTCCGGCTATCAAGCGGCGGTATTGTCGCGGCTCGCCCGGGAAGTGGTCAGCATCGAGCGGTACCGGACTCTCGCGGAGGCGGCGCGGATCAGGTTCGAGACTCTCGGCTTCGCCAATATCGAGGTGGTCACCGGCGATGGGCTCGGCGGCGTCCCGGAAAGAGCTCCGTATGATCGCATCATGGTCACGGCGGCGGCGGAAACCATTCCTCCGGCGCTGGTCGAACAGTTGGTCGAAGGGGGCATCATGGTGCTTCCGCTCGGGCCGCACCGGAGGTCGCAATCGATCGTCAAATTAACCAAAACCAAACAGGGACTCGAACGCACCGATCTGATTGCCGTCCGCTTCGTGCCGCTTCTGGCCGGGAAGGCGCAGGAGCTCTAGCGCGGATTTACGCGACAAGACCGAGCCTGCGGCGACGGCAAGGCTGCGCGCCGCGGCGGCCCGCCCTTGCCCCGTAGGGGCCTGGCGCACGCGCGTTAGGCTTAAGGGAGCGTGTAAACCTTAAACCAATCTTTACTCGCTGCGTGTTTACTCTTGTCGATCTCTTCGCGTGGGGTGGGTAGGATAAATGCGTGCGGTCATCGATCTTTTAAGCCAACGCTCGTTTGCGCGGGCGTTCGCGGTGGTGGTGGTTGGCCTGAGCGTCGCGAACTGCAGCTCCGACGCGGTCAGGTTAAACGACAACCCCTTTGCCACGAAGACGTCGGCGAACGAGACGACCGGCTCGGTGCCGCCTGGACAGATCGAGACCCGTCCGCTTGCGGAGCCGCAGGCGGGGAGCCAGGCTTTGCCAGCGCCGCCGCCGCCCGGCGGGGTGGCTTCGCTCGACCCGTCGGCCGGGATCGCCGCGCGGCCGCAATTACGCGCAGAGCCGAACCAGAAGCAGGGCTGGACCTGGGAAGGCGGCGTTCCGGTCACCGTCGCCTCGGGCGACACTTTGGCGTCGCTATCGCATCGCTACGGCGTGCCGGCGAACGCTATTGCCGAAGCGAACGGCTTGTCCGGTCCGGCCGCGCTTCGGCCTGGGCAGCGGCTCATGATCCCGCGTTATAATACGAGTTCCGCCGGCTCGACGGCCGCCCGCACCGCGGGTCCCGCGCCGGCCAGCAAACTGCCGATGTCGAGCGTCCATGTGGTCGCGCCCGGCGATTCGCTCGTTAAGATTGCACGTCGCTATAAGCGCCCCGTCGCCGAAATCGCCGCGGCAAACCGCATTGCTCCGCACGCGATGGTGAAGTTGGGCGATCGCCTGGTCATTCCGGGAAAGACCAGGTCGGAAACGCGGACCGCCGCGGCCGCGCCCGCAGCCGAGCCCAAGCCAGCGCCTGCGGCCGCGCCCGCTGCGCCGTCCCCCGCTCCGCGAATTGCAGAAGCCCCTGCGCCTGCACCGCAAAAGCCGGCCCAGGCCCCGCAGAAACTCGCTTCGATCGATCCTACTCCGGCGGTGCGGATGGCGACGCCCACCACCGAGATTGAAGCGGAAGAAGCTCCCACTAATCGAAACGGCGAGCTTGCGTTCCGCTGGCCGGTGCGCGGCCGGGTGATCGCCAACTTCGGCGCCAAGACCAATGGTCAGCAGAATGACGGCATCAATCTCGCCGTTCCGGAAGGCACCGCCGTGCGCGCCGCCGAGGACGGGGTCGTCGCCTACGCCGGCAACGAGCTGAAGGGCTACGGCAATCTGATCCTGATCCGTCACTCCAACGGCTTCGTCACCGCTTACGCGCATGCGAGCGAGATCATGGTGAAGCGCAACGATAAGGTCCGGCGCGGTCAGGTCATCGCCAAGTCGGGACAGACCGGCACCGTGGCTTCGCCGCAACTGCATTTCGAAATTCGCAAGGGCTCGTCCCCGATCGATCCGATGCAGCACCTTCCGGCCGGGGCGTGATTACCGCTCACCAGTCGCGCCCGAACTCAGTCTCACGCTCAGGCGGCCGGCGAGGTCCTGCACATATTGCCAGGCGACGCGGCCCGACCGCGCCCCGCGCGTAGCGGCCCATTCGAGCGCCTCGCGTCGCACCCCCTCGCGATCGGCCGGGATGGAAAAGTAGGACACATAGCCCTCGACCATCGCGAGATATTCGTCCTGGCTGCAGCGGTGGAAGCCGAGCCATAGCCCGAACCGATCCGACAGCGAGACCTTCTCCTCCACGGCTTCGCCGGGGTTAATCGCAGTCGAGCGCTCGTTCTCCAGCATGTCGCGCGACATCAGATGGCGGCGGTTGGACGTCGCGTAGAGGATCACGTTCTCCGGCCTGCCTTCGATGCCGCCCTCGAGCACCGCTTTCAACGATTTGTAGGACGTGTCGGCGGCGTCGAAGGAGAGATCGTCGCAGAACACGATGAAGCGCTCGGCGGCGCGGCGGAGCAGCGCCATCAGCTCGGGTAGCCCTTCGATGTCCTCGCGGTGAATCTCGACGAGCTTGAGCGTGCCCGCCTTCGCTCCGAGGCCGGCATTCACGGCGGCGTGCGTCGCTTTCACCAGCGAGGATTTTCCCATCCCGCGCGCGCCCCATAGAAGCGCATTGTTGGCGGGAAAGCCGCGCGCGAACCGCTCGGTGTTTTCGACCAACAGGTCGCGCACCCGGTCGATACCCTTTAGCAGCGACATGTCCACGCGGTTGACGCGGGTGACGGGACTGACCCTCGCGCCCTCGGGATGCCAGACGAAGGCGTCGGCCGCGGAAAAATCGGGCGCGGCGGCAGGCGGCGGGGCGAGCCGCTCAAGCGCGTCGGCAATGCGAGCAAGGAGATCCAGATCGACGTCTTCCGCCCCCCCGAGCTTGCGCAATTGCGACATCCTCTGATCCATCAGCCAGACAAAGCGCCGGCGCGAGCGAGCAGATTCTTGGCGCGGGTGAGGTGGGGAATATCGAACATCACCCCGTCGATCTGGACGGTGCCGGCCCCGGACGCCGCTTCGAAAGCGGCGACCACAGCTTGCGCATGGGCAATCGCCTCCGCGGTCGGCGTGAGCACCTCATTGATGATCGGGACCTGCGCCGGGTGAATGGCGAGCTTGCCGGTGAAGCCGTCGCGGCGCGCCTCCTCGCATTCGCCCCGCAGCGCCGCCTCGTTGCGGAAGTCGACGCTCAGCGTGTCGATCGCCTGCACCCCGGCGGCGGCGGCGGCGGTCAGGCAAATGATGCGGGCGAAGCGGTACGGTTCGAGAAATCGCCCGTCGGCGCCCCGGTTCGCCTCGGCGCCGAGGTCGGCGGAGAGATCTTCGGCGCCCCAGGTCAGCCCGGTCAGGCGGTTGCTCGATGCGCGATAGGTGCCGGCGACGAACAGGGACTGCGCCGTCTCGGTTGCCAGCGCGACGATCTTCACGTGCCCGTCGGGAAGGCCGCTGAGCGCTTCGCGCACGGCAAGCTTGGCATCGAGGTGAATGACCGACGGGCCGCCTTCCGCCTTCGGCAGCATGATCGCGTCGGGCTGGGCGGGCACCACGGCGTCGAGATCGGCGTCCGCGAGGCCGGTCGTCAGCCCGTTGATGCGCACTAAAATTCTTGGGCGTTGCGCGCGGGCAACAGCCGCTTTGACGAACTCGGCGGCGGCGCCCCGCGCCGCGGCCTTGCGGTCCGGCACGACCGAATCCTCAAGGTCGACGATCAGCGCGTCGGCGCCGGAACCGAGACCTTTGTCGAGTTTTTTCTGCGAGTCGGCGGGGACGAACAGCAGCGAGCGCATGAAACGATAACCCTCACTTCGGGCGCTTGAGCATGAAGGCTTGGCGGCGGCACTCGGCCACAAGCTTGCCGTCCTGGTTATAGGCGCAGTGGTGGAACTCGATGATTCCCGCGTCCGCCCGCGATTTCGATTCCCGCTTGCCGACGATCTCCGTCGTCGCGTGCACGGTGTCGTTCTCGAACAGCGGATGGGGAAATTTCACCTCGGTCATGCCGAGATTGGCGATGACGGTGCCCACGGACAGGTCGGAAACCGACATGCCGATCATGAGGCCGAGGGTGAACAGCGAGTTGATCAGGGGCTGGCCCCATTGGGTCTCCTGCTCGCAGAAATGCCGATCGATGTGCAAAGGCTGCGGGTTGAGCGTCATGTTGGAAAACAGCATGTTGTCCATCTGCGTCACGGTGCGCCGATAGCGATGCTCGACGATTTCGCCGACCTCGAAATCCTCGAAATACATGCCGCCCCGCTTGTGCCGCATTGCCGTTGCGTAGGACATCGCTTCACTCCCCGACGAAGGATTTCGACGAGTTCGGCGCGGCTTGCGTCGGAGCTCGTTCGATATGTTTAACATATCCGGCGATGCGGCGAATTGGCGCAAATCCATCGTTCGGGGATTAGGTTGCCGCGCGCTCGCCGGCGCGGACGCTTGGCGTGCTGAGGGGCTTTCAGGATGGCTGCGGTGTGCGGTCCGGTTCGGTGACGAACTGCTCGCGCAGAATGCGCTCGTCGAGATTATGGCCGGGGTCGAACAGCAATTTCAGGCCGACGCTCCAGTCCATGCGCACGTCGACCCGCCGTACCGAACGAACTTCATCGTGGTCGGCCACCGCCCCCACCGGCCGCTTTTCCGGCTCGAGCACGTTGACGGTGACGACCGCGGTGTTGGGCAAGAGAGCGCCGCGCCAGCGTCGCGGGCGAAACGGGCTGATCGGCGTGAGCGCCAACAGCGGAGCGCCGATCGGAATGATCGGTCCCATGGCGGACAGATTGTAGGCGGTCGAACCGGCGGGCGTCGCCACCATGATCCCGTCCGCCTGCAGCTCCTTGAGCCGCTCCTTGTGATCGACCAGGACGTTGAGTCGCGCCGCCTGATAGGTCTGACGGTACACCGAGACCTCGTTGATGGCGCGATATTTGTAATAATCGCCATTGACGTCGACCGCCTCCATCAGCAGCGGATGGATCACCGTCGTCTCAGCGGCGCATAGGCGCTCCTTCAGATTCTCCTCGCGATAGTCGTTCATCAGGAAGCCGACGGTGCCACGGTGCATCCCGTAGATCGGCTTGCCCGAGCCCATGAAGTTGTGCAGGGTTTGCAGCATCAGGCCGTCGCCGCCGAGCGCGACGATCATCTGCGCTTCCTCCGGAGCGACCTGGCCATAGCGCGCGGTGAGTGCGGCCAGCGCGGCCTGGGCGTCAGGCGTTCCGCTGGCGACGAATGCGATCCGGTCGATATCGGGCGGCAAGGACATGACGGGTCGGCAGGCCCCCGCGCGCTCGGCATCGGTTGATGCTCGGTTGGAAAGGACGCAAGTATGGAGCGCGCGGTTTTCGTCTATACGACCTACCCCAGCATTGTCGAGGCGGAGACGGCGGGAAAAGCGCTGGTCGAGCGCCGCCTCGCCGCCTGCGTGAACATCCTGCCGGGAATGATCTCGCATTACGCGTGGGAGGGCGCGGTCGAACGCGCGGAGGAGGTCGTCATGATCATCAAGACCCGCGCGTCGCTCGCCGAGCAGGTGCGGGCGGCGGTGAAGGAGATGCATTCCTATGCGACGCCCGCCATTCTCGTTATTCCGCTCGAGGGCGTCGATTCATCCTATCTCGAATGGCTGCTTGCGGCGACCGAGGGCGAGGCGGAGGCGTGAAGGGCAATCAGGATGACATCCATCCGTCATTCCGGGGCGCCGCGGAGCGGCGAGCCCGGAATCCATATTCACCCACAGAAATCTATGGATTCCGGGCAGCCGAGCGTTGCTCGACTCCCGGAATGACGGTTCGAATTGGTCAGCCAGAACCGGAATGAAGCGGCGTTCGTGGCACGCCGTGTGCGGGACCCGGCGAGCATCACGCCGCGCCTTCGAGCTTGAAGCGCTCGCGCACCAGCTTCGTCACCGCGAGATTGTCGACCTTGCCGGAGCCGAGCAGCGGTAATTTGTCGAGCACGATGAATTCGGCCGGAATCAGCATTTCGGACGCGCCCTTGGAATGCACGAAGGCGATGAACTCGGACCGGCTCGGCGCTTTATGCGTGGTGACGAGGATGAGGCGCTCGCCTTTACGCAGGTCGGGAATCGTGGTCGCGCCTGATATCGCTTCCGGCCACAGTTCGGCGGCGAGCGTTTCGACGGCCGCAAGCGAGATCATCTCGCCGCCGACCTTGGCGAAGCGTTTCAGGCGGCCCTTGATGGTGATGAATCCCTGCGCGTCGATGGTGACGATGTCGCCGGTGTCGTGCCAGCCGTCGACCGGCCGCTCGATCACGCCCGGATTCTCCACCCGCAGATAGCCGATCATGACATTGGGGCCGCGCACGTAGAGCCGGCCGCCTTCTTCGACGCCGGGAACCGGCTCGAGCCGCGCATCCATGCCCGGAAAGAGCCGGCCGACCGTGCCAAATCTGTTGAACATCGGCGTATTCAGCGAGATCACCGGCGCCGCCTCGGTCACGCCGTAGCCTTCGAGGATACGGATGCCGAACTTTTCCATGTAGATACGGCGCGTCGATTCCTTCACCGCCTCGGCGCCGGAGAGGATGTAGCGCAGCGAGCGGAAATCGTACTCGTTGGCCGAACGCGCATAACCCGCAAGAAACGTGTCGGTGCCGAACAGGATGGTCGCGTTGGTGCCGTAGATCATCTCCGGCACGATCCGGTAATGCAGCGGAGAGGGATACATATAGACCCGCACGCCGTGCACGAGCGGCAGAATGAGCCCCACCGTCAGGCCGAAGGAATGGAACACGGGGAGCACATTGAACACCGTATCCTTCCGCCCGAAGTCGATGCGCGCCTCCGCCTGCGCGGTGTTGGCGAGGATGTTCCGGTGCGACAGCACCACGCCCTTGGGGACGCCCTCCGACCCCGACGTGAACAGAATGGCAGCGGCGTCGTCCGGCTTGCGCGCGACGAGCGGATGCTTGAGCTCGCGCATCCCGCGCAACTTATCGCCGAGAGTGACGGTCGCCCGGATGTCCTCGAGATAGACGATGCGGTAGTCGGGCGAGAGCGAGTCGATGAGCTTCTCGAGCCGGCCCCTCTCGACAAAGGCGCGCGAGGTGATGATCGTGTTGATGGCGGCGGCGCGGCAGGCGGAAGCGACGTTCGCCGGGCCGGCGCTGAAATTGAGCATCGCGGGGACGCGGCCGGCGGACATCAGCGCGAAAATGGTGACCGCCGTCCCGTTCGCGTTCGGCAGCAGAACGCCGATCGCCTGTCCTTCGGCGGCGAACGCCAACAGCTTGCGGCCGAGCACGGAAGCGCCGAGTAAGAGGCGGCGGTAGGAGAGGGGGCCTGCCACCGGGTCTTCGACCGCGATCCACTTCATGCCGTGCGCTTCGGCGGCGTCGATCATCGCTTCGGGGATTGTGCGGTCGGTCGAGGTGGTGCGAAACACCAAGTCGGACATAACCTCATAGAGCGCCGCGCCCGCCGCAATGCGCCGCTTCTTGCCCTTGAGTTCGGGGTCGACGTAAAGCTTGACCGGCTCGAGGATCGTCACCGTGACCTTCGGGAAGAACTTGCGCCGCACCTGGGCGCGATCGAGGCGGGTGAACGGCGTCTGCTCCAAGCCCTTGATTCTCACCGGCACCACCATCGCGGCGGACTTGTCGGCAATGAGTCCGGCCCCGTCATAGACCTTCATCAGGCTGCCGGTGACGGTCAGGCGCCCCTCCGGGAAAATGATCAGTGTTTCACCCGCTTGGACCGCGCGGATCAGGGTGCGCGTGCCCCACGGTTTCGTCGGATCGAGCGGCATCGCGCGGGTGAAACGCAGGAACGGCTTCACCCACCAGCGCTGCGCGATGTTGCTGTCGATGGCGAAGACCGGGTCACGGTCGAGCATCGAGAGCGCGAGCGGCGCATCGAGGAAGCTGACATGGTTCAATGCGATGATCGCGTTAGGACCGGCCTTGGCGATGTTCTCAATGCCATCCACCTCAAGCCGGTAAAAGGCGCGAAATACGATCGAGAGAAAGTCGCGCGCCGGATTGGTCGGCAGCGTGCGAAAAACGGCGACGGCGACGGCGAGATTGGCGATGCCGAGAAATATGAACAACGTCGCCGGCGTGACCCCAGCGATCTGCACAAATGCGACTGTGACGCTGCCTACAACCATGAAGGCGGCATTGAGCACATTGTTGGCGGCGATGACGCGGGCGCGGTGTTCGGACCCCGCCCAAGCCTGGAGCGCCGTGAACGACGGCACGATGAACAAGCCGCCGGCGATCGCCATGCCGGCGAAGTCAATCCCGACGCGGTATCCGCGGAAGGTGGAGAAGATGTCCGCTATGCCGCGTCCGGTTTCCGGACTTTGGACGCCGAAGAGCGCCCATCCGAGGTCGATGCAAAACACCCCGAGGAGCACCGCTCCGAGAACAGTCGGCAACAGTATGATCCGTCCGCTCGCAAGCCATGCGGCGAGTGCGGAGCCGATGCCGATGCCGATCGAGAAGATCGCGAGATAGAGGGTAATCACCTCTTCCGCCGCGCCCAGCCCGTTCTTGCAGAGCGGCGGCATGAGCGAGAGCGCCACTGCGCCCGCGAGCCAAAACCAGCTTACGACCACCGCCGCCCACCACAGCCGGTGCTCGGCCCACAGATAACGCAGCAGGGCCATGGTCGAGCGGGCGATGTTCTTGTCGATGGCGAGATCCGGCGCGCCTTCGCCGGTGCGCGGAATAAACAGCGCCGACACCCAGGACATTACGGCGAAGCCGATCATCAACCCCGCGAAGGAGGCAGGGTCGCCGCCGTCGCGGGCGGCAAGCCCGCCCACAATGGTGCCGAGCAAGATCGCGATAAAGGTTGCACCCTCGACCAACGCATTGCCGCTCGGCAGCTCGGACTCGGCGAGGTGGTCGGGCAGGATGCCGTATTTGATCGGACCGAACAGCGCGGCGATCACCCCGAAGAAGAACAGCGCCACGAACAGCAAGGGGACGGAGTGCAGCCAAAAGCCGACAACGGCGACCAGGGCGACTGCGATTTCGACGAGCTTGAGCCGCTGCGCGACGATCGATTTGTCGAACCGGTCCGCCGCTTCGCCGCCAAGCGCGGACAGGATGAAATAGGGGAAGATGAAGACAGCGGCGGCGAGCGTGATCAGCGATTCCGCGTTCGATTCAGGACCGGATATCTTGAACAGAATCAAGAAGATCAATGATGTCTTTAAGAAATTGTCGTTGAACGCGCTAAAGAACTGGCACCAGAACAACGGCGCAAAACGCCTCGTCAGCATCAAGTGGGGAAACATGCAGAGCCTCGCTGCGTGCTTGACGGCTGTTCTTGACCGGGATCGGGCTTCCGAAATCTTAGGACCGGACTTACAGCATCTCAGGGCCTCACGCACGGGCGGTACGTCGCATGAGGCGGTCGCCACGACAAGCCGCCGGAGCGCCGCGTCTGCTCGGTACGGCAATTCGCGCGTATGGCGTTTGATCGCGACGACTCGGTGACAGCGAGCGCTAGGTTCTCGCGCGCTTATTCGCGTCGTGACAGCGAAGGAAGGCGTTGGCTGAGCCGGCTGGCCCAAACAGATACGGCGCCGCCCTGGGCGACGCCGCATTCCGCGGGAGAGCTATGATGACCTCGTGACGCTTGTCACGCCGATTGAAGGGGTCTCGCGCTTGGACGCGCTATGCCACAGCGACGGACCGGTCGGAATCCTGCCGTCGCAGCCTGACTAATGTGGCAAACTCGGTCCCGCACGCCTCGCAGAACCAAATATGCTTGATTGTGTGCTCGCTGATATGCTGCGAGGCGTCCGGGGCCACCAGCGTGTACGCACATTGCGGACAGAGCTGACGGCCAAAAAAACCCGCTCCGGGAACGCTCTCTTGCTCGGCGGCACGACCCTCCATGGGAACTTCCTCCCTGCTTCCTCCCAGCGCTCCGATTACCGGCCTTTGTGTGGAGTCGATGGATAGCCAAATAGACATCCACTCAAGGATTTGGCAAGGACACTTAACGTGTTGCCTTACCCTACTCGCACGGCCTTATTGGATAGGCTGCCGCTCATGGGGCTGCCCTGCGATTTTATACACCTAAAGTCGAAGACGACGCCAGTAGAATATTACCGGGATGCAATGATTCTTTGCGAAGGCCAATTAGCGATTGTGTCTGAATCGTGGCGGAAACGTCAATTTGCCCGATTTACACCGAAGCAAAGTGAAACGTCAGCGATGCGATGAGCGACTATCCCAAGGCGGCCCTGTGGCGGCGAGTTCGTCGAGTTGCCGCAGGGCTGAGAAGTGGCATTCACGCGTCGCCGGATCGAATAACGACCAAGTCTCCGCCTGCTTGACCACGAGCTGCGCGGCGGCAGCCTCCTGGCGGTAGTCGGCATAGGCGCGGCGTGCGGCCTGGTAGTCGCCGGCCGCCGCCGTCATCGCAATCCGGCGTAGGGATAGTCCGGCGGCGAGCGTTGCGCGGCGCGCGGCGAGACGTTCCGAGAGCCCGCCAATAATGCTGGTGTTCGCGCGGTCGGGAAATTGTTCACCGAGTTCGCGCCACTCATTCCCGACCGTATCGACGACGAGTTCGATGACCGGAAGATCGCGGTTGTCCAGCGCCGTGTCGAGCACGCTTGCAAAATTGTCGATTTCGTCAAGCACGGCGTCGACTGTTTCGCGCGTAAATGGCTGCTCGCCATGCCCGACCGCCTCAAGATAGGCGACGAGGTCCTTTCTCTCGTCATCGGTAAGGCCGAGTGCAAATGCCTGATCAAAATGGCCGATGACCTGTTCATAAGTGTCGTAGCGGCCGTCGTGGAAATAGGGCGCATTGTAGTTGGCGTTGACGAGGGTCGGGGTCTTGAACAGGCCGCCCGAGCCGACATCGTGAAGGAGCCGATCGACGAAGGCGGCGGAAGGCTTGTGACACGCAGCGCAACTCAACGAGGCGTCGCGAGGGAACGGTTTGTGGAACAAGACCTCGCCCCGCCGCGCCGCCGCCGACGCCGCCTCCGTGAGCCGGCCGCCCGCCGCCAGGTTGGGATTCGGCAGGAAGGAGATTTCCTGTACATAGGTCACGAGCGCGTCGAGAATTTCCGGCGAAGGCTCAGGGCCGGCAAATTCGTTGACGATGACGTTGTGGATGAAGTCCCGCAGCGAGGCGGAGCGGCCGTCATGGCCATAAGGGGCGAGGTAGCGCGCGCCGCGCAGGCTCGGCGGCGTGACCGCATCAAACACGCCATTGTCCGTCTTCGGGTTGAAGAGGGCGTTGGTCGTGTCGAAGGTTCCCGGCCGCAACGACAGGCCGGGAATGTAGAGCTTGGAGTTGCCGGCGCCGCCCTGATGGCAAGTGTCGCAACTGATCCCGGCCTGGCGCGCCAAACCGCCGAAAATCGCCGGCGAACTGAACGCCATGTCGCCCAGATTGAACAGGTAGGATCGCTTCCCGCCCGCCGCTTCGAAAGCGAAACGCTCGGTCGGGCGGTCAAATAGATCGTCGTTGAGCTCGGTGCCGGCAGGAAGCACGCCCGAGCGCGTCGCAATTGGCCGCGATCCCAACGGGCTTACGGCGAGAACCACCAGCGCCGTGACGCCGGTGGTTACCAGGGCGAGCAGGGTAGCGCGGAGGGATGGCGGCGAACGCATTGGCTTAATCGGAGAGCGAGGGTTTCTTCAGACCGAGGTGCGGCGCCGTTTCCTGCAGTAACGCCGCCAATTCCTCGGCGGTCTTTTGCAGCTTGGCCTGATCAAGGCTCTTGATGTCCGGCGCTTTCAGGGTCGTTTCGACCTCTTTGATCTTTTCGGCGATGGACTGGGCGAGCTTGGCGTCCTTGGCCTTAAGGGGGGCCTGCAAGACGGTTTTGTAGAGCGTATCAATGCCCTGCAGATTGTCGCGCATGTCGATCAGCGAGGTTCCCGCGTAGGGCGACTCGCCGCCTTGTGCTTTCTTCTCGCCGAGCTCGTAGGCGAGCTTGGTCGCGCCGTCGAGAAGCCCTTGCGCACTGAAGCGGAAACTCGGGGCGCGGACCGCCTTGTCAAAGGCGGCGACGTCGGCGACCAGCTTGTCGGTCGGTGCAGAAAGTTCGGCGAGATTGCCGGCGAACAGCCGGGCTTCGATCGCGTGATATCCCTGTTTGGCGTCGGGCCAAGGATCGATCACCTCATCGAATTCGCCGAAGAACTCCGCGGTGATCGGTTCCACGCGTTCCCAGCCGGCGCGCGACTTGATCCAAGCCGCCTGCGCCGCCTTGGCGTCGCCCGCCTTGATCGCGGACTGCATGTCCTTCACGCCGGCGAGCGTGCCGGCGACCTGCTCGACGACATAAGCCTTGTAGGCTTCGGCGCCCTTGGCAAAGGTATCGGCGCTTTCGCCCGATGCCGCAGTCGTCGCAATGGCGATCGCGGCCGCCGAAACCAAGACCGCCGGCGGAGGCAGCACGCGCGGCACGCCATGCCGCATCGCCGATAAAACGCGTCGGAAAGGCATTTCGTTCTCCCAAGCCTCGTGTGAACAAACAAGTAACTCGAAGTATATTGTTGTCATCAAGTCAATTACTGAATCATAGAATAGCTCTACTAATATTTCTTAGAAATATTCTATGGATGGTCGGCGGCCCCCGACGGAAGAAGTCGCAATGTTTTCGGGGCGTGCGCGCTGGATGCGGCGAAATCGCAGGCTCCGAGCGCGTCAGTCGCGCGCCCTTGTTCAGTCGGCCCGCCGGCGTCGACCCCGCGGGTCACCGCCGCCGGTATCTCCGGGCTGACCGGCGCAGGCGCGTCTTGCTTCCGTAGAGCTTGGTCGGGCCGTTAGGCAGATACGGATTGACATTGCACATGCCGCCGACGCCGCTGATTTCCGCGCGGCATTGCTCGAAGGTGGCGAAGTTGCAGCTCATCGGACCGCCCGGCAAGTTGTATTGCGCGCACCAGGGAGCGAGCTGATAGCGGTATTGTGCGCTCGCCGGCGCGGCGTCGAGGACGAGAGCAGCCATCAGGATGGCCAGTCCGAACAGTGCGGTCCGACGCATGACGTTCTCTGCAAGCGAAGTCCTGCTCTAAGATTTATCCGCTGTTGATCGAGCGGCACAAACGCCGCGACGCTTCGCCAAGCTCCAGGGCGTTGCGCTTTGACATATGGGCTGAACCCCCCGGCTTGTAAGCCGGTGGCCGGATCGGGGCAAAAAAAACAGAAGTTACGCAGCGAGGGCGAGCGGCAGTTCAAGCTTATCTGCTGGCCGCCGCAACGACGTCGGCGCCGTCATTTCATGAACCTTCGCCTTACGGACACGCGGCTGTCGCGTCATCCATCCCTCGATCTCCAGGGCCATCAACAACGCGTCGGTCGCGAGCATCACGTAGATCCGCGACTCGCTGGTCGCCGCCGCCATGAGCAATCGCCCCACCGCGAACCAGTGCCGTCCAAGACGGCGTTGGGCGGACAGGTCATCGAGGTACGCGCGGTTGACGTCGCCCAAAGTCCGCATCGCCCGCATCGGGCCAGACTTGGGAGTCACGAGATATGCAAGTTCGATGTTCCAGTTCATGTAGAGCATTACGTCCCAAAGTAATGCGTGCCGTCAATGTGTAAAATCCACTATGTCTCTCGAAAGGAACAGACAGTGCCATAACCCCCACAAGCCCCGACAACTTGAGAACGGTTAGTTCGTTTTGGCTATCCTTCCCGTTGTCTCGTCATACGGTGAGGAAATCTACCATAAAGCTCGCTAAGAACCTTCCTGAACGGGAAACAATACA
>JBAPYK010000013.1:0-12949 GCA_049284695.1 Rhodoplanes sp. | reverse complement strand
GGCGTGAGCTGCGCGAGCGCGGTCGGGTTCCCGCATCCGAGCGACGCCTGCAGCGCTTCTGTCGGAAGGCTCTCGGCCTGCGCGCTGTCGTACAGGTTCGAGGTGATCGGATCGCAGCCGTCGAGGGCTGACGAAGCCCCGCAGCATCCGCTCTTGCCGACTTGCAACGCCGCTTGCCCGTATTTTTCGCGCACGACGGTCTTCACATCCGCTTCGGCCATGGCCGCGCTCCTCTCGTCCGCCGATGGTTCGACGCAACACTGCGGGCTCATTCTCTCTCCTATTTGCCGTGATCATCCAGCCGTTCATGCTGGTCGATTATAATATGCGGCCTCAACCACGACGGCGATGCGTCATCGATGAAGGAAATCCGCGTGAGGGGTCGGAGAGGAAATCAATGACCTCCTCACCCGGCCTGCATTCCGTATGCTTGATATTCGTCGATCCTCGCGTCAAAGCCGAGGACGGTTTTTTAAGTGCCTTCCAACGGACGTGGAAACTGCCGATGAACCCCGAGCTCTTCCTCGCTTTTCTGCTGATCACGGTCGTGCTGATTCTGACGCCGGGGCCGGTGGTGACGCTGGTCATCGCGACTGGGGCGACCGACGGGGTGCGAGCGGCGCTGATGACCGTGCTCGGCACGACCCTCGGCAATGCGCTGCTGATCGGGGCGGTGGCGTTCGGGCTCTCCTTCGTGCTGGCGAGTTCGGCGCTGTTGTTCGACGTGATCCGCTATGTCGGCGCCGCCTATCTCGTCTGGCTGGGCGTCCAGCTCTGGCGCAAGGCCGGGCAGGGCGCAGCGCCGGCGCCGGCGCGCGGTCATGTCCACGCCGCGCGCGGCTTCGTCGTCGCGGTGTCGAACCCGAAAACGGCGGCGTTCTTTACCGCTTTCCTGCCGCAGTTCGTCGATCCGGCGTTGCCGGCCGAATTCCAGCTTGCCGTGATGTGCGCCGCCTCGGTGCTGATCGCCGCCGTGCTCGATTCCGGATGGGGGATCGCGGCGGGTTTTGGCCGCGCATGGTTCGTAAGCCCGTCACGGGCGAAGCTGCTCGGCCGGTTTTCCGGCGCGGTGCTGGTCGGGGGCGGCCTATGGCTCTCGCTCGCGCGCCGGCCGGCGTGACGCCGGCAAGGACCGCACGGCCGTACCAACAGCGGCGGGTTGCGGTCGACCACCGTCCGGGCTAAGACCCGCGCCTATGCCGAGAATCGCATTCTATGCCGGCTCGTTCGACCCGGTGACCAATGGCCATATCGATGTCGTGCGCCACGCCGCGCGGCTGGTCGACCGACTCATCCTCGCGATCGGGATTCACCCGGGCAAGGCGCCGTTGTTCTCGGCCGAGGAACGGCTCGGCATGCTGGACGAAACCTGCGGCCCCGTCGCCAAAGCGGAGGGCTGCGAGATCGCCAGCATGACCTTCGCCGGCCTAGTCGTCGAGGCGGCGCGGCGCGAGGGCGCGACGCTGCTCATCCGCGGCCTGCGTGACGGCACCGACCTCGACTACGAAATGCAGATGGCCGGCATGAACGAAGGCATGGCGCCGGATATCGCCACAGTTTTTCTGCCCGCTTCGCCCTTGGTGCGCCCGATCACCGCCACACTGGTTCGCCAGATTGCCGGCATGGGCGGCGACGTGTCCGCCTTCGTGCCGCCGATTGTAGCGGTCCGCCTGAAGGCCAAGTTCGCCGCCAAAGGGGCGCGCTGACATTTCGCCGCCTGAACCTCCATAAGGATACTCCCATGATCCGCATGCTCGCCGCGCTCGCCTTGGTGGGTCTTTCCATCGCCGTCGCGTCCGCGCAGCCGAAGGCTGCGAAGACCGATCCGCAGAACACGATCAATCTCGACACGAAGGACGGCCGCATCGTCATCAAGCTGCGGCCCGATCTTGCGCCCAAGCATGCGGAGCGGATCAAGACGCTCGCGCGCGAGAAGTATTACGACAATGTGCCGTTCCATCGCGTGATCGGCGGCTTCATGGCGCAGACCGGCGACGGCCAGTTCGGAAACGGGACCGGCGGGTCGAAATATCCCAACTTGCCGGCGGAATTTTCCAACGTGCCGTTCAAGCGCGGCATCGTCGGCATGGCGCGCAAGGGCGGCGACAACAATTCCGCCAACAGCCAGTTCTTCATCATGTTCGACGAGGCGCCGAGCCTCAACGGCCAGTACACCGTGATCGGCGAGGTCGTCTCCGGCATGGACGTGGTCGACAAGATCAAGAAGGGGGCGCCCGCGCAGAACGGCGCCGTTGCCAATCCCGACAAGATCGTGCGCATGCAGGTCGCAGCCGACGCGCGGTAGACGCGGATCGCGACGTTAAAGCCGACGGAGGACGCTCATGACGACGAACGCCGAAGACACCCTGATTTTAGAAACCACCAAGGGACCGGTCACGATCGTGATGCGGCCCGATCTTGCGCCAAAACATGTCGCCCGGATCAAGGAATTGGTGCGACAGGGCTTCTACGACGGGGTCGCGTTCCACCGCGTGATCGACGGGTTCATGGCGCAGACCGGCTGCCCGCACGGGACCGGCACCGGCGGTTCGGGGCAGAAGCTCAAGGCTGAGTTTTCGCGTGAAAATCATGTGCGCGGCACCGTCTCGATGGCGCGCGCGCAAGATCCCAACTCGGGCGACAGTCAGTTCTTTATTTGCTTCGCCGACGCGCCGTGGCTCAACGGGCAGTATACGGTGTGGGGTGAAGTGACGGCGGGGATGGAGAATGTCGATCAGATCAAACGCGGTGAGCCGGTGGTCAATCCTGACCGCATTGTCACGGCGCGCATGAACACCGCTGCGGCGTGACGCCGCTTCTTTCGGATCGGGCCAAATACCGTTTTACTGACGCATACGACGAGCGCGTTGCGCTTGCTCAAGTAAAAGCTCTGCCGCGACGCGGCCGACTTCTTGTCGAGCATAGTCGTGCGTCGTACCCGGCTTGTCTTCGCACCGCCCCCACTGCGCGGTAACACTGCGCAACATGTCGTCAGGATTACTGTAGGGGTAGGTAGAGAAACTTGCGCCGGTCGGGATATGGACGATTTCTACTTCGCTTCTTATTCGGAATTGGTCACGCGTTACCGTGGTCATCACCGCCTCCGCGTTTATCCACAGCGACGTTATATCGACTAAAGTTGAAAGCGGAAAGCTGATTCGTTCCGCGCACGGAAAAATGATTAAGACCGGTTCATGCGTACCTCAGCGTTCGACTTTGCGCTGCCGCCGGATCGCATCGCGTTGCGCCCGGCTAGCCCGCGCGACGCGGCGCGTCTTCTCGTCGTGCGCCCGGGCGGCGCGCCCGAACTCGACGATCGAACCGTGCGCGAATTGCCCGAGCTGTTGCGGTCGGGGGATCAGCTTGTCGTCAATGACACCAAGGTGATAGCGGCGAGCCTGAGAGGCCGGCGCATCGGCCGGGGCGTCGAGCCAAGAATCGAAGCGACGCTGATCGAGCGGCTCGACGGATCGCGCTGGCGCGCGCTCATCAAGGGGGCGAAAAAGTTGACGCCGGGCGACGTCGTGCGCTTCGGCGACGAAGGAAAGGTGTGCTTCCTCGGTCAGTTGGATGCAACCGTGGAAACTAAGCGCGAAGCCGGAGAGGTCACCCTCGCTTTCGCGTTTCACGGGCCGGTGCTCGATCAGGCCATCGCCGAACGGGGAGACATGCCGCTGCCGCCCTACATCGCCTCTCGTCGCCAACCGGACCAGCAGGACCGCAGCGACTACCAGACCATGTTCGCGCGGACCGACGGCGCGGTCGCTGCCCCGACCGCGGGCCTGCACTTCACCGACCGGCTGCTTGCGCAATTGCGCGAGCGCGGCGTCGGGCTGCACCCCGTGACCCTTCATGTCGGTCCGGGCACTTTCCTGCCGGTGAAGGCCGAGGATACGAACGAGCACCGGATGCATGCCGAGTGGGGCGAGGTGAATGCGGCGACCGCGGCGGCGCTGAACCGGGCACGCGGGGCGGGCGGCCGGATCGTGGCGGTCGGCTCGACCGCCCTGCGCCTTCTGGAGACCGCCGCCGACGAGAAGGGCGCGATTACGCCATTCGCCGGGGAAACGGCGATTTTCATCACGCCGGGCTATCGCTTCCGTGCGGTCGACCTGCTGATGACCAATTTTCATTTGCCGCGCTCGACCTTGTTCATGCTGGTTGCGGCGTTCAGCGGGCTCGAGGTCATGCGGCGCGCCTACGCGCATGCCATCGCTGCCGGCTATCGCTTCTATTCCTATGGCGACGGGTGTCTGCTGTTCCCCCGCCCGTCACATGATTGAAACAATGGCCGAGCGCTTCGCCTTCCGCCTGCTTGCGACCGACGGGGCGGCGCGCCTCGGCGAAATCACAACGCCGCATGGCGTCATTCGCACGCCCGCCTTCATGCCGGTGGGAACGCAAGGGGCGATGAAGGGCGTGCACTGGCGCGAGCTGCGCGAAGCGGGCGCCGATGTCGTGCTTGCCAACACCTATCATCTGATGCTGCGGCCGGGGGCGGAGCGCATCGCCTCGCTCGGGGGTCTGCACGCCTTCATCAACTGGCCGTACCCGATCCTCACCGATTCCGGCGGTTTCCAGGTCATGTCGCTGGCGGAGCTGCGCAAAGTCGAAGAGAGGGGAGTGACCTTCCGCTCCCATGTCGATGGCGCGATGATCGAGCTCACGCCGGAGCGCGCGATCGAGGTGCAGCGGCTGCTCGGCGCCGACATCGCGATGCAGCTCGACGAATGCGTGCGCCTGCCGGCGGAAGCGCCCGAGATTGAGCGGGCGATGCGCCTCTCGCTGCGCTGGGCGGAGCGCTGCAAGCGCGCCTTTGAGGTGGATGCTGCGAGCGGGCGCGCGCTGTTCGGCATCGTGCAGGGAGGCGACGATGCGCGCCTGCGCAGCGAGAGCGCGCGCGAGCTCGTCGGCATGACTTTCGACGGCTACGCCGTCGGCGGGCTCGCCGTCGGCGAGCCGCAGGCGACCATGCTGGCGATGATCGAACAGGTCGCGCCGCATCTGCCGACGGAGCGTCCGCGCTACTTGATGGGCGTCGGCACGCCGGACGACATTCTCGCCGCGGTCGCGCGCGGCATCGACATGTTCGACTGCGTGCTGCCGGCGCGCAACGGGCGCCATGGGCTTGCCTTCACCCGCTTCGGCCCGATCAATCTGCGCAATGCGCGCCACGCCGACGACCCGCGTCCGCTCGATCCGGAAAGCCGGTGCGCGGCGGCCCGCGACGCGCCGCGCGCTTATCTGCATCATCTGGTCAAGGCGAATGAGATGCTTGCCGCGATGTTGCTGAGCCTCAACAATCTGTTTTACTATCAGGACCTGATGCAGGGGGCGCGCGCCGCGATCGCCGAAGGGCGGTTCGACGAATACTGCTATTTGGCGCGGGAAGGGTGGGCGCGCGGCGACGTCGCGGCGGTATAAGCATCCTGTACGCGGCGACGCTCAAGGCCCGCCATAAAGCCAGGCCATGCCGTCATAGGCCTGCTCCGGCGTGCGATTACGGAGCGCTTCGTTGCGTAGTTCCGCCGTCACGCCGTGCGCGTGATAGAACTCGCCATAAACGCGCGCCATCAACTGCACCCGGCCGGTGCGCAGGTAGCGGCTGTCCCGATAGGCCCTGAATGCACCGGGAATATCATCGGGGGTCGCGGCGACCTTCTCGGCCAGCGTTACGGCATCCTCGGTCGCCATGCACGCGCCTTGCGCGAGGTATTGCAGCATCGGGTGGGCGGCGTCGCCGAGCAGGGCGACGCGTCCATGCGACCAGTCCTTCACCGGCTCGCGATCGCACAAGACCCACATGCGCCAGGTCTCGATGCGCTCCAGCATGCGTGTGACCTCGGGCCGCTGACCGCCGAAGCGCCGCCACAGTTCGGCGGGATCGCCGCGCGTGTTCCAGCCCTCGACATAGCGATCGGAATGGAACACGGCGACGAGATTGTAGAGCGTGCCCCGCCGCAGCGGATAATGGACGAAATGCGTGCGGGGTCCGGCCCATAGGATCACGTCGGGCTGCCAGAGATCATCGGGGACCTCTTCGCGCTTGAGCACGGCGCGATAAGCGATGTGACCGGACACGCGCGGAATCCCGTCGCCCAAGATCTTGCCGCGAATACACGACCACAGTCCGTCGCAGCCGATCAGCGCGCGGCCGCGCGCCTGTTCGCCGTTGTCCAGCCACAGCACGACGCCGTCGTCCGCCTGCTTGAAGTCGGCGACGCGGCTGTCGGATTCGAGCGAGATGAGAGCATGGGTGCGGCAGGCGTGCAGATAGACGCCGTGGATGTCGGCGCGATGCGTCACCGCGTAGGGATAATGAAAGCGTTCCTGGAACCCCGGGCCGAGTGAAATCGTGGTTATTACATCGCCCGTGAGCGCATCGCGCATTTCGAGTTTGCCGGGCTGCCAGGCGTCGATCAGCAGCTCATCCTTGAGGCCGACCTTAGCGAGCACGCGGAAAATGTTCGGCCCAAGTTGGATGCCCGCGCCGACCTCGCGGAATTCAGCCGACTGCTCGAACACCCGCACCGGGAAGCCCCGAAGCGCAAGCGCGTAGGCTGTGATCAGCCCGCCAATCCCGCCGCCGACGATGAGAAACGGTAGGTCCTGTCCGTTCGACGGCGCCATCGCGTGCTCCAAGCCAACTCATCCGCAGCCTGACAGCATGTCGGAAAAATCGGCGTAATCAAGCTGCTGGAGCGTTCGCGGCAAGCTTTCGCGGCGAGAAAAAGCGGAGAGCGAATCCCGTCTACAGGGGGGTGGATTCACTCTCCTCGATCGAGAGGCGTACCGGTTGCATGGCGCAAGCCGCGTCTGTGATCGGCGATGCGCCCTTATCGCGCCGTGGCACGCGTCTTGGTCGGAGCGGAGACCGCTGGTTTGACCGGGGTTTTAACCGCGGACTTGATGGGCGTGACGACGGTCGGTTGGAGCGACGGGCTTTCCGTGGCGGCCGGAGGGGCCGTAGGAGTTGGGGCAGCTGCAGCGGCGGGAGCCGTCTTCGCGGACTTCTTCGCCGAGCCTTTGGCGGGAGCGCGCGACTTCGATGCAGCCTTCTTCGGGCTGCTCGCCGCGGCCTTCGTCGTTTCCGTTATCGGGAGCGTGGCAGTCGGCTTCGCCGGTTTCTCCGACTTCACGGCTTCGGCGACTTGGGCGGCCACCGCGACTTCCGCCGCCGGTTCTGCCGCGACTTCCGTCACGGATTCCGCCGCGACTTCCGTCACGGATGCCGCCGCGACTTCCGCCGCCACTGGTTCTGCCGCGATTTCCGCCAGCACTTCGCGCTCGGCCATCAGCCAGAAATGCCTGTCGTCACCCGCTCCGCCATGGGCCTGCGAGATGAAGTAGGCGCGATCGCGAATGCGGTCTTCCAAAGTCGATTGCATGGAGGGGCCTCCTGTTGCTCAGAAAAATCCGAGGGTTCTTTCATGCATTAATCATGGTTAACAGGCGGTAAATGCCTCCTCGTCCGGCCACGAAAAGGAACTGCCGACCATTGTTCGACCCCTGCTTATCGATGATTCGGGGCTATTTCGCCAAGCCCGTTTTCGGACGGGCGTTGACGTCGGTGCAATGCGCGGAACACGGCGGCGCTTACCATCGACCCGCGGCGTCATCGCGCCCGCCTGAGCGCGACGGCCATGTCCTCCAACGGTTGCGCGCGAATCACACGCCCCCGCAGAACAATCCCATCGAGACGACATAAGGCGTCGTGCATTTCCCTCAGGCGGACGAGCCCGCCGCGGCAAGCGCATTGCGGAATTCCGCTGGAATAGGGGCGGGCGCAACCGAGTTCTCGCTCTTCCTGACTGCCCACACGCGCGCTTCGAAACCCTCAAAGACGATTTCTTTCTCGCGAAACGCTTTGTAGCTCACCCGAAAGCTTGTTCGGCCCCAGTGAGAAACCTCGGCCTGGATCACGAGCGCGTCTTCGTGCGTCGCCGAAGCATGGAAGCGCGCATTCGCCTCGACCAGCGGAATGCCGATCGCGCCGAATTTTTCCCGAATGATTCTGAGACTCAATCCTGCTTTGCGCAGCAAAGCCTGGAAGGCGCTGTCCATCCAATAGAAGTAGTTCGGATAGTAGACGATGCCCTGCTCATCGCAGTCGCCCCAGGCGATTTGTACAGTCATGGTCGGCGGCATGCGCTTTTCCTTCGGAGTTAAAAACTTGGCCGGGCGAACCAGCGGTCGCGCCCACGCGGCCCGAGACGAGCCTGCGACCGGAAATAATTGTTCCAGCTCCAGACCGATGTTACGTTTGCGTTGCTAGAAGAAAAAGCAGGGAGAAGCGCTATGGCCACCATAGAAAGCACCCCGCAACGGCTGGTGCTCCAATCCGGTTCGACAACGCTGACGCTGGACAAGGAAGCGGGCAAAGTCAGCATGCAGCGCAAGGTTCTATTCTGGAACCGATCCCCGATTGAGAGGGGGCTCGCCGACATCACCGACGCCACCGTCGATACGGCCGTCGATCGATCGTCCGGCGTGGAGGTGTGCAACACCATGCTGATCTCGCGCGCCGGGGAGGGCTGGGCGTTGCCGGCGAACGACAAGAAGGACGCCGAATCGACCGCGCGTCAGATCAAGGAGTTCCTCGGGCTTAGGTAAGCGGCGGGAGAAGCTCCGGATCGAACTCAGCTCGCTCGTGAGTCGAGCGATCGGCTACGCGCGAGCGCTGTTGCGCTGCCGGCCGGTCGGCCGGTAGGCGATCCGTGCGTGCCCCGCGCAATAGGGCAGTCCCGGAAGGGGCTCGTTTCCGCAGAAGTAGACGTCGTCGGCGCCTGGGCTGTCGATGGGCCAACGGCATTTGCCGTGGCCCAGCTCGAGGAACGTGCATCCGCGACCTTCGTGAATGGGGATGGCTTCGCTCAACAGCTGGTCGGAATACGCCGTCGTCAACATCGCGCGTTGCGCAAAGATGTTCATTCGCATGCGCTTCGGCCGGGCAAGTTTTGCGCGCTTGTGATCCTGGTGCTTGGCGAGCGCGTCCCTGGGCCGCGACAGGCCCAAGCGGTTCATCTTGCCGATGACCGCGTTGCGGGTCACCCCCATCTCGCGGGCGATCTGACTGCTTGAAAGCCCGGCTTGAAAACAGCGTTTCAACTGATCAATGCGCTCCGAACTCCAGGTCGCGCGACTTGTGAACATGGCGATGGCCCCGCGTTGGCAATGCTGAACTCCGCGGGCCGGCGACCGGCGAACATCGCTGGTTTCCGGCCATACGCTTGGCACGCGTACACACGCAACAGCAACACAAACGCTCCGCCCTCACAGGCCGCGGTCGCCTTGGACGCGCGGTCTCCCACTGACATGCGTCAGGCATGAGTCGAGGGTGCTCGCATCCGTCGGCGGCGAGCCGGCGAGCTCCGCGCATGTCAAGCAGGCCAGTGGATTGGGCTCAGGCGGCCCCACCGCACCGCCGCGCAGGACTACCTTCCTAGGATGGTCTTTCGCAGTGGTGCAGCCGAACCAAACCTGTCACGATTCGATTCGCTAAACAAGAGTTAAAATGGCATTATAACGGCGTTATAATGTTGGAGTGTTGCGATGGCGCGACCTGAAAACCGTTCGGAGGCTCGGCCGCTCAGTCTGACCTTGCCGGAGGAGACGTTCAACTATTTGGTTTTGCTCGCCACTCTCGGGAAGCTCGGCCGCACCGAAAACGAGGTCGCCACGCATATCCTCGTGCGCGAGGTCTATGCGATGCTCCAGCGCGGCTTCCATGAGCAGCGAATCCCCGCGGTGGCCGATCAGGGCTAGGTGGACTACGGGTTTGCCGCGAGACTTCGATCGTCGACGTAGCGGACGCTGATCGGGCGGCCGGCGATGGCGCTTTTGAAGGCGTCGGAAAACGACAGCCGCCCGCAGCGGTCGAGCGCCTCATCGATCGCGTGCCGATAGGTCTGTTTCACCTCGGCCTTGGTTCCCTGTTTCGTGTAGGTCACGAAGGGCGGGGCCATGATTTCGCCCGTGCGTCGGAAGGCGAAGCGCACCGTCATCTGCATGCCTTCCTGCGCCTGCTCGCGCGCCGGTGGCGCCCAACACGCGCGCAAAGCGTCGAACAGTCCTTGCAACGAATTGATCGGCGCATCCGGCGAAGGGCTCTTGCCCGTACCGGCCGTCCGGCTGTCGATCGTCAGCGCGAGCGTTTGCGGCAGGCACGGGCCGCCGCGGCCGCATGCCGGATAGCGTTTCACGATCGAGTCTTTTTCCCCGGCGCGCGGTTCCGGCACGACCAGCACCGGGACGCCGCCCGGCGTGTATCTGTACACCGGAACGTCGCGCGCGGCCTCGCCGGGCGCAAGCGGCGTGCCGCCGAGGCCAACCCCGCCGGGGATATAACCATTTACCGGCGGCCCCGGCGCAATCGGGCCGCCGCCCGGCCCCGGCGTGATCGTCAATTGCGCAAGAACGAGAGAGTTAAGGCCGATGGGGATCGCCGCCAGGAGACCGAACATTTATCAGCTCCGCCACGTGAGCATTGTCCGGCGACGGCCGGAACCGAGTCTCCGTGGAGACGCCGGCTCGAAGGAGATATGGGTGCATTCCGAGTTCCGCCAGAACCGAACGCCTTCTCGCTTGTGTTGAAGGCGAGCGCAGCGGCGCGCATTCGAGGACGGTGCAGGGAAGTCAAGATGCAGCGGGGCAGGGGGCGCCTCAGCGCCAACGCTCACGCTGTGTGATTAACCGCACAGAAATCGGCATCGCCGACATTCATAACAACGCTCGCTTGAACGTTCGCTCGATCATCCGCGACCGTTCGCAGCGTCGGTTGATCCCAGGAGAAGTTTCATGCGGTCCGCGGAATCGTTGTCCTTCAAGGCTAATATGCGCCTTCCATCGTCTGCGGTCGCGACCATCAGCGGGCTCGGCAGCCAGAGCGGGCTGCGACGCGCGGAATTGTTCGCCGATTACGACGAAGCGACCGGACCGGCGAACGGCCTGTCGGCGCTCCGGTACTGCGTCAACAACGATCTTATTTGAGACGTGGTTAACCGGGCGGCCGCGCCTCGCGCGCAAAGCAAACGCCGCTTGCGCCCTGTCGACGGCAACATCGCGCCTGCGACCTGCCGGACCGACGACGGCGTCTTCAATCGGCCTGCCCGGTCTCACCCGAGGAGCAAGGAATTCAGGGTTATTTAGCGCGCGAGCGCCGGCCGGTTCGCCGGTTCCCGCTCGCCTACATCGCGCGCTAGTGCGGCTGTGCGTGAGCGCCAGCTAGCGCGCATTCTTCCACGGATCGAATTTCACCTTCGGCTCTGGTATCTTGTCGCTTGCCGCCTTGAAGTCCGCGTCAAGCTTCTTCTTATTCTCGTTCCTTTCTAGCCGCTTGCCTTCTTCGACCCGACGGCTCCACTCCCCAGTCTTTTCGTTGGTAATATTGACCTGGGCGTAACAAGGTCCCGCCAGTAAGGCGACGATTGCCACCGCGCTCAGGATGATTTTCATCGCGTTGCCCCTTCGCTTGCGCCACCTTCCGATGCCATCGCGCCCCACCGCGGCATTTTTGTGGATTTTATTGCGAGCCTCGCATCGCCACCGCCGATCCCGAAGGGCGTGCCTTGGCAAACAACGTCCTGCGAGGACGGCCGCGCTTCAGCCCCTATGGTAGCTTTTTTGCAACAGTCGCTCAGAAAGCGACGCTCGCTAAGTGATATTACTGAATCCCTAATTGAAAAGGTTCGCAGCGCCCTTCATAGTATTTTCACTACCTTTGTATCCAACGCATGGGAGGGGTCCTTGCTTAAGCTTCTTTTTGCCGCTGTCGCGTCCGTCGCGATGGTCGGCGGCGCTCTTGCGGCCGATCTGCCTCGCAAAGAGCCGCCGCCTGTTGCTGCTCCGGTTGGCAAAGCTCCGATCGGCAAGCTTCCTTTCGGAAAAGGACCAGTCGTCGCGAGATACTGATCCCTGTCCGGAATCCCCTAAGTGGCCCGGTTCCCTATTCCATAGGGGACCGGGTTTTTGTTTCGGGGGCGAGTGCCCGTCGCCGCGGTCGCCGCGCCGGGACACCTTGGCGGCGCGCACGGGACGTTGGCGGCCATCGCGGTACTTCTCGCGTCCGGCGTGGCGCTCGCACGCATCGTCCACCGACGATCCCGCAGCGAGTGCAGACCACGCGCAGCCAGATCGCCGCACGATTTCGCCGCAACGATTGCGGCGAGTCGCCGGTTCCGGGAATTATTTTTGCCTAGGACGGATCTTCTCCGATCCCGTCCGCTACTTTGCTGTACTCGTCGAGGGCGCCCATCAGGACGACCTTCGCGGCAACAATTTCGGCTTTGTTGCCGCTCTTGAGGGCCTGAAGCAACCGATCTTCGGCGTCTCTAAGCCCAGTAGAAACCGTGTTGAATCTTGGAAAGTCTGGATGGTCTTCAAGGTCCATAACCGGCGTATCCTTCGCAATCTCGGTCTATGAAAACTCGCAGGAGTGAGTTTCCTGCCACCAGTGTATCCGCGGTCGGCATCCACGAGCAGGGCGTGGACCCAGGCCTCACGGACGGGGAACGCGAGCGACTTCGCGCATGCTGCCGTCGGCGACCGCGAATGGTTTACAGGCGGGCCGCCAGCCGTCCCAGCTGTCACAAGCAGGCCGCCTCCGGGTGACCTCAGCCCGGCCGGCGAAGCTCGCCGGGTTTGCCGGCCATTTTACGCCACGATCCGGGCGTTACATCAATTCATGTGGCGCGTTGCAGCAATTCTATTCGTCGGCATCATGCTTGGCTCATGCTCGGGCTGGCACATATCCGACGCGATCCCAACGTGGTTGGGCGGCCCACCGAAGAATATGCCGCCGAGAGCCGGTCAACCGGGATACGACGAATACATGCGTTCCGCTCGCGAAGGCTCTAGCCCAACGAACGAAAAGAGTGACGGAAAACCAAGCCCGGAGACGCAGTAAGTAGGGCGAAAATTAGGGTTTGTCGCGGGGACCGGAAGCCGGCGA
>JBAPYK010000012.1:0-1875 GCA_049284695.1 Rhodoplanes sp. | reverse complement strand
GCGAGGTGCGGCGCGGTCGGTTGGCGGAAAAGCGTAGACACATCAGGCACGCGGCGCGAGGTGCAACTGCGCACGACAGCCTGTTAATTCATCCGACCCATTGTACATACGGCAATTTGTGCACCTCACCTCGTTTTCCACAGTTACGTCGTGAGGGGCAATGAGTCCGAAACGTTTCAAAAGACCTAGTCTTTGATAGACCCCTGTGATCTGTCATCCTCAGGTGCTCGGCGTACGCATAACCGACGCTGTGCGGGCAACAACAAGCGACCGAAGGCCGCCTATGCCTCAGGTGACGTCATTGATGGGTCCGGCGGCCCATTCACGCCTGCGTTGTGCCCGGTAAAGCCGTGCGCCACTGAACAAGCCGGGCATCTTTGAAGGAGCGCAAGGGCGTTGACTGACGCAAATCAAACCAAGGGCTCAAGAAAGCGGGGTCAGGCGTGCGGCCGCCTGAAGATCGGCGACGATTGGAATGCCATCACCATCATCGCGCTATCGCAGAGCAGTCCGCTGAAGGCCATTGCGGAGCTCGTAGAAAACAGCATCGACGCGAGAGCAAGCACGGTAACGATCACGCGCGGGCGCGAGAACGCCCGTCACTTTCTTACGATCCGAGATGACGGCGAGGGGGTGCCGCGCGACGGCGAGGGCCGACCGGATTTCCGTTATGTGGCAACCCATATTTGCGACTCCGTCAAGCGCCGGCTCAAGGCCGGCGGCGCCGAGCGCGTGCAAGGCGAGTTCGGGATCGGCTTGTTAAGCTTCTGGACACTGGGCGACGAGCTTACGATGACGTCGACCGGGGCCGACCAGCGTGCCTATCAAATGGTCATGCGCAAGGGCGATCCAAGCTATGCCGTTACGCCCAAGCGGGCGCTGTTCGGCGACGGCGGCACGGAAGTGCGTATCGCACCATTGCTGGACGGAATCCGCGCGCTGTCGGGAGAAAAAATTCAGTGGTACTTGGCCGCGGAGCTACGCGACCGCATCCGACAAACGGGCGTGCGCATCAACGTCGTCGATCGGCTGGCGCGCAAGCACTACACAGTCGAACCGCGCCAATATGAGGGCCAGTTGCTGCATCAGCTTCCGGCGGTCCACACTCCGCTGGGGGACATCTACGTCGAACTCTATTTGAACGAGGCGTCGGATGCGAATCGCGTCGCGCTGCACCGGCACGGCACGCGTGTGATCGAGGATATCGCCGCGCTTGACAATTTCGCCGGTTCCCCGTGGAATTTGCGCTATCTGCAAGGCCACGTCGATGCACCGTTCGTCAATCTGACGCCGGGCACCCGCAGCGGGATCATCCATGATTCCGCCTATACGGCCCTGTGCGACGGGCTGGGGCCGCTCGAGCGCACGCTCGTCGAGCTTATCGAAGCGCAGTGCCGCGCCCAGGAAGAACAAGCGAGCCGCGAGCAGCTACGAACGATCCAGCGCGCCTTCCGGGAGGCGCTGCTTGCTTTGCCGGCTGAGGAGTATGACTGGTTCGACATCCACACGCGGGCGTTCAAACCGACGGGCGGCAACGCGGCTGAGGCGAGTGGGCGCCTCCAAGCGAATGGATTCGACGAATCGTTACCCGGTGCGGCCGAACCGACACTGGGCGAGCAGAGGCAACGGTATTTCTTCGAATTCGCCGGACCTCTGTTCAGCGTCGCGATCTCTCCGGCGTCGAGCATCGTGCGGGTTGGCGACAAGAAGGTGCTTAGGGCACTGCCGCGCGACCGTTCGCGGCGCTGGGTCGATCAGGACCTGCAGTTCCAGTGGCAACTCATCGAAGGTCCAGGCACCCTGACCGACACACATAATCAGGCCGTAACATTTCTGGCGCCGGCGGAACCCGGCCTCGCGCGGGTTAAGGTTGCC
>JBAPYK010000011.1:0-1680 GCA_049284695.1 Rhodoplanes sp. | reverse complement strand
CGAGCTTTCTGCGCCGTCTCGATCAGGCGCTCGGCCGCGAGGACGAGCCGATCACGCCGAAGCGGCCTGCGCCTTCCTACATGGCCGAGCAGCATTTCGCCGAGCCGATCGCGCGCGAACGCGACGTGCTGGGGACGATCGCGCGCCTGAGCATCCGGCTCGGCTATGCGATGGAGGCGCGGGGCGAGGGCGCGCGCCTCATCGAACTTGCGCTCTTTCGCACCGACGGCAAGGTCCATCGCCTCGCGGTCGGCGCCGGCGCGCCCGTGCACGAAGCGAACCGCATCAGCCGCCTGTTCGCCGATCGACTCGCCGGCCTAGGCGAGGCCTGCGATCCCGGCTTCGGCTATGACCTCGTGCGCCTCTCCGCCCCGGTCACGGAACGCTGCGCGCCGGTGCAGACGAGCCTTGCCGCCGATCGCGGCGCCGCCGACCATGCCGGCGAGCTCGGCCATCTGATCGATCGGCTTGGCGCGCGCTTCGGCCTGCGCCGCGTCACCCGCCTGGCGCCGCAGGATACCCACATTCCCGAATTCGCCGTCGCCGCGGTCCCGGCGCATGCGCACCTTGCATGCGCCGCTCCCCGTTTGCGGGGAGCGGCCGAGGTGCAAGCGAAGGCGGTTCCCGAGCGTGACGCCATCGAACCCGCCACGCAGGATACTCTGGCGCCGGCGCGGCCGGCGCGCTTATTCGCGCGCCCCGAACGCATCGAGGCGATCGCCGAAGTGCCCGACGGCCCGCCCGTGCGTTTCCGCTGGCGGCGCGTGCTGCACGAGGTCACCGCTGCCGACGGGCCCGAGCGCATCGCGCTCGAGTGGTGGCGCGATGCGGAGGGCAGCGCGCTCACCCGCGACTATTTCCGCATCGAAACGCGCGCAGGCATGCGCGTCTGGCTCTATCGCGAAGGTCTTTACGGCCGCGAGACGGACGCGCCGCGCTGGTTCTTGCACGGCCTGTTCGGGTAAACGACGACGGCCGGTCGCGTTCGGCGGGCGCGGCCCCGCGGCTATTTGGTGTACATGTGCCGCGCCGGCGTGCTCGCCATCGTCGGCGAGCCCCCCGAAGGCGGCGCGGGCGAGAGAACGAATGTCAGCCAGACATTCCAGCCCTCGGGCCGATGCTCCGCCTCGAATTCCTTATAACCTTTGAAGTTGACGTAGCCTTGCAGCGATCCCATCGGGATGATGTAGCCGATCTGCGCTCCAATGCCCGCGACGCGCGACTCGAAACAGCCGACGCGATCGCCCGATCCGCTGTCGCAACTGGCTTGCTGATACAAATAGCCCACGAGTCCGATCTGGAATTGCTTCGTCACGAATTGCGAGGCGCCCCAATCCAGATGAAAGTCGACGCCGTTCTGATATTGCGTGTAGGGGTTGATGAAATTGTAGGTGAAGCCGCCCACCGCCGAGAATTCGTGCCCGGTCTGCGGGTTGAAATACGTGTAGCCGAGGCCGGCATCCACCACCCAGTGCCCAAGCCCGAGATTCGACAGGCGAGCGGGGTCGTAGTCGCCGATCGGTATGTCTCCCGTGACGTAGGCCATGTAGTTATTGACCCCGGCATTCCATCGCAGCATGAACTGCGGGACCAGGTCGCCGAAACCCGTCACGGAGTCGCTGATCGTATCAAATCGTGTCCGTCTGAGTCCGAACGGCCCGACGATCGTGTCAGTCCCCG
>JBAPYK010000010.1:0-10675 GCA_049284695.1 Rhodoplanes sp. | reverse complement strand
TCCCCTCCGCGAGAACGGCCTGGGAACTGAGTTCATCTCCAGCCGGTCGCGTAAACGCTTTGCTCGACATGGTTGCAAATGACATTATATGTCCAACGGCTCATGAAACCAATCGCGAACAGGCCCGGCGCCGCCGTTAACGATCCCGACCGCCTCGGGAGGCGCGGGCGGCTCTTTGGCAAATATGCCGCAATGTTCGTTGCGGTCATGTCGCTGGCGTTGGCCATCAACGGCCTCTCCGATATTTGGTTTTCGTATCAAGAGCAGCGAGCTCTGCTCATCCGTATTCAGCGTGGGCAAGCCGAGGCCGCCGCCGAAAAGATCACGCAGTTCCTCAAGGAAATCGAAGGCCAACTGGCGTGGGCGACCCAACTGCCTTGGAGCCTGCGAACCGTCGACGAATGGCGGTTTGACGCAGTCCGCCTGATGCGTCGGTTGCCCGCCATAACCGAAATCACGCAACTCGATACGATGGGCCGAGAGCAGTTCCAGGTTTCGCGCCAGGCGCCCGACGTGGTCGGAAGCCAAGCCGATCACTCCAACGATCCTGCATTCATCGGAGCGATGAAAAACAAGGTCTACTTCGGGCCGGTCGATTTCGTTCGTGACTCGGAACCCTATATGACCATCGCTGTGGCCGGCGAAGGTCGTGGTTCGGGAGTGATGGTTGCGCGGGTGAACCTCAAATTCATTTGGGACGTGGTGTCGCGCATTCGTGTCGGCAAGCATGGACGCGCTTACGTTGTCGACGCCAAAGGCCGCCTCATCGCCGATCCGGACATCAGTATGGTGCTGCGCAACACCGATATGTCGCCTATCGAGCATGTGCAGGCGGCGCGCGAGTCGGTTTCCGAAGACGCAATCCAGTATCCCTACGCCTACGACATCAAGGGCCAACGGGTGCTGAGCGCCTATGCGGTGGTGGCTCCGGTCAATTGGCTCCTTTTCGTTGAGCTGCCGATCGGCGAGGCCTATGCGCCGGTTTTTGCGTCCATCAAGCGTTCGGGACTCTTGCTCCTCGCGTTGCTCGCGCTTGCAGCCCTCGCGGGGGTGCTGCTTGCTCACAGAATAGTTGTGCCAATTCGATCGCTGCATAAGAGCGTCGAGCGCATCGCCAGCGGCGATCTGACTCAACGCATCTCGATCAATACCGGCGATGAGCTCGAAGTGCTGGGCGAGCAGTTCAATGAAATGGCCGCCCGGTTGCAGGACTTCTATGCAACGTTAGAGCGCAAGGTCGAGGAGCGGACGCGCGAACTTGAAGTCGCCAACCAGGCGAAGTCCCGCTTCCTCGCAGCTGCAAGTCACGATCTGCGGCAACCCCTGCACGCGCTCGGCTTGTTCGTCGCTCAGCTGCAAGGGCGGATGGCCGCGGCGGAACGCAAGCAGCTGATCGGTCGCATCGACGCGGCGCTTTCGGCGATGAACGAACTGTTCAATGCGCTGCTTGATATCTCAAAATTGGACGCCGGGGTTCTTACGCCGAACGTCACGAGTTTCCCGATCGAGCAACTGCTCAAACGGGTGGAAACGACGCTTGCCGGCGCCGCGCGGGAAAAGGGCCTGTCTATTCGCGTGATCCCCAACACAACCTGGGTGCGCAGCGATTTCATCTTGCTCGAGCGAATCGTGCTCAACTTGGCGTCGAATGCGTTGCGCTACACGAACAACGGACGCGTCCTCATCGGCTGTCGTTTTCGCGGCGACCGTTTGCGCATCGAGGTTTGGGATACCGGAATCGGCGTGCCGCAGGACCAGCAGAAGAATATTTTTGGCGAGTTCTATCGGCTAAGTGACCCCAGCGGCGAGCGGCGCGCAGGACTGGGTCTCGGCCTTGCCATCGTCGACCGCTTGTGCCGGCTGCTCGACCATCCAATCGATATGACCTCTATCGTTGGCAAGGGCTCCTGCTTTTCCGTTTCCGTGCCACGCACCGAGGCCGCCGAAGTCAAGGAACCTGCTCCGGTCCGCCCGCTTCGCGCGCCCAGCGGCAAGGTGGTGGCGGTGATCGATGACGATCCGCTGGTGCTGGAGGGAATGGGCGGACTATTGCGAAGCTGGGGCTATCGGGTGGTCACCGCCGAGAATGACAATGCGGCGCTTGCCGGCCATATCGGATCTGGCGCTGCGCCCGACCTGATCATTTCGGATTATCGCCTGCTCGACGGAAAAACCGGGATCGAAGTCATTACGCGCTTGCGTGCGAAGCTGGGCGTCGACGTTCCCGCGTTCCTGGTCAGCGGCGACATCAATCCGACGCTGCTGCAAGAAGCCCGGGTCAACGGTTTCCACATGCTGCATAAACCCGTCAAGCCAATGGCGCTGCGCGCTCTGGTTACTCAGCTCCTGAGAAAGCAGGCCGACGGCGACGTGATCAAGGGGACTGAGCGCACCCATTGATGACGCCGAGGCACGCTCAAGGTGTCAGAGCATCCTTTGGCTTGGTGCTGGCGGGAAACTCCCAGCCCAGGTGATTGGCCGCAATTACCGCTTCGGTGCGGTTGGAAACCTTGAGCGCCTTGAGGATGGCCGTCACGTGATTCTTCACCGTGGGCTCCGCCAGATTGAGCGTGCGGCAGATGAGCTTGTTGTTCTTGCCTTGCATCATCAGCGCCAGCACATCGACTTGGCGATCGGTCAAGCCGAGATCGGCAGGCGATACTTTTTGCCGCTCGTCAGCGGAAGGCGTCGGCGAAGGAGACGACAGTTCTTCGCGGGCAAGAATCTCCGGTGGGATATAGATGCCGCCAGCGAACACCAGCTTCAGCGCGCTGATCATGACTTCGCGTTTGGCCGACTTCGGGATGTATCCGCTCGCGCCCCAATCCAGCGCCTTGAGAACAATGGCGCGGTCCTGCAGCGCCGACAGGACGACGACGGGGATCGCCGGATATTGCTCACGCAGTTCCGCAAGCACCTCGAAGCCGTCACGGTCCGGCAGGCTCAAGTCAAGCAATATCAGGCCGAGATCCGGGTGATCCGCGACGATCTGCATGGCCTGCATGCTCGATGAGGCATCAAACAGAATGGCGTCGCGCTTCAGTTCCTTCAATACGCCGCGCAACGCTTCGCGGATCAACACGTGATCATCAATCACAAGGATCTTCATCACCCATGCAACCCTTCTCGACGAATCGAGAATATGTCATCCATCGGATCAAGTATGCATGTTAGACAAACCGCCGAGACCGGCAATTTGCTCGCTTACGCAAACAAGCCGTGAAGAAATGACTGGTGGTTGTAGTTCGGAGCGACCGGTTGCAGGCCCCCCGCTACTCGAGGGGACTCTGACTACAAGCGTAACTTATCGGCTGCCCGATGCGGAGACGGATCCCCGCCCGCACTCACAAGAGTGCCGTGTGTTTCGGCTCGATGTCTTTATCGCCGGCATGCCTCTGCGCATTTCCGCGGGCAATTTGTTCGGCGAACTCGGTGATCGACCGTCGCAATTCCATGTTGTCGATCGAACAGAACGCTTGCACCAGGCGCAGGGCGTAGGGCTCCGCTAGCAAGGCCACGGGCGACCCCGAACAGGTATTGTCGCTTGCAACCTGCTTCGCTCCTTCAAAGAAGGCCGTGATCGGAACCTTGAGGACGGACGCGATTTTGAATAGCCGGCCGCTTCCGACGCGATTGGTCCCATTTTCGTACTTTTGCACCTGCTGGAAGGTGACATCGATATTTCTCGCGAGTTCCGTCTGCGACATCCCGCGATCCTGGCGGAGTACGCGGATGTTGCGGCCAACCAACATGTCAACGGCATCGCGACGCCTTTCTCCCATGGTCATCTTCCTTTCTGGCGCCGATCGTAATCGGCCCTTTTGGTGCGGGGCCTGCGACAGATGGGCGCGCTGTTGAATAAGCGCCCGTGCACACGCTCTAGTTAAAACGCCCCTGCAGCTTGGTTTCTATGCAGTTGCGCCAGATTATCCGCCCCGGCGGTATGTTTTACTCATCGGCAACTTCATCCGGGAGTAACTATAGTTCCTGTAGTGACTAAAGTACTGTCCGGGGAGACTTTCGATTTATTGATTCCACGTGACACACGACCCTATGATCCGATTGAGTCAGAGCAAGCGCCTCAACTCCGGATTCGTTTTTGAAATTTATCAACTCGACAACCGGGCGGGGTTCACCTGCTCGTGATCGCGCCCGGATTGGGCGAGAATTTCGCATTTTGACAGACGTAGTTCAGTTTAAGTATATTGTAAGTATATGAATAAGTCGCGTTGTCGGAGGTACCGGGTGGCGATGTCAAGGACAGGCCAAGGAATGATCTTGGAAGCCGAAGCCGAACAAGAGCTCCGATGCGATGTTGCAACACTTGTGCAAAACTTGATTGCACAGACGGGTGACAGCCGACGAATTCTTGAATGTTATTACTGGAGCCAGGAGCCAGGTCTATTAGAACTGGTCAGAGCGTTCCTCGCTATGCCAGAGGAAGCGCAGACGGCATTACGCACGTTCATGGCGGCCGCGGTTGTGCGCAACTCAATCACTGCATCGATCGACGCATCGGGCACGCTGACGCTCCGTTCGCCAGAAGCGGCGTCGTTACTCACTTACTTCGAGATACTTCCCTCCTAGGCAATCGCCTCGTCGACGGTGGCGGCGGCTGAATCGAGCGGGGAACATTCGTGCTCGGGCGACGGCCGGCAGCGAGGGGGGCGCTGCCGGGTTATGACCCATCGGCTTCCGCAAAGACGCCCAACCCGGACGAGCGCCCTCAGAATTAGGCGCGCCGGCTGCCCAAATTGCCGGCGGCTCCGCGTCGATTATAAAATTGATGACGACCCCGAGGTGCGGGTCGATGCGGCATAGTTCATGAATGACAAGACATGGCGATCGCGGAATGCGCCACTGACGGAGGAACAGCTCCGCGCGGTGACGGTCGGCGAAGTCGCGCCGCTGAACGCAACGATCCCGCTCGAACCATACAATCTTGAATGGCCTGCAATGTATGCGCGGCTGGGGAAGCAGATACGCGACGTGCTCGGCGCTAAAGTATTGCTGCTCGAACATGTCGGCTCCACGTCCATCCCGGGACTTTCCGCTAAGCCGATCATCGACATGGTGTTGGCGGTTGAAGATTCCGCCGACGAAATCTCATACGTGCCGCCGTTGGTCGCGGCAGGATATGTGCTCAGAATCCGCGAACCCGAATGGTTCGAGCATCGCTTGCTGAAGTCCCCCGTCATCGATGGGAATCTTCATGTGTTTTCCCAGGGATGCGAGGAGATCGACCGCATGCTGGCGTTTCGCGATCGGTTGCGGTCAAGCGATGCGGACCGGAAACTTTACGAACGCACGAAACACGAATTGGCCGCTCGAAGCTGGAAATACGTACAGAACTACGCCGACGCAAAATCGCATGTGGTGAGGGACATTCTTACCAGGGCGGCCGCGCCTTCCCGGCTCTGACGGACCGCGCGTTCTGCAGCTCACGGCTCGCGGCCAAGGGCATCGAGCATCGCCGCCGTGGCTTGCGCAGCGCTGACCATGGCGTCGTGGCCGGTGGCGAGCAGCGAAACGGGCCACCCGCGGTCCTGCGCGCGATCGCGACAAATCGCGGTCGGGCGATAGGCGGGCGCCGTGCAGCTGATGTAATGCGCCGGCAGGCCATTGCCGCAGCGGTGCTTGAGCCTGAGCGGCGTGATCAAGGTGGCGAAGGGATGCGGCGTCAAGCGGCGGGCGAGCCAGGCGGCGTCGCCGGCATGGGTCACGCCGAAACTTTCCGGCGGGGCCGGCGGCAAACTGAGTCCGCCGGAGGAATCCTGCGCGGCTTTCGTCCGGTCGGCGACGAGATCGGGAGGCAGCAGGCCGAACCAGGTTTCGCCGTCCTCCATGATGGCGGCATCAAGATAGATCAGCTTGGCGATGCGTTCCGGCGCCGGTCCGCCGCGCCGCTGATCGGCGCGCCCCCGAAGCTGTGGCCGACCAGCACGACCTCGCTCAGGTCTTCCCACTCGAGATGGTTCACGACGTCGGCGACGAAGGTGTCGAGCGTAATCGACGCCGACAGCAGATGCTTGCGCTCGCCCAGGCCGGTCTGGGTTGGCGTCGTCACCTTGTGGCCCCGCGCGCGCAGCACCTCGGCCACCCGGCTCCAGCACCAGCCGCCGTGCCACATGCCGTGGACCAGCACGAATGTTCGAGACGATGGGGATTTGGCCATTTTTCTGCACGCATCTGCAACGTAAACGTATCACACAAGACCAGTGTGCAAGTTCATCTCGTCGCCCTCTGTCTCGCGGCATCGTCCGGCTTCGCGGTAGTGTGGCGCGAGCGCGAAAGGTAAGCGATACTGCCTGATCGACGTCGGAATCCTGCGCCACAAATCGACCCTGCTGCCGTGCAGAATCTGAAGCAAAGCGATCGAGCGAGAAGTCTCGTGAGAATGAGCGCGCTGAGGCTCGGGGCCTTATTGCTATTTGCGTTTCTTGCCTTGAGCCAAGCTCAAGCATCCGGCTTTACCGAGATCGAAATCCGCAAGGATCGCGACGGCGCCGGTCCCAGTCATATTTTTCACTTGCATGACAATGTGGTGGCGGTGGTCGATCCGCTGGAAGGCGTTATCTCCGCCTATCGCGACACCAATGACGCCGCGGTGAAAACTGCATCGATGCCAACCGGATTTCGTCCATGGCGGCTTGTGCGACGGCCGGCGAGCGTCGCGATCATCTCCGAGGATGGGAAACGGCGCATCGACGTCGGCCGCGACGAGTCCCATTGGCCGGGCGAATTCACCGCCGCCGCGCATGATGGCAAGGATGCGACGTACCGCATCCCGCCCGTCGTCCGCACGCGGTCGGGCCTGACGCTCAAGGCCTTCCGCGGCGAACGCGCATTGGCGATCCGCGCCGTCGGCCCCTACTACCTCGCCAGCGCCCGCGAGCTGGACCGCATCGGCGACCGACGGCGCTACGTGCTGTGGAAGGAGTACTATCTGAGCGAGCCGCCCGCGGACGAACCCGACGAGCAAAGGATCAAAGTCAATGTCTATGTCGGCCGGTTCGAAAAGGACGGCACGCTCTCCGGAATCGCGCGCCTGCCCCGCGCCGCGATGTCGCGCATCGGATTCGATTACGCGACGATCATGCCCGACGGAACGATTGCGCTCCTGGCGAGCCTGATCTCGTCGGACAAGCCGGGCCCATTCAAGATCTACCGCCTGCCCTTCCAGACGCCATCGCCGCAACTGGTCAAATTGCAAAAGACGAAAGGGCGGCCCCGTCATTGGCCGTTGCCGCCGCCGCTGTCCCCCATGTTTCCTCTCATCGAGCCGACCGACTCGACGACGCTCGACGTCGGCGAAGAAGGACGTCCGGCCGGGCAAAGCCGCCCGGACGGCGCCGCCGCCGTCACCCGGTCAAGCATGCGCCAAGCAATGAACGCTTATCGCGATCACGAATGGACATTGACCGACGACAATCTGCGCAATCCCTGCGAAACGCTCATCGTGGCCGGAACGCCGGTTGCCTGTCGCCGCCCCGACCGCTTTGTGCCGCCCCCCGAGGTCGCAAGGCGATCGCGGCCGGCCAACATGACCGGCGTGCCCTATGACTGGGGCGGATCGGATTCCCTTGAGCGCTTCGACCAGAAGATCGAACAAGGCTACATCGCCGGCAATATCGGCGGGACCTTTTGGCCAGACGGAACTCGCCGGGTGACGGCCGGCGTCGACTGCTCCGGGTTCGTCGCCAATGTGTGGAAGCTTGGCCGCCATATCGGAACATCCGATCTGGCCCAGGTCACCGCGCGCGTTGATCGGCTCGACCGCATGCGCGTCGGCGACGCGCTGCTGCTGCCCGACCATCACATCGCGCTCTATCGCGGACAGGCGGAACCCGATGGCGCATCGCTTGCCATTCGCGTGACCGAAGCGGCCAGCCGCTGCGGCTCGGTGTGCGACAGCACTTATGAGATCGATCACTTCCATGGCTACGCGCTGCGCCGCTCCAAGACGCTGCGCTGATTAGCGGCAGCGCGGATCGGCCTTAGCCTTGTTGCGCCTTGGCGAGTTCTTCGTCCTTCGCCGTCGCGCGTTTGAGCGCGGGGCGGTCGGCGAAACGGGCGATATAGTCGGTGAACTCCGCGCGCGGCGGGATGAGATTGAATATGGTGCTCCAGCGCAGGCTCGAGCCGATCACAAGATCAGCGGCGGTGAACTGGTCGCCCAATAGGAACGGGCTGCGGCTCACGGCGCGCGCCACGACGTCCATGGTCGTATCGAAGTCGCCATAGGGGAGCGCCTGGCGCGGCGCTTCCTCGGCGCGCTTGAACGCCCGGTCCATGATCGCGGGTTCCAGCGCACCCGGATTGAAGAACAGCCACTTGAGATACGGACCGCGCCGCGGGTCGCCGATCGGAATATTGAGCCGCGCCTGGGGGAATGCGTCGGCGAGATAACAGCAGATCGCCGCCACTTCGGTGATGATCGCGTCACCGTGGCGGAGCGCCGGCACCTTCCCCATCGGATTGATCGCGAGATAGGCCGGCTCCCGGTTCTCGCCCCGCTTGAGCACGTGCAGATCGAACGGCTCGCCGACCTCCTCCAGCATCCAATGGACGACCGAGGAACGTGAGGGAGCGAGGTGATAAAGCGTAAGCGCTGCCATTGACGGGCCTTTCTGCATTGCGCCGCTAGATGCGGCCAGCGGGGCGAACCGTCATAGGCGACGATCATGACGGTTTGTAGCACCATCGCGCGGTGCGAGGCTCCGTCTCCAAGATGGCGCGGCTCAGGCGACCGGCTTCAGCCCCTTGGCGTAGGCCTTCCAGCGGCGGACATAATTGTCGGCCCCGGCGGCGATCGACTTCACCGCCTTCTCGTCCAGCGTGCGCACGACACGGCCGGGCGAGCCGACGATCAGCGAATATTCGGGAAACTCCTTCCCTTCGGGAATGACCGCACCCGAGCCCACGATCGAGCCGTGCTGAATACGGACGCCATTCATCACGATCGCGCCCATGCCGATCAGACAGTGCGAGGCGATCGTGCAGCCATGCATGATCACATTGTGGCCGATCACGCAGTCGCTGCCGATGGTGAGCGGATAGCCGGGATCGGTGTGCAGCGTCGCATTGTCCTGGATCTGGGAGCGGACTCCGACCTCGATCCACTCATTGTCGCCGCGCAGAACCGCGTTCCACCACACGCTCGCCTCGGACAAGAGTCGCACGCGGCCGATCAGCACCGCAGTTTCGGCGACCCAGGATTGACCATCGGACGGAAATTCCGGCCGCACCCCGTCGAATTCGTAGATCGGCATGAACACTCTCCCAATGAGCAAAACAGCGGCGAACTTGCCACGGCAGGCGCGGCTTGGCGAGCGGGGGGCTGCGGTAAACGAATGAAGGCTGGGTGTGACCGACGGAGAGATTTTGTGCGCCTGCCGAACGGGGGCGACGTTCCGGGCGGGCGTGGCATACTCCGCCGCTGATTCGCGCAGGCGGAGGCAGACATGGCTGCGGAGGGAGTAAGGCGAGGAGAAGCGACGGGCGCGCGCAGGCGGGCAGGATACGCCCGGCGGCTGTTGCTTCCCGTGCTGTCCGCGTTGGCTGTGGCGGGATTGGCGATCGGCTTTGTCGTTTACGCGCTGTGGCCGCGCTGGCCCGAAGCGGCGCCGGCGGCCGACGCCCCACATCTGCCGATCGTCATTGCCGGCGAGACGTTCCAGGTGCCCCCCGCGGCGGTCCGCCGAAAGGTGCAGCGCCGCCCCGGTCCGCAAGAGCGGGTCGATCTCGTGTTTACCTGGCCTGCGCTCGCGCCGCCCGCGCCGAGCGACGATAATACCGCCGTCACCCGGCCGGAGCGGCTCTTTGTCAGCATCGCGGCGCGCGACGGGGCGGCTGAACCGGCGGAGCGGCTGCGCACAATCTATCTGCGTTACGCGGCGGCCGAGCCGTCGAACGCGCCGGAGGGATTAACGGTGACGGCATTCCGCGACGGCACGCCCTACCAGGGCGAGGACCTCGTTTATGACGAAAGCGCGCCCGAGCATTTCGTCGCCCGCTGCACCCGGTCCGCGATTCCCCTCGCCCCGGCTTCGTGTTTGCTCGAGCGTTTCGTTGGAAAGGTAAACGTCACCGTGCGCTTCCCGCGCGAGTGGCTCGCCGACTGGCGCGCTTTCGCGAGCGGGCTTGACCGGCTGATCGCCGAGCTCCACCCGAAGCGCGCGGGATGACGCCTGTGCCTAGTCCAGGTCGGCGCCGAGGATCGCCATCTGGAAATTATAGGATCGCTCTTCGTCCTCGTCGTCGACGAACATGACGCCGATGAACTCCTCGCCGATATAGACCTCGGCGGAATCGTCCTTTTTGGGCCTGGGCACGACGCGCAGCCGGGCATTGCCGAACAGGCGGCGCATATAGGCTTCGAGCTTCCTGATTTCGAGCGCGTCCACGCTTGTCCCTCCCGGCGGCTTCGTCAGCAGCAGTATACCGCGCCCGGCGCACGGCGCATCCCTGCACAAGGTCGCCCTTCCACAGGCGGAGCGGCGGGCCGCCGCACGCGGCACGTCGGGGGGACATCGCGCGCTGGTTGCATCGCGCTCCTCGCATGCGCGAGCAGCGTCAGGGCCGCTCGCCCAGGAATCGCAGCACCGCCTGCTTGAACACCCGGTCGCCGACCGCGCGCATGTGGTCGCGCCGGGGAATATCGACGGCCTGCGCG
>JBAPYK010000009.1:0-5242 GCA_049284695.1 Rhodoplanes sp. | reverse complement strand
GCGCTTTGCTCTACGAGAAGCGCGCCGGCACTTTTTCCTGCGTCGGCTGTGACCAGCCGCTGTTCGAATCCAAGCTGAAGTTCGAGAGCGGCACCGGCTGGCCGAGCTTCAACGATCCGATCAAGGGCTCGGTCGAGAGTTCGACCGACTCCAGCTATGGCATGGTGCGCACCGAAGTGCATTGCAGCCGCTGCGGCAGCCATCTCGGCCACGTGTTCGACGACGGACCGCCGCCCACGCACCAGCGCTATTGCATCAACGGCGTGGCGATGAATTTCGAGCCCGAATGACCAACGGTCATTTTCTCGTCAAGTAAGACGCGATCGAACATTCGAATGAGCAAGCCGTTCAACGCCGATGTCTCGGTAGAGCTGTTGCGCGCGGCGGGCGTTGATTCCGACGCCTCTGCGGCCTGGATCGCTGCGCAGCCGCGCGGCGCTCGGGAAATCGACGAGGACTGCCGCGTCTTCTCGGAGTTCTGGCGCCAGTCAGCCGGGCTGATTGCGCGGCTTCCCGACAAGCCGCGGCGCAGCGCGGCCGAACGCGCGGCGGCCGAGCTGATCGACCAGCATGCGCGGCAAGCGCGGATGCGCTTCTTGGCCGCCCATGTCGAGGCCCTCTATGACCGCTTGACCGATCGCCGATCGCATTTCCTGCGGATCGACGAGCTGGTTGCCGCCGCTGCGCGCGCGCTGCCCGGCCTCACGCCCACCGCGGAAGAAGTCGCGGCGGATAGCCGGTTGCCTTTGCGCGACAAGAGCGGGGTGGAGATCGACCAGGGCCTGTTTCTCTCCGCCGTGCTCGCATCAGAGCGGCCTGGACGCCATCTCTGCCACGCCATGCTGCTGCCGCTTCGCGCCGCCGTCGAACTCGCCCCTCGGCTCGCCTGTGACGGCCTCGTCGACCTCGGCGGCGCGTCGGTCGAACGGCAAGGCCGGGCAAGCGTCGTCACCATGCGCAATCCGCAGCATCTCAACGCGGAGGACGATACGACCCTGTCCGCCATGGCGACGTGCGTCGACCTCGCGCTCCTCGATCAATCCACCAGCGTGGCGGTGCTGCGCGGCGCACCGGTTGCGCATCCGCGCTACCCAAATCGCCGCCTGTTCGGCGCCGGCATCAATCTCTCCCACCTCCATCAAGGGCGGATTCCCTACCTTTGGTATATCGAGCGCGACCTCGGCTACGTTCATAAAATCTATCGTGGTCTCGCCAACCCCGAGACTTTGCCGGACGATGTGAGCGGCGAGACGTTGGAAAAGCCATGGATCGCCGCATTGGAGGGCTTCGCCATCGGCGGCCACTGCCAGTTGCTGTTGGTGTCGGATTACATCATCGCCGAACGCCCCGCGTACCTGACTTTGCCGGCGCGCAAGGAAGGCATCATTCCGGGCTTCGCCAATCTGCGGCTGCCGCGCTTTGTCGGCGATCGCATCGCCCGGCAGGCGATCCAATACGAACGTCGGATCGATTGCGACCAGCCCGACGGCCGCCTGATTTGCGACGAGATTGTCGATGTGGGGACGATGGACGCGGCGATCGGCCGTGTCGTGGACGGACTATCAAGCTCCGGCGTCGTCAGCGCCGCCGCCAACCGGCGGGCGCTCCGGGTCGGACAGGAGCCGTTCGACCTGTTCCGCGCCTATGCCGCCGTCTATGCGCGCGAGCAGGCGTTCTGTCATTTCAGTCCGGCGTTGATCGCCAACCTTGAACGGCACTGGATCGAGCGCGAGCGCGCCGGCTGACGTTATTTGCAGACCACCCGCGCCACCCCCTCGACGATCTGGCGAGCGCGGGTGGGCTTGGTGAGAATGGGATAGTCCGACCATTCGTCGGGAAGGCTACCAGGGTCGAAATGGCCCGAGCAGAAAACGAATGGCACGCCGCGATCGACAAGGATGCGCGCGACCGGCCAAACCTCCTCGGTGTGCAGCTTGACGTCCAATATGGCGCCGGACAGCGTCTCGCCCGACGCGAGCCGCTCCGCCTCGCTCAATGTGCCCACCGGCCCCGCCACTTCGGCGCCGGCACTGCGCAGAATGCTGTCGACGGTCATGGCCAACAGCGCATTGTCCTCGACGACCAGAATGCGAAGGCCTTGCAATGGATTGTCAGTCATAACTCAGCATTTCCTTCGCCGGGCGGACGATGCGTTGCGCCTCCATCTCCATTTGCCATACTAGCCCTTTGGGAGCGAAGTCCATGCTTATCTCGGCGGTGTGCGCCTTCGCCATCATGTCCTTGATCACGGTGTAACCAAACCCCGTGCGCGCCGGCGGGACGACCGGAGGCCCGTCTTCTTCTTTCCAGGTCATTTTGAAAACGGCCGCGGCGGTCGACCCGATCACGACGCTCCAGGTGATAAGGACGCGCCCGGTTGGCGATGACAACGCGCCGTATTTCGAGGCGTTGGTCGCAAGCTCGTGCAACACGAGCCCAAGGTCTTGCGCGCCGTTCGGCTTGAGCACCAGGGGCGGGCCAGTCAACTGCAAGCGAGCATATTTTTCGTCGAAGAATGGCGCCAGTTGATCGTGGATCAGCTCTTCGATGTCGACGCCCTCCCATTCTCGCCGAACGAGCAAGTCGATCGAACGGCTCAGGCCGTCGACGCGCTGGGAGAGACGGTCCTGAAACTCCTCGGCATTGACGCTCGTGCGCGAGGTCTGCCACGCCATGGCCTGAACGACGGCAAGAACGTTCTTGGTGCGATGCGACAGCTCGCGCATGATCAGACGAATGTGGCGCTCGCGCTCCTTGCGCGCGCTGATGTCGCGCATGATGCCGGTGAAGTACCGCCGCCCCTCGAGCGACCACTCGGTCAACGCGAGGTCGAGAGCGATCCTGCTTCTGTCTTTGTGGCATCCTTCGACCTCGCGGCCGGTGTTGATGACTTTGCCCACGCCGGTAGTGAGATAAGATGCGATATCGCCGTCGTGCGCCGATCGTATCGGCTCGGGCATGAGCATGGCGACATTTTTTCCGATCATTTCATCGCTGCGATACCCGAAAATTTTTTCGGCCGATGGATTGAACGATTGTACGATTCCTTTTTCGTCGACGGTGATGATCGCATCAACCGCCGTTTCGATAATCGTGCTGAGGCGGATTTCGCTCGCCCGTAACGCATTCTCGATATGTTTGCGCGGCGTGATGTCGATCAGGGCCAGAACGACGCCTGCGGTGTCGGCGCCGACTTGGTAGGGAAGAATCCGCAGCAGGAACGCGCGATCCTCGACCGCGATTTCATGCTCGCTGACCCCACTCCCATTCAGCACCGACCTGATTTCTTCGATCAGGTCCGGGTAATGGAAACGAGCGGTGATGTGCTCGATCGGCCGCCCGATGTCCTGTTCGAGAAGGTTGAAAGTCCTGGCGATGGCCGGCGTAAGTCGGCGCACCCGCAGGTCGTGGTCGAGATAGATGACGCCGATGTCGGTGCTCTTGAGCAGGTGGTCCATGTCCATGGTGAGTTCCACCAGCTCGTCGATCTTGCGCTGGTGTTCCGCGCTCACCGACAAGAGCTCTTCATTCACCGAGTTCAGCTCTTCGTTGGTCGATTGGAGCTCTTCGTTCGCGGACATCAACTCTTCATTGGTCGCTTGGAGCTCCTCGTTGGTCGTCTCCATCTCCTCAATCGTCGTCTGCAGGCTTTCCTCGGTTACGCGCAGCTCGTTCTCAAGATCGCGGATGCGCTCCTGATAGAGTTCAATGGTTCCGATCGACTCCACCCGCTGCCGCGCCTTTGCCCCCTCTTTTGCGCGAGCAACCTCGGCGAATGTGACCATGCAATAGTCTTCATCCTGCCACTCCGAGCCATTGAGCCGCTCGACCGCCACCTTGAAGGTCTTCTCCCGCTCCCCGCTAAGCCTGCACTGCACGCGGCGGACGAACGGCGCCGTGTTGCGGCCGCGCATGCGCTCAAGGCCTGTGCTGATCGTATGGCGCAGCTCTTCTGCCGCCGCATTGGTGATGAGCGGCGAGAAGCGTCCGCCCTTGAATTCCAGGTATTTGTGCGCGTCGCCGAACACGTGCAAAATCGTGCCATCGCGGGTGACGAGCACGCCGGCCGGCGCAAAGCGGTCAAGAATCGCATCATAGGCTTTGGCCAGCCCGCGCCGATGCGGGGCGTTCCTCGCTGCGCCGCCACCCGCCGTCGCGGGCGAAGGAAATCGCCCATCCGCGTTCGAGGAAGGTTCGTCGCGCAGCGGCATCGACGCGGGCAATCGCAGCGATTCGCGCAATCGCACATCCCGCAGCTTGCGAAAGATGCGCCAATGCTGGTCGACCACGCCAAATTCATCGGCGAGTTCGCTGACCGTTTCGCTCGGTCCGAGGAACAGAATCCCATTCCGATCGAGGGCGAAGTGGAACAGCATCAGCGCCATGCGCTGCGCGACCTCGTCGAAATAAATCAGAAGGTTACGGCAGCTGACGACGTCTATCCGCGTGAACGGCGGATCCTTGAGGAGGTTGTGGGCGCTGAACACCACGAAGCGCCGGAGCTGCGGCTTCACCACATAGTGGTCGCCGCTCACGTCGAAATAGCGTTCGAGCAGTTCCGGTCCAAGCGAATTGACAGTCGCTTCATCATAGACGCCGCGCCCGGCCCGTTCGAGGGCCGGACGATAGATGTCGGTAGCGAAGACCTTGGCATTGAGCTCGACGCCTTCCTTGCGCGCATATTCCATCAACAGTATCGCGATCGAATATGCTTCCTCGCCGGTGGCGCAGCCCGGCACCCACACCCGCAACGGCCGCTGGGCGGATATATCCGCCATGATTCGTGGCAGAACTTTTTCCGCCAGCGCGTTGAAAGCCTCGGGATCGCGGAAAAAATGCGTGACCCCAATCAGCAGGTCTTTGCTCAGGAGGTCAATTTCTCCGGGGTCTCGCTCAAGCTTCGCCGCATAGGCGGCGAGGTTGTCAAAATGAGCCATCTCGGCCCGGCGCCGGATCCGTCGACCGACCGTCGTTTTCTTGTAATGCCCGAAATCGGTGCCACACCGACGCTGCAAGAGCTGAAGGATATGACGCTCGGGGTCTCCGGCGCCGGCATCCTCCTCGTGCCCATCGGGATGCGGCAGCGGTTCGCCGCTCAGAATGCGTTGGAGGAGACGCGGCAACATCTTCGGCGAGGCGGCGCCGTTCGCCAGATTTCGTTCGATGACGGTACGCGGCATACTATCGAACCGCGCCGTGTCCGGCTCCTGCGCTAACACCATGCCGCCTGCATCTCGGACGG
>JBAPYK010000008.1:0-5616 GCA_049284695.1 Rhodoplanes sp. | reverse complement strand
GCCTCTACTTACGTCCCGCCGGGTGGTACTCGTTCCAGTTCGGCCGGGCATCGGCGCCGACGATCCCGCACCTCGTGCACACCATGCGAGGCCCGACGCCGGCACCGGGACCTCGTCGCCCCATTGGTCGATCGACAGCACTGCCTCGTGGTGGCAGAGGTCGCAGGTCACGGAGAGCGACCTCACCCCGTTCGCCCGCCTGTTGCCGAGCGTCATGGGGCGGGAGGGCGGCGGGTCGCGGGTGCTCATGGCGACAGTATAGACTGCGTAGCGCCGTGAGGCTTTCAATAGTCTCCGTCGTGGAACACCGACATCCAGGGTTGGCGGTCGACAGGACGGAGAACCTGGGGACAACTACACATGCGGAACACACCTTCGGGAAGGACAGGCCATCGCTCCGCGGCGGGGTCTTCGTCGAGGCAGCGACGACCCTCGACGGCCGAGCCCTGGGGCCTCCCGCCGGAAAAAACGAGCCGGCGCGCTCGGCTCGGGGCCGAAGCGGTTCTGATCGGAAGATCGTCACCGCCCGCTTTTAGTGGGGCGCGGCCTCTCGGCTGCTTTGAACCATCTCAGGCGGCAGTCGCCTTCTTATAGTGCATTGCAGCCTCCACCCCGCGATCCCAGGCCTTAGCGGAGATGCTTTCGGCCTCGTGCGGGTTGCGGAAATCGCCGACCAGGCAGGCCGAAAAACCCCGGCCGAACTCTGCATGCGTGTCGTAAGGGCGGTAGTGTTGCTTAATGCAATCGAAAATTAGCTTGTCGGTCATCGTGCTCATGTGCTGTCCCCTGTTCCCAGTCCAACACAAGACGCGGCACATCGTCGTCATCATCTGGGCGAAACTGGGATCAGCACGTAAGCACTGCTTACTAAATCGAGGCCCTCCGGAATGTTGATGTTTTGCCGGCGCGCGTGATCCCCGCAGCGCTTCGGTGTAGCGGCCGGGAGCGAGCGCGGCCGTCGTTTCGGCGGTCAGTTTGACGTTGACCTTGCCGGCGGTCGGCGGGTCAAGCACGAGATAACAGCGTTCGCTGCGACCGGTGCGCCGCTTGGATCAAGCAACGTCCACGCGATCGACGCATTCGTCAGGTCGAGCGGGTTGCCGTCTTTACTGAGCAGGGTTCCGACGATGTGCCAATCGTCGCCGGCGACGAGGGTGTAGTCGTCGTGCTCGGTGGTCGGCATGTCGGCATCCCACGCACTTCCCCGTAAGGGCCGCCTCTTAAGGATAAGCGGTTCTGGGCTTCGGCTTCATACTAAGGCAGTGTTGACCGCTAAAATTCGCTCAGAACGAGCTTATCGGCTGGCTGATGTTGCCTCGTGGTAGCAGACTTCGCACGTCACGGCGAGCGAGCGGACGCCGAGCGCGCGCATGTTGCCGAGGGTCATGGGAGGGGCGGGAGGGGGAGGGCAACGACCAGCGAGCCGGGGTGCGCTTGCACGCAATCAGCGGCGGAGAGCCGGTCGAGAAAGGCCGCGTGATCCTGCGCGCGCCGGCTGCCAGCAAGGGCTGCCGCAGGGCGGCCTTTTTCGTTGCTTAAACGCAACGCGCATTACTTTCTTGTCTTGCCTTTCGCCCGTTACTCTATAAGCCGTGTGTGATCCTGGGGCGGCCAAATCGAGGGAGAGTGGACGGGATGGTGGGATCGAGCAGCTTCACCTTCGCCGCTTCGATTTCCTGCGCGTACTTCGGGAGCGCTTCTTCGATAGCAATCAGCAAATCGCTGAACGTTTCCGGGGGCGTGGCTTGATCCGCGAGGGCATCTGCAATTTTCACGTCTAAAGGACGATCGTTATTGGTCATATCAACATCACACTACAGTAGCATTAGCGCTGAAACCAATAGCTATTCTGATGAATACCCGCACAAAATTCCCCCTGAGCCGGAGGCGCGTCACTGGCTTCTTTCGTGATCGCAAGCCGATCGCATGGTGACACTTGACTCCCGATTCGACACGCAGCTTTCACCAAGCGAGAGCAGAATCTGACAAGTCTGAGGCAATTGCCTACATGATCCTAATTGGGGAACGTATAAGCGGTTGGAGCTGAACATGCCCGAGGCGCAACGACAGAAAGGGACCAGCCATGCCGACCGAGATTAGGGGACCGCTGCCGATCAAAGTCGATGCGACCTCCAATGGCGAGTTTCGCCCGGTGCCACTGACTGAGCATGTGGTGCGCGCCAACCGCGAAGCCGAACGGCGGATCGGTGAGCACGCCAAGCGCGTCGGACTTGGACGCAGGGCGTTTCTACAATCCCTCTGCGGTGCAGCGACCACGTTGCTCACATTCAACAAAGCCTTCGCGGCACTCGGCAATACGGGCGGTCTCTTTTGTTTGCCCAACGAGAGCGCCTTCGAGCCGGCCGCGGCGGCAGAGGTGCTGGCCGGCGACGAGTTCATCTTCGACGTGCAGACCCACATGGTCGATCCAGCTGGCGCTTGGCGCAGCTCCGCCGGCAAATATTGGGAGCAGATCCTCGCCAACTTCCCCCAAGGCTCCTGCGGCGACGACGACCCGGTCGACTGCTTTTCCGCCGAACAGTTCATCAAACATGTCTTCATGGACAGCGATACCGAGCTTGCGGTGCTCTCTTTCGTGCCCGAATTACCCGAAAACAACCCGCTTTCGCTGGAGGAGGCAAACCGGGTGCGAGTTCTAGTTGCCCGGATCAAAGGTGCGAACCGGCTCTTCCTCCACGCCATGGTGGTGCCGAATGCTGGCCCACACATAGCCCCGCTCCAGCTCATGAAGGACGCGATCGACCGTTATCCCATCGCGGCTTGGAAGTGCTACACGCAATGGGGGCCTCAAGGCATCGGCTTCAAACTTGATAGCCCCGACGTCGGCATCCCCTTCATCGAACGGGCGCGCGAACTCGGCGTGCGTAACATTTGCATCCATAAGGGTCTGCTTTTCCCGGGATTCCCGGAAGAATTCGGTCGATGCGCCGACGTGGGCCGCGCCGCCGCGCTATACCCGGACATGAACTTCATCATCTACCACTCTGGCTATGAGGCGGGTACGACCGAGGGTGCCTATGATCCAGCGAACGCCACCCGCGGCGTTGATACTCTGATCAAGTCGGTGGAGACCAACGGCATCGCCCGCAACGCCAACGTCTATGCCGAACTCGGTTCGACCTGGCGCTTCGTCATGCGCGACCCGACCACCGCCGCGCACCTCCTTGGCAAGCTTTTGAAGCATATCGGCGAGGATAATGTGCTCTGGGGCACGGACTCAATCTGGTACGGCTCACCTCAAGACCAGATCCAGGCCTTCCGAAGCTTCCAAATCGCACGGGCGCTGATCGAAGCGCACGGCTATCCTGAGCTTACGCCCTCGCTCAAGCAAAAGGTATTTGGCCTCAATGGCGCTCGCGTCTATGGTGTCGACGTACCGGAGCGTCGCCGAAAAACTGAAGCTGATCCGATCGGGACGCGCAAGCAGGCTTATCGGCAAATGGACCCAACTTTCGAGACCTATGGCCCTAAGACTGATTCCGAATATGACGCGCTGATCGCCGAGCGCGGCGGCCTCCCGGCCTGAAGCCTGCCGTAAAGGGTGGCCCAATGCACAGCTGCCGGCGGCGATCGGTGACCCCAATCCAGCTGCGGCAGGTGCTTCTGAACCTTATGACGAACGCGATCGATTCGATGGCGACCACGGCGGGACGCGCATCCTGTCCGTGAGTTCCGAGGTCCGCGATTGGGAGGTCCGGAAATCGGTTGCGGACACGGGAGCAGGAATTACGCCGCAAGATACAGAGCACATAGTGCATCCGCTGCTCACGACACATCCCTCAGGGCGCGGTATTTCAGTTTATCCTGTATTTGATACCACATCCGCCGCTGCGTCACGAGCAGTCCTGCCTGTCAAAAAAGCTGGTCCGAACCGCACCCTGGTGGGCGAAGCCCCTTTAGGGCCCGTGGGGAAATTATCGAATCGGAATTGCTTGTGAGGGGATTCCCACGGTGACTCGCGGGGTTTAGAATCGCCGTGTGATTGATGATACGGCGATTAAGTTACGGTATGCGGCGCTGGATCCTGTGCTGTATGAGCGCGGGCGACGTCGGTTTGCGGCCGCCGAAGCGGTGGCGGCCGGTCGTGGGGGGATTATTGCCGTCGCGCGGATCACCGGCATTGCGCGCAGCACGATCGGTCGCGGGCTGGCGGAACTGCGTGGCGAGGCGGAGCCCGAGGCGGCGCCGGGTCGGGTGCGCCGGAAGGGCGCCGGCCGCCCGGCCCTCGTGGACGCCGATCCGACGCTGCTCGGCGATCTCGCCGCCTTGGTGGAGCCGACGACGCGCGTATTGTGACCCCAATAATTCACCAGGCCTTTGTCCAGCAGAAAGGTGTCGTCGACATAGGTTTGGATGGGAAGGAGTTCGACTGCTTGCCATCCGATCCGTCGCCATGACACGAAGCGGCATGATGCCGATGCGCATTCCTCGCGATGGGCTTTCCGGGGGTGATCTACGCCAGAAAGGGTAATCCGTCAGGCTAAATTGGACTGCGCCGGCTTCAATATCACCGTTGGATTGGCGGTCACGTCACTGCCTCGACTGCTTGCGACCGCTCTACAGGCCCCGGATGAGCATTCCGGGGCCTGCCCACTCCCGGCCGGCGCCAAGCCTGTAAATGCTGTTGGAGACTCGTGCCGATGCCATCTTTGCTTGCTGCCCACATTATGCGGATAAGCGCTTGGCTGGGTGTTGTTGCTTTAGCCGTGGCGTCCTGGACTCCGGCAGAGGACATGATCCGAACCGGGATGGGCAACAAAATCGAGCATATGATTGCCTACCTGCTCACCACATTCGCGTTCACACAGGGCTACCCGGAGCGATCCCCATGGCAGTTCATGACGACACTCTCAATTTGCGCGACACTGTTGGAGGTCGGGCAATCGATTGTCCCCGGTCGTCACGCTGCGCCTAGTGACTTGGCCGCAGGAGTTATCGGGGCGTTCGTTGCATCAATGGTGGTCGTCATCTGGCGACTGCGAAATTCGCCAACCTCCCCCCAGATAACATAACATGGTGCTGTTAACGGCAGGTCTTGTGGCAGGACTCGCGGTTGCGAGTTCGGAGACGTATGCGGCGGGGCCGATGCTCGCCCCGGGAGCGCTTGCAACATCTTCGGCCGAGAGTACCGTGGCAATCGCGGAGCCGGTGGTTGTCGTCGTTCGCAGGCGCGCGGTCGTGCGGAGGCCTGTTGTGCGCAGGCGCGTCATCGTGCGCTGACAGGCTTTACTGGAAACGCATTCCGCTACCTGACGCGCCAGAGCCTCGCCTGTGCGCATTCCGCGGCAAGACCGCACAAAGCAAAGACCGCCCGGAGGCTGCCCTCGACCCCGGTGGCCGCGCCGGCGCGCCGGCGATGAGCGTATTACGTTTCGTCGGGATCAGGCTCCCGCACGATCGGTGGGGCCTTCTCTTCGTCTTGCTCCTCCTCGTCGTCTTCGTCTTCGTCTTCGTCTTCGTCGTCATCATCATCATCATCGTCGTTGGGATCGCGCGGTGGCATCGTGTGCATGACGGTGAAGGGACTGTCGAATAGCGAGGTGAGGTCCTCAGGGATGTGCGGGTTCATATCGTCGCTCCTCGCGTATGAAGGGG
>JBAPYK010000007.1:0-32081 GCA_049284695.1 Rhodoplanes sp. | reverse complement strand
GAAGAGCTACATCGTCGAACTTGAGGACGGCTCGGCTTGGCGTATCTGGCCTGGCGATCTGGTGGTTCCATTGCTGTGGATGCCATCGACGCGGCTCGCGATTTCTGAAATCGACGACAAGTACTGCACGCACGTCCTCATCGATCGCATGCACGGAACATGCGTTCGCGTCATCGAGGCAGTAGCGGATTGGTCTCCGGATGAGATTGCAGCGTCATTGGTGAGCTGACGAAATTTACGAACCGAGTTTCGACGGCCGTCAGCGGAGACGCGAACTCTGCGTTCGGGAAGGTCCGGCACTCGCACCGTGACACGTGACCAAACGTGACGTTGCGCCTGTCGTCGAGACTCGCGCGCGCCGCGCACCTCAATTCGTTATTTAAAACTCAGCGACGCTCTGGAGCCGGTTTGGCATGCCGTTTGCTTAGCAAACGCAACCGATTCTATGAGCGCATCAGCACGACACAGCGCGGCAAGACGAGAAAGATCCTATACTGCTTAGAATTGTCCTTGGCCGAGTCAGCGATGGTGACCTCTTTCACACGGCTCACAAAGAGGACTTGCTATCACTCGCGTGCCTTGCCGCGACCGCCCGCGAGGAAATGTAGCCATGCAGGCCCTGCTGACTGCGCTCATAACTTGGTTATCGGCGAACTATGCGCTTCCGGCGAACTACGATCTCCCCGCGGTCAAGTTTGCCGCGCCGATGGAAATCGCTTCTATCCGGTATTCAGCTTTCGGTCCGCAACAGAGTCGTGAGGCGATCGCAGCTTACAATGCGTTGCCCGCCGACCAACGACAATCGATCGTTTCGATCTACGAAGACACAACAAAGACAATCGTGCTCCCTGTCGGGTGGCAGGGCAGAACGCCGGCCGAGTTGTCCATACTCGTCCACGAGATGGTGCACCACCTGCAGAATCTTGCCGGTCTCACATACGCTTGCCCGCAGGAGCGAGAGGCTCTCGCCTATGAGGCGCAGGAAAAGTGGCTCGGCCTGTTTGGACGGAGCCTTGCGAGCGAGTTCGAGATCGACGGAATGGCGCTCCTCGTCAAAACGAAGTGTCTTTATTGATCTCGTCAAGACGAAGCGTCTCTAGGATAAGGCGTTGCCGGTGGACCAGCCAGGGACGTTCATGCCTCTTCGTCTCGCCATACGATGGAGGTACGCTTACTTGCGAACCACTGCGAATATGCCGAAGATCCTTTTCCAGCAGTAACGATCACATCGTCGACGCCTGGCGAGCCGCTCCGAGCCGAATTGACTGCTTGGAAGTGCGGCTTTCGGCGGCCTGATGCGGCGCTTGTGCGCTAATCGGCAACAATGTCGTGCATATCGTGTGCTGGCGCGCTACGGTCGATGAAGATGGGCAACGGTGGCCTCCTCGATCAACTTGTCCAAGTGCTGTGGGCTGAGCGCCGTATCCTTGGTGACTTTCCCTTTGCGCATGGATCAGTCCCGAGACGCGATCCTGCATTAGGCGCGCCGCTTGGGTCTGGCTGACGGCAAGGTCCTCATCCTCGACAGCATGGACGAGTTGACACTGGCCTTCGATCTTGCGATCCACACGGCTCCAGCCGGCCGTTCCCGGGCGATCGATCGATACGCCAGATCGACACGGTTTGCGTCGGGCTCCGACGAAGCGCTCATGCTTGAGGCCATGTGCAATGCGCGTTTCGCGATCGTGGTGGTGCGGCGCCGGCACCCGTCCGCTGGGCTGATTGTCACCGACTTGTTTCGGAAGGTTGATCTTTGGTTGATGGACGAGGGTCTTGAGCTGTCCCTGCCCGTCGGAACGGCGTTCGCAACCCGGTATTTCGCGCCCGATCGTTTTGTCGTCACCGCCGGCGTCGGCATGCCGGTTGATCTCGACCTGCTCACGAGCGCGATAGAATCGGTGCCCCAATTGCTGCGCAAGCCGCGCGCCGAGGCGATCGATGATCGGCGCTTCGCACAAGCCATCTATCGCGCCGCGATTGCGGAGGGGATCATGGAGAACATGACCTACCAGGACCCTGTGGGCAGTGGCGATGTAGCCTGAAGGCCCGCGTCGCGAATTCGGTGGCATTCGGCGCCAATAGCGAGTACTTGGCTGGCGCGCCCAAGGGGACTCGAACCCCTGTTTTCGCCGTGAAAGGGCGACGTCCTAGACCGCTAGACGATGGGCGCCATGGCGTCGGCACGCCCGCGGCGGCGACGGCGATCGGATGTGCGGCGAGATATAAAGTCGTTTGGCGAGGGCGGCAAGCGAGCCGTACCGGCGGGACTGTGGCGCGGGAGCGGCGCGCCAGTCGAGCAACTGCAGCACGCCGCCACGCGAAAAAATCCGCTATGGCCGATGCGAAGGGCCGTAAATCCGTGGCGCGCCGCCGCCGGCAGCTTGGCTTGCCACGCTTGCGGGCTTTTTTCCGCCGGCCTTTCGCCGCAGGCGGGCGGCGTTGCAAAAGGCGTTTCGGCCGGTATAGTTCCGGCGCTTCGGTGAACCAAAGGCTCATCGGGCCGCGAACGTCGAGATCGACGGTCACGCGGTTTTTTGGAGAAGCCGCCCAAGGAGAGAGCTTATGATTGTCACGCCCGCCTTTGCCCAGGGCGCGGGAGCGGGCGGCAGCGACATGCTGGTGTCGTTGCTGCCTTTCGTACTTATATTCGTCATCATGTATTTTCTGATCCTGCGGCCGCAGCAGAAGCGGGCCAAGCAGCATCAGGAGATGGTCAAGAACATGCGCCGGGGCGACAGCGTCGTGACCTCCGGCGGCCTCATCGGGAAAATAACCAAGGTGGTCGACGACAACGAGATCGAGGTGGAAGTTACGGACGGCGTGCGGGTGCGCCAGTTGCGCAGCATGGTCGCCGAGGTCCGCGCCAAGGGCGAGCCGGTTAAGGATGACGCGGCCGCCAAGTCGAGCTGATTGCGTCGAGCTGATTGCGTCGCGTTGATCGAGTCGCGCTCCCGCGAGCAGGCCGCCAAGACGAGCACTCAAGAGTAGCCAATGCTGTACTTCTCGCGGTGGAAGGCCCTGGCGATTTTGCTGACGGCGTTTCTCATCTGCCTTGCGGCGGCGCCGAATCTGCTGTCGGAGTCGGTCTTCGAGCGCTTGCCGAAATGGGCGCAGCGCCACATCGTCCTCGGGCTCGATCTCCAGGGCGGCTCGCACATCCTGCTCGAGGTCGACGCCAATGCGGTGCGCCGGGAGAAGGTGGAAGCGTTGCGTGATGACGTGCGCCGCGCCCTGCGCGATGCGCGCATCGGCTATTCCGGGCTCGTCGCGCGCGGCGATTCGGTCGAAGTGCGCATTCGGGACACCGCGGATGTTCCCCAGGCGCTCGCCAAGTTGCGCGAGCTGTCGCAGCCGCTCGGCGGCCTGCTCGGCGGCACCGGGCAGCGCAGCGTCGACGTCAGCGATGCCGGAGGCGGGCTGATCCGGCTGCGGGTGACTGAGGCGGCGATGAACGAGCGCATCCGCCAGTCGGTCGATCAGTCGATCCAGATTATCGAACGCCGCGTCAACGAGCTCGGCACGGTGGAGCCGTCGATCCAGCGTCAGGGGGTGGACCGCATCCTGGTGCAGGTGCCCGGACTGCAGGACCCTTCGCGGCTGAAGGAATTGCTCGGCAAGACCGCAAAGCTGACCTTCCGCCTCGTCGATATGTCGATGAATCCGCAAGAAGCGGTGCAGCAAGGCCGCGCCCCGCCGGATTCCGAGATTCTTTACGAAGGGAAGGGGGCGCAGCGCGTTCCCGTGCTGGTCCAGAAGCAGGTCATGGTATCCGGCGAGGACCTCAATGACGCCCAGCCGGGCTTCGATCAGCGCACCAGCGAGCCGATCGTATCGTTCCGCTTCAATACCTCGGGCGGGCGCCGCTTCGCCCAGGTGACGCAGGAAAATGTCGGCCGGCCGTTCGCGATCGTGCTCGACAACGAGGTGATCTCGGCGCCGGTTATCCGCGAGCCGATCCTCGGCGGTTCAGGGCAGATCTCCGGTAATTTCACCGTCGAGAGCGCAAACGACCTCGCCATTCTTCTGCGCGCGGGCGCCCTGCCGGCGCCGCTCACGATCATCGAGGAACGAACCGTCGGGGCCGGGCTCGGCCAGGATTCGATAGAAAAAGGCAAGACCGCCGCCCTTGTCGGCTCCACCCTGGTCATTGTCTACATTGTCGCGACCTATGGTCTGCTCGGCGTGTTCGCCGACGTCGCGGTCGCAATCAATGTCCTGATGATCTTCGGCGTGCTGTCGCTGCTGAACGCCACCCTCACGCTGCCCGGCATCGCCGGCATCGTGCTCACGGTGGGCATGGCGGTCGACGCGAATGTGCTGATCTATGAGCGCATTCGCGAAGAGGCCCGGGCGGGTCGCACGCCGATCTCGGCTATCGACGCGGGATTCTCGCGAGCGCTTGCCACCATCCTCGATTCCAACATTACGACCTTGATCGCCGCCGTGGTCCTGTTCTTCCTCGGCTCAGGTCCGGTGCGCGGTTTTGCTCTCACGCTCATCATCGGCATCTTTACGACGATTTTCACCGCCTTCACCCTGTCGCGACTGATCGTGGCGTACTGGGTCCGGCTACGGCGGCCTGCCGTGGTGCCGATCTGAGGTTCGGAGTTCTCTGTGAAGCTATTGCGCCTGGTTCCGGACGAAACCAACCTGCCGTTCATGAGTTGGCGGCGGGTCACGTTTCCGCTATCCGGACTACTATCGCTGCTCGCCATCGTTCTGTTTTTTACGGTCGGCCTGAATTTCGGCATCGACTTCCGCGGCGGCACGCTCATCGAAATTCAATCGAAGGCAGGTCCCGCCGATTTGGGTGCGATCCGCACCACGCTGGGGAGACTTGATCTCGGCGAAGTGCAGCTTCAGCGCTTCGGCGCGCCGAGCGACGTCCTCATCCGCCTTGCTCAGCAGCCCGGCGGAGAGGAAGCGCAGCAGGCCGCCGTGAATAAAGTGAAGGCGGCGCTGGGTGATGGGTACGATTATCGCCGCGTCGAAGTGGTTGGGCCGCGCGTGTCGGGCGAACTTGTCCAGAGCGGCATCCTCGGCATGCTCGTGGCGATGCTCGGAATCCTTCTCTATCTCTGGTTCCGCTTCGAATGGCAGTTCGCCGTTGGCGCAACGGTCGCGACGCTGCACGACGTGGTGCTGACGATCGGCTTCTTCAGCCTGACCCAGCTCGATTTCGATCTCTCGTCGGTCGCCGCCGTTCTGACCATCATGGGATATTCAGTCAACGACACGGTGGTGATTTACGACCGTATTCGGGAGATGCTGCGCCGGCACAAGCGCATGCCGATCAGCGACCTCCTCGATCTGTCCATGAACTCCACGCTGTCCCGCACCGTGATCACGTCGACGACGGTGATCCTGTCGCTGCTCGGCATGTTTTTCTTCGGCCCGGAAGCGATCCAAAGCTTCGTGCAGGCCATGCTGTTCGGCGCCGTTGTCGGCGTATATTCGTCGGCCTTCATTGCCGCGCCCTTGCTGATCTATCTCGGCGTCCGAACCCAAGGCGGAAAGGACGAAGCCGGCAAGTCTGGCGCGGCAACTCCGAGTCCGGCCGGGGCGCGACCCTGAACGGCGTTCGATGTCCGGCGAACGCGCGGCGGCCCCGCATTTGCCTTATCCGGCGCAGATCGAGGCCTATGGCGCGGGTGGGTTCCGTTTCGCCGGCATGTCGCATCGCGGCTCGCTCCTGTGCCTTCCCAACGGGATCTGGTCAATCGACGTCGCCGCCCCGGACGCGATCGGGGAGACCGAGCTTGCTCTCATCCTCACGAGCGCGCCGCCGATCGAACACCTGTTGATCGGAACGGGACGGGACCCGTGGCTCGCGCCGGATGCCCTCGATGCGCGTTTGCGCGCGCGCGGGATCGTTCCCGAGACGATGGCGACGGGCGCGGCGGTGCGGACCTACAATCTTCTGCTCGCCGAAGGTCGGCGGGTCGGCGCGTTGCTGGTCGCCGTCGATTGAGTGGGCGTTCGGGGCGCGTGACACCCGCAAAGGCTGCTCCATCCTCGTCGATCGAGATGATGGATTAGAATGAGCTTCTCCGGCGCTCAGGAATGACCGCATACGGACTGCCAGACCGTGAACTCGTATGCCTATTGCGAAGATCTTGTCCGCACAGCCGATAAAGACCGGTTCCTCGCCAGTCTGTTCGCGCCGGCCGAGCTGAGGCGGCATCTGTTCGCGCTTTATGCGTTCAATGTGGAGATCGCGCGGGTGCGCGAGGTCGTCCGCACGCCGATGGCGGGCGAAATCCGTCTGCAGTGGTGGCGTGGCGCGCTCCAGGGCGAAGGCTATGGCGAGGTCAGGGCGAACCCTGTCGCCGACGCCCTGATCGACACGATCGCCTCCTATCGATTGCCGGTCGATCCGCTGCTCGCATTGATCGAGGCGCGCAGCTTCGATCTCTACGATGATCCGATGCCCAGTCTCGACGCGCTCTACGGCTATGCGCGCAAGACCTCATCGAGTCTGATCGAACTCGCCGCCATCGTTCTCGGCGGCGCCGACCCGGTCGCGGGCGGGCTCGCTGGACCGGCGGGAATAGGCTCCGGCATTGCGCGGTTGCTGCAGGCTTTTCCCATCCACGTCACCCGCGGCCAACTTTATCTGCCGGCTGATGTGCTCGCGCGCCACGGGGCCGATATCGCCGACGTCCATGCCCGTCGGGCAACGCCGCAATTGTGCGCAGCGCTGTCTGATTTGCGGGGGCGGGCGCGCTTCGAACTCGACCAGGTCGCGACGGCGTCCAACCGCCTGACGGCGCAGGCGCGACCCGCGTTTCTCTCCGTTGCGCTCGCCCGTTTGCTGCTCGACCGCTTGGACGCGCGGGCCAGCGATCCGTTTACTCCCATCGAAGTGCCGCAATGGCGTCGGCAATGGGCGCTGTGGCGCTCCGCACGCAATCTTTGAGAAGCGCCTTGGCCTTAAGAGCTTACAGCGCATAGCGGTCCCGCAGGTTACGCCTGTCCGCAACGATGCGTGCGACCACTTCCTTCTCGGCCTCGCTCGCGATCAGCGGGTCGATGAGATCGATCTGATTCATTGCGATGAGTTGCAGGATGTCGGTGCGCGGCGCTCCGAGCCCATCGCGCGGCAGCCGCCGCACCACCTGCAGCCGCTCCGGCATGCGTGCGGGAACGGCGGTTGCGGCAAGCTCGCGGAGCAGGGACGCGTCGGGCGCATCGGATTCCACAAACGCATAAAGCCCGGCGCCGCTGCGGCGGTCGGGAAACGCCACGATCGCTGCGTCGCGCACCGACGGGTGCCGCTTCAGCCAGGCGGTCAGCGCCGGCGCATCGTCGACGAGGCGAAGCCCGCCGCCCTCGCGGTCGGCGACATTCAGCACGCCGCGGGTGACCCAGTAATAGACGCGCTTGCCGGTCGCCATCCAGATGCGGGTGAGCCAGCTCTTGCGCGCAAGCACGCGCCGCTCGCCGGCGGTGAGGCTTTCGGGGGCGTAGCGGCGCTTGTGCTTGAGGAGGTGGCGCAGGTCTTCGTAGGCCATCAGCCGAAACAGAAAGCTGCGCCGGCGGAATCGCGAGGCGAGCTGGAAATCCGTCAGCGCGGCGCGCCCGTCCGGGGTTCTCAGCCAGTTCTGCTCTTTGGCGAGATCGTTGTGGGTCAATCCTGCCCGATGCAACACGCGCAGGTTCCGCTTTGCCGACCGGAAATACGCCGTATCCGCCACTGGCTTCGCGATGTGGACGGGCAGGCCGTCGATCCAGCCGCGAACGAGGCTGCGGCGTCCGGCGAACAACAGCGGAGGCGCGATCCCGAGCTTGCCGGCGACGGCGAGCGAGCGCGCTTCGCGATGGAAGAGGTGATGGGCGAGAGGAAACGTCCACCACGGCGCGACGTCGATCCGGCGCAGCACCGCCGGAACCTCGCCCTGCTCGGTGAGGAAATAGCCCCGCTCGATCGTGCTGAATACGTCGCGCTTGAGCACGAGCGCGCTGCGGAAGCGGCCCGCGATCTCTTCCGGAAGCGTGGATTCGCCAGTCATCGCCGCGCGATATAGCACAGGCCCCTGGTCGACGGAGAGCGCATCATTCCGCGGCCGCCGCGGCGCGCCCGACGATCCACCGGTCGAGGTCGGCGAGCGCACGGGCGGTGAGCGCGCGCTTCTTGGCGAGCGTCTTCGCCGTACCCTTGAGTCGTTCTCCGTTCGCGCCGCGCGAGGGGCTGTTGGCGAGCGGGGGAAACAGCCCGAAATTGACGTTCATCGGCTGGAACGAGCGCGGACCTGCATCGATCGTTTCGACATGGCCTCCGGTGATATGCCCGAGCAGCGCCCCAAGCGCGGTGGTCGGCGGCGGCGGCTCAAGGGCGGCTTGCAGCCGCTCGGCGGCGGCGAAGCGCCCGGCGAGAAGCCCGATCGCAGCCGATTCGACATAACCTTCGCATCCGGTGATCTGCCCGGCAAAGCGCAGGCGCGGCTCGCTCTTGAGCCGCAGCGTCGCATCGAGGAGCTTCGGCGAATTGAGGAAAGTGTTGCGGTGAAGCCCGCCGAGCCGCGCGAATTCCGCAGCTTCCAGCCCCGGAATCGTGCGGAAAATCCGGATCTGCTCACCGTGTTTGAGCTTGGTCTGGAAGCCGACCATGTTGAACAGCGTGCCGAGCCGATTGTCTTGCCGCAGCTGCACGACCGCGTGAGGCTTCTCCGTCGGCCGGTGCGGATTGGTCAGCCCGACCGGCTTCATCGGCCCGTAGCGCAGCGTATCGCGACCGCGCTCCGCCATCACCTCGATCGGCAGGCAGCCGTCGAAATAGGGGGTCGTGGCCTCCCATTCATGGAATGCGGCCGTGTCGGCCGTACGCAGCGCATCGACGAACGCCGCGTAGCCGGCGCGGTCGAGCGGGCAGTTGATGTAATCGGCGCCCGAGCCGCCGGCGGTCGCCTTGTCGTAGCGTGATTGCAGCCAGGCGACCGACATGTCGATCGTGTCGCGATGAACGATCGGCGCAATCGCGTCAAAAAAGGCAAGCGCCGATTCGCCGGTCGCGGCGAGGATCGTCTCGGCCAGGGCCGGAGAGGTGAGGGGGCCGGTGGCGACGATGACGCTATCCCAATCCGGCGGCGGCGGACCTGTGATCTCCTCGCGGCGGACCTGGATCAGAGGATGCCCGGCAATCGCTCCGGTGACGGCGGCCGAGAAGCCGTCGCGGTCGACTGCGAGCGCGCCGCCCGCCGGCACCTGGTGCGCGTCGGCGGTCCGCATGATCAGCGACCCAAGCCGGCGCATCTCCTCGTGCAGCAAGCCGATCGCGCTGGTCTCCGGGTCATCGGAGCGAAAGGAGTTCGAGCAGACGAGCTCGGCAAGCCCGGCCGTCTTGTGGGCTGCGGTCGTTTTGTCCGGACGCATCTCGTGCAGCACGACGGGGATGCCGTGATTCGCGATCTGCCAGGCCGCCTCTGACCCCGCGAGGCCGCCGCCAATGACGTGGACAGGCTGCATCGATGATCGTCCGATCGGGAGAGCTCAGCACCTAATGAGATGAGCAGGTCTATCCTATTTGGGAGGGGCGCGCCGAAACAAAAACGCCCGCCGAAGGCGGGCGCTTCTCCGTAACTTGACGCGACCTAGTTGCAAACTCAAATGCTTGCGTAGCATTACTAAACTAAATTGCGAACTATTGGGGGTTACGCGCCTCAGAATTTGAAGGCGGCCCAGGCCAGAAGCGGCAGAGTCCACGCCAACAGCGCGGATGACCCGAAAAGCACGGTGCACGCCAGGCATTTTCCAGCCAAATTCTTCACCGCCACCATGATTCTTCTCCTTATTAAGGTGCTTTTTCTTCGTGATTCTTCGCGGATATTGGCCGGCGCTTTCGTCAGCCGCGCGCGGCTTCCCACGCGATCCGCTGAACGTCGCAGCGCGTGATCCCGATATCGGCCAACTCTCGGTCGTCCAACCGGTTCAACTCACGAAGACTTTCATTGTAGCGGCGCCAGACCCGCAGCATCCGAACCAAGCCAGCGACGAGATACATGACCGTCTCCTTTTCTCCTCTGCCGCGGCGCTTGCACCGCGCTATCTTTTCGCTTCTGTAAATAAAGCGGTCGAGCGCAAAGAAGAAGACCTTATGTTGCGATGCAGCCATTCGCATGTCGCATAGGTCGGTAAGGGTTCATTGACCCTTCTTCTCTATGCAGCCTGGGCGGTTCGACGGGCGATCTAAGTGATCCGGCGCGGCGGTAGCAGGGCGGAAGTCGCTGATTTTGCCGTAGGATAACCCGCATCCCGCCACGGAGCGGACTAGAGCGCGCCGAACATCGGGCGGATATTGTCCCGCGATGCTTTGCCGCAGCCGAACGGACGGCGTCAGGAGCGGCGTGACGCATGCGACACATCCGCGGAGGAAAATCTATGCGTTATACTTTGGTTGGACTTACGGCGACTGTCTTCATCGCGGTCGGAGCCAGTGCGCAGGCCGCACCGCTCGGTGCAACGGGCGGGCTCGCCGCCACGGGCGCGACCGTGAGCCTCGCCGAGAACGTTCAGTTCATATGGGGCGGATACCGTTACTGCTGGTACTATGATGGGTGGCGCGGGCCCGGCTGGTACCGTTGCGGTTTCGGCTGGCGGCGGGGTTTCGGTTGGGGCGGCCCGCTGGGGTGGCGAGGCTGGGCGGCTCCCGGGCCCTATCCGGGGGGGCCATACGGCGGGCCGCGGTTTCGCCATGGCGGACCCAAATATTATGGGGGCGGCGGCCCAGGGCCTGGTCCCGGCTACGGTGGCCCAGGGCCCGGTTACGGTGGACCGGGGCCCGGACGGGGAGGTCCTCCTCCGGCAGCCCTTAGCGGTCCGGGGCCCGGGCCGGGCGGACCAGGGGTGGCCCGCCAAGGAGGAGGCCCGCGCGCCGGATTCCAAGCAAGCGGAGGCCCGGGTCCCGGCGGTGGACCCGGTGGTGGCGGCGGTGGACCCGGTGGTGGCGGCGGCGGGCCCGGACCCGGAGGCGGTGGACCGGGCGGCCCGGGAGGCGGTGGCGGGGATGCCGGCCGCAGATAAGCTTGCCGTGCAATTTTTCAATTGAAGTAAGGGCTTCGCACTAGCCCCTCTAAATCCTGCCGTGCGACCGGCGCTCGGCCCGAACCGGCCGAGCGCAAAAAAGCGCCTGACAGCACGGGTTTACTCTTGCCAATTCGCCCCGCCCGTGGTGCTCTTCGCACTGCAACAATTTGAGCTGGCCGGAGAGGCAAATGGCAAACGATAAATTGGAAATTCGAAGCCTCTTTTTCGAGGACCTCACACTGGGGTTGAGCGAGTCGATGTCGCATACGATCAGCGATGCCGACATCAGGGGGTTCGCCGAGTTGAGCGGGGATCGCAACCCGATCCATCTCTCGGAGGAATTTGCCGCCAAGACGTTCCTGAAAACACGCATCGCCCACGGGATTTACACCGCAAGCTTCATCTCGGCTCTGATCGGCATGCGGCTGCCCGGACCGGGGGCAATCTACATATCCCAGACCCTGTTTTTCCGCGCGCCGGTGCGGTTGGGCGACACGGTCAACGCGAAGGTGGAGGTCGCCGAGCTCATGGCGGAGAAGTGCCGGGCGCGGCTCGCCTGCACCTGCAAGGTGGGCGACGAGATCGTGCTTGAGGGCGAAGCCTGGGTGAAAGTGCCGTCGCGCTTGCCGCGCCCGGAAAAGGCGGCCTGATGACGCTTCGCGGTTGTGGCCGCGGGTGGAGCGTGGCTGCGGCCACGCTCCGCTCAGGTCGTGCCTGCCGTGCTATGCGATAAAATAATTTTATACGGCAAGAATTTATTTTGAACTCTCATGCTAAAAATATTCGCGACTGTGATAATTTAATGTATCTTGAACAAGGGGAGGTTTGCCGTGACGAGAAGGAGGGTCGGATGACCCCTCCCAGGGAACCATTTGGCGGTTTGCTCGGGCTTCTGAAGACCTGGATAGCTCGCCCTACGATAGCTTTCACGACGGGCGCGGCTGGCGCACCGAACCGCGGTGGACTCACCCCAGACTCCGAAGTGGCCGACAGCTCGGACTTGCTCAAGCGCCGGATGCGCGCTTTGCGCCTCGATCCTGACGACCTGGTCCGCGCGCCTTCGCGCATGGCGGGCATCAAGACGGGGCTGTGCGCACACTGCGAAGCGCGGGGCAAGTGCATGCGCGATCTGGATGACGAATTCGCCGATCCCGGTTGGGGCGACTGGCGCAATTACTGTCCGAACGCCACGACGCTCAGCCTTCTGAGCACGCTGCACGAGTGCGAGGAAGAGCAAAGCCATTTGGGGCACGCAGCCCAGCAAGCGGTATAAGGACGCTACAACGAGGCAGGCTGGCGGCAGCGCCGACACTCGCTGTAGGGAGAAAGCGTCGTGGCCGCTTGCAAGAAGATTGCGCTGGAAGAGCATTTTCTAGCGCCCGGCTTCGACGACTACTGGAAGACGAGCGTCACTGACGTCGATCCCACGGTTCAGAGCAAGCTGCACGGCCGGCTGACCGACTTTGGCGAGCAGCGCCTCGCCGCCATGGACAGCGCGGGTATAACGCGCGCGGTTCTCTCCATTTCCGGTCCCGGCGTGCAAATCGAACGCGACGCTCCGACCGCAGTCCGCAAGGCGCGCGAAGCCAACGACTTTCTCGCCAGCGAAATCCAGAAGCGGCCCGATCGCTATTCGGGTTTCGCCCATCTCCCCATGCAGGACGTCGCTGCGGCGGCGGACGAATTGGAGCGGTGCGTGAAAGACCTGAAGTTCTGCGGGGCGATGATCAATGGCCACACTAACGGCCAGTATCTCGACGATCCGAAGCTCAATCCCTTTTGGGAACGGGCTGTGGCGCTCGATACGCTCATCTATTTGCATCCCACTGACCCGGTGGCTCCTCTCCCGGTGCTCGCAGGCTACGAAAGTTTGTCACGCGCGACTTGGGGATGGGGCGTCGAAACCGGTTCACATGCCTTGCGACTTATTTTCGGCGGCGTCTTTGATCGCTTTCCCAAGGCCCGCCGAGCGCTTGGCCATCGCGGCGAGACCCTGCCGTTTCTGTTGTGGCGTTTTGACAGCCGCGCCAAGCTCTATGGCGTGAAGCTCGGAAAAAACCCATCCGACTATATCCGCGAGAACATCGTGGTGACGACCTCCGGCATGTTTTCCGCAGAGCCACTCCATTGCACCATCGACGCGCTCGGCGCCGACCGCGTGATGTTCTCAGGCGATTATCCGTTCGAGTCGAGCGACGCGGCGGGCAAGTTCTTGGACACGGTGCCGCTCGCCGACGAGGTTCGTGCGGCCGTTGCGCGCCACAATGCCGAGCGGGTTCTCCGCCTGCCGTCCAGCTAATCCCCAACAGTTCCTGAAAGGCTCCGGCGCTTTTATGATCGTTTGGAGAATTTTTCCCGGAGTTTGAATAGTCCTTTTGGCGCGGTTCATTGGCGGTTATCGCAGGCGGGCAATCGTCGATGATTAGGCGCGAGGTCTGCTTTTTAGGCAAGCAAGGCCATGAAAATAGGCGCGACAGATTGTAGATTTTCGCACATAATTTCGCTCAATACGTTTGGGCATAGGGACGGAGCAGCAAGGACAATGGAGCGTGTCCGATGCTTCATGCCGATCCTGCACGGGTGCGCCGGTCGCTTGCGCCGGCGGCGAAGTCGGGCGCCGTGAATGAAATCGCGCTGACTGGCGTTTATGAAATTTCGAAGATACTGACTTCGGCCAGTCGTCTCGAGACGATGTTGTCGAACGTGGTCAATCTATTGGCCTCGTTCATGCAGATGCGTCACGGCGTGATCGTACTGCTCGACGACGACGGCGTTCCCAATATCGTGGTCGGCGCTGGTTGGAGCGAGGAATCCTCCGAACGCTATCGTGAGCGCATGCCGAAGAAGGCGATCGGGCAAGTCGTCGCCACCGCGATGCCCTTCGTCGTGCCTAATGTGGCGGCGCATCCGCTGTTCGAACCGGCGGACATGACCGCGCTGGGCGCCGACGACGGCACGACCGTGTCGTTCATCGGCGTGCCGATTCGAATCGGCTTCAAGGTCGTGGGCACGCTCACGATTGACCGCGTCTTCGACGCGCGCTCCGCGGTTCGCTTGGACTTCGATGTCCGGTTCCTGGTGATGATCGCCAATCTCATCGGTCAGACGGTCGAGTTGCATCGGGTGCTGGCGCGCGACCGCGACCGGCTGATCGCCGAGAGCCAGCGCCTGCAGAAGCAGTTGGCCGAGTTCAAGCCAGAGCTCGGAAAACTGCCCGTCGCCGGCATCCTCGGCGACAGCAAGCCGATGCGCTCGCTGCTCGAGAAGCTCGCGATCGTCGCGAAGTCGCGTTCGCCGGTGCTGTTGCGCGGCGAATCGGGCACCGGCAAAGAGCTGTTCGCCCGCGCGATCCACGACCTCTCGCCCTGCGTCAACGGCCCCTTCGTCAAGGTCAATTGCGCCGCGCTGCCGGAATCCGTACTCGAGTCGGAGCTGTTCGGTCATGAGAAGGGCGCATTCACCGGCGCGGTCGCCGCGCGCAAGGGGCGCTTCGAACTCGCTGATGGCGGGACGCTTTTTCTCGACGAGATCGGGGAAATGTCGCCGGCGTTCCAGGCCAAGCTGTTGCGTGTGCTCCAGGAAAGCGAGTTCGAGCGGGTCGGCGGCAGCCGCACCATCAAGGTGAATGTGCGACTCGTCACCGCGACCAACAAGAATTTAGAAGAGGCCGTGGTGAAGAAGGAATTCCGCGCCGACCTTTACTATCGCATCAACGTGGTGTCGCTGATGCTGCCGCCGTTGCGCGAGCGCAAGAGCGACATACCGCTGCTCGCCCAGGAGTTTCTCAATCGGTTCAACAGCGAGAACGGGCGCGAGGTGACGTTCGGGCCGGGCGCGCTCGAAGCGCTCTCCGGCTGTTGCTTCCCCGGCAATGTGCGCGAACTGGAGAACTGCGTGCGGCGCACGGCGACGCTCGCCGAAGGGCCGTTGATCGTCGCGACCGATCTCGCCTGCCGCAACGACCAATGCCTCTCCGCCGTCCTGTGGAAAAGCAATGAGCCGTCGCGCACCGCGCGTCCGCAGTTCGACCCGCAGCCGCGCCTGAGCGACCCGCTCCCGGTTGCGCCGCGCGAGAGTGATGCAGGCGCTGCCGGCCCTGCGGAGGCGGTCGATGGCCTCGTCGTCGCATCCGGCGATCGCGGCCCGGAGCGCAGCCGTTTGATCGAAGCCATGGAGCGCACCGGCTGGGTGCAAGCCAAGGCGGCGCGACTCCTCGGACTTACGCCGCGCCAAATCGGCTATGCGCTGAAGAAGCACGGCATAGTCATCAAGCGGTTCTGACCTCGCCTGCGATCCGCGGATAACGCCGAAAGCAACGCCCTGTTCGGCGCGGCGCCTGCCGGGCGCCTCTTGCACCGAGCCATTGCCTTGTCCCGCGCCCAGCTCACGTCTCGTTGCGGAGTGCGGAGTGTCGCAGTTGCGACAGTTCTGTCGAAGCCACGACAGGGCGGCCGATGCGTCCGCGCTGAAAATCCTTGAGAACCTTGACTTTTCGCCTCTGGCACGGGGCTTGAATGAAGCGGTCCAGCGCCGCTCCGACGCCCGGGAACTGGACCATGGCATTTTTCGTGTCGCTCGACGCTTTAGACCAGCCGACGACAACAAAAGAGATACGGCATGCGCTGAAATCTCCACGCACTCGGAAAAGCCCAGCCCCGCCGCCGAGCGACATTCCGCCCGCGCTGTGGGAGCGCATCAAGGATCATCCGTGCTATTCCGAAGAGGCGCACCACTATTTCGCGCGCATGCATGTCGCGGTCGCGCCCGCGTGCAACATCCAGTGCAACTACTGCAATCGCAAATACGACTGCTCGAACGAGAGCCGGCCCGGCGTGGTGTCGGAAAAGCTCACGCCCGAGGAGGCGTATCGCAAGATCATCGCGGTGGCGAACGAGGTGCCGCAGCTCTCGGTGCTCGGCATCGCGGGGCCCGGCGACGCGTGCTACGACTGGCGCAAGACCAAGGAGACGTTTGCGCGCATCGCCAAAGCTGTTCCCGATCTCAAGCTGTGTCTTTCCACCAACGGACTAGCGTTGCCCGATCATGTCGATGAAATCGCCGACATGAATATCGACCACGTGACCATCACCATCAACATGGTCGATCCGGAGATCGGGGCGAAAATCTATCCGTGGATCTTCTACAATCACAAGCGCTACACCGGCGTCGAAGCCTCGACGATCCTGCACGAGCGCCAGATGCTCGGCCTCGAGATGCTCACCGCCCGGAACATTCTGGTGAAGGTCAACTCGGTGCTGATCCCTGGGATCAACGACGCGCATCTGTCGACCGTCAACGCCGAGGTGAAGAAGCGCGGCGCTTTCCTCCACAACATCATGCCGTTGATCTCCGATCCCGCGCACGGCACCCATTTCGGCTTGACCGGCCAGCGCGGACCGACGCCGGCGGAACTGCAGGCGGTGCAGGACGCGTGCGAAGGCGGCGCCAATCTGATGCGGCATTGCCGCCAATGCCGGGCCGACGCCGTCGGCCTGCTGTGCCAGGATCGCGGCCAGGATTTTCCGATCTCCAGCATCCCCGAGGACATCATCTACGATCCGACCAAGCGCGAGGCTTACCGCGCGGTCATCGCGCGCGAGCGCGACGATCATCGGCAGGCCAAACACGCGGCCGCGGCGGCGCTGCGCGACGCGGAAAGCTCGGCGCGCATTCTCGTTGCGGTCGCGACCCAAGGGGGAGGGCGGGTCAACCAGCACTTCGGCCACGCCAAGGAGTTCCAAGTCTACGAAGCCTCCGCCGCGGGCGTGCGCTTCATCGGTCACCGCAAGGTTGACGCCGGCTATTGCGGCGGCGGCGGCGATACCGCGCTCGACGGGATCATCCAGGCGCTCGCCGGCGTCGAAGTCGTCCTCTGTGCAAAGATCGGCGAATGCCCGCAGGAAAAGCTCGTCGCCGCCGGCATCGCGACGAGCGACGCCTACGCCTACGACTACATCGAGAGCGCAATCGGCGATTACTACGCAGACAGGTATGGCCTGAAGCAGCTTGCGCTCCGCGCCTGAGCTGAGCCGTCAGGAGGAATTCTTATGGCTATGAAAATCATCGCATCGCAGTGCACGGCGTGCGGCGCCTGCGAGTTCGAATGCCCCAACGCGGCGATCAGCGTGAAGCGTGGCGTTTTCACCATCGATCCGAAATTATGCACGGAATGCAACGGTCAATTCGACAGCCCGCAATGCGCAACGGTCTGCCCCGTCGACAATACCTGCGTGCCAGCGTGACTCTATTCAGATGGAATTGCGCTGAGGGAGAGGCGTGATGGGACTTGGCCGCGAAGAGACGCTGGAGATTCTAGCGCCGCCGCGCTTCCAACCCTGCGCGAAAGTGCGCGCGATCAAATACATCAAGAACGACGGAACCTATCCGAATCGCGACATTGGCGACATCCTTGTCCACAAGGGCGATGTCGGCTATGTGCGCGACGTCGGCACGTTTCTTCAGCGCTTCTACGTCTATGCCGTCGAGTTCGTCGACCGGGGCGTAATTGTCGGCATGCGCGCCCACGAACTTGCGGCCGACGAGCCGGAAGCCGCGGCTGCGACCGATGCAAGCATTCAGGAGCCTGCAGAATGAAAATAATGATCCGCCGCACCAATGCCGGGCTCTCTGCCTACGCGCCGAAGAAAGACCTGGAAGAGCCGATCGTCGAAAGCGAAAAAGAAACGCTGTGGGGCGGCTGGGTGAAGCTGAAAAACGGCTGGGTCTTGGCGCTGCCCGACATGCCCGTGGAAACGCGGTTGCCGATCACCGTCGAGGCCAAGCGCCTGGGCGAGTGATCGCCTGGACAAGCTCCACAATTGCTTATCGCTTGTCGCAGGACGAGCGGCGCGGCGGCGCTCGCAATTCGTAAAGCCCGAGCTGAGTTCTGATCGGTGAGTTTCGGCTTCGCCTGCGGATGACGCGCGCGCGGCGCTCACCGTGCCTGCCCGGAAGCGATCTGCATTCAAGCATGACGATTTCGGCTTGGTCGTTCGCCCTTACCAGCAGTGGTCATGCTCCGCGAAAGCGGAGCATCCAGTAATCACGGTGAACATCTTTGCTTACTGGATCGCCCGCTTACGCGGGCGATGACGGCAAGAGATCGGTCGAGTCCACATGAATTCATCCTGCTCGCATCTCGTCGAACTCTTTTCCGCATAAGGATCGCCGCAAGCGCGTGGATGTCTACGTAGTTTTGCGTGCGCCGACTGTCGCTGAGCCGCCCCGCGACATGGTTTGTCGACTTTGTCGGTTTGCCCACAGCCGTTAACGAACGCCGCGTACGCGCCTCCGTCGTTTCAAACGTTTCTAACCCATTGCAGTAATGCATTAACCGAGCGCGCATCGACGAAGAAAGCGCAGTTGGCACGCCCATTGCTCCTTAAGGGTCGGCACGGCGCCGATGACAATGCCAGCGGCGCGCAAGAAAGGAACGACCATGGCCTCTTTGCGTCAGATCGCATTTTACGGAAAGGGCGGGATCGGCAAATCGACGACGTCGCAGAATACACTCGCGGCGCTCGTCGAATTGGGTCAGCGTATTCTGATCGTCGGATGCGATCCTAAGGCAGACTCGACGCGTCTCATCCTCAATTCGAAAGCGCAGAACACGGTGCTCAGCCTCGCGGCGGAAGCCGGCTCGGTTGAGGACCTCGAACTCGAAGACGTTCTCAAGACCGGGTACAAGGGAATCAAGTGCGTCGAATCAGGCGGCCCGGAACCGGGCGTCGGCTGCGCCGGCCGCGGCGTCATCACCTCGATCAACTTCCTCGAGGAGAACGGCGCCTACGAAGATGTCGACTATGTCTGTTACGACGTGCTCGGCGACGTGGTGTGCGGCGGCTTCGCCATGCCCATCCGCGAGAACAAGGCGCAGGAAATCTACATCGTCATGTCCGGTGAGATGATGGCGCTCTACGCCGCCAACAACATCTCGCGCGGCATTCTGAAATATGCGCAATCCGGCGGCGTCCGCCTCGGCGGACTCATCTGCAACGAACGCCAGACCGACCGCGAGCTCGACCTCTCCGAAGCGCTGGCGAAAAAGCTGAACAGCAAGCTCATTCACTTCGTGCCGCGCGACAATATCGTGCAGCACGCCGAGCTGCGCCGCCAGACGGTGCTGCAATATGCGCCCGACTCCAAACAGGCCGACGAGTATCGGGCGCTGGCTAAGAAGATTCATGAGAATTCCGGCAAGGGCACCGTCCCGACCCCGATCTCCATGGATGAGCTGGAGCAGATGCTGCTCGACTTCGGCGTGATGAAGACCGAGGAGCAGATGCTCGCCGAACTGACGGCGAAGGAAGCGGCGGCGAAGCAAGCATCGGCCGCCGTGCACTAAGCACGGATATCGCATGCGGGCGCGGCGGCGCGATCTGCCGCCGCCTGTGCGTCATCCAATAAGGAAAGCGCCATGAGCCTCGACTACAAGAATGACGGTGACTTCCACGAGAAGCTGATTGAGGAGGTGTTGTCCGCATATCCGGACAAGTTCGCCAAGCGCCGCCGCAAGCATCTTACCGTCGCCAAGCCGGCGGACGCCGGCGAAACGACCGAAGACGGCGGAGCGCTCACCGAATGCGCGGTGAAGTCGAATATCAAATCGCTCCCGGGCGTCATGACCGTCCGCGGCTGCGCCTATGCCGGTTCCAAGGGCGTGGTGTGGGGTCCGGTCAAAGACATGGTGCACATCAGCCACGGCCCGGTCGGCTGCGGCCAGTACTCCTGGTCGCAGCGCCGCAACTACTACACCGGCACCACCGGCGTCGACACTTTCGTGACGATGCAGTTCACCTCGGACTTCCAGGAACGCGACATCGTGTTCGGCGGCGACAAGAAGCTCGCCAAGATCATCGATGAGATCGAGACGCTGTTCCCGCTCAATCGCGGCATCACCGTGCAGTCGGAATGCCCGATCGGGTTGATCGGCGACGACATCGAGGCCGTCGCCAAGAAGAAGGGCAAGGAATCCGGCAAGACCATCGTGCCGGTGCGCTGCGAGGGCTTCCGCGGCGTCTCGCAGTCGCTCGGCCATCACATCGCCAACGATACGATCCGCGACTGGGTGCTGGACAAGAAAGAGAGCACCTTCGAAGCGGGTCCCTACGACGTCAACATCATCGGCGACTACAATATCGGCGGCGACGCCTGGGCGTCGCGGCATCTGCTTGAACAGATCGGCTTGCGGGTGATCGCAAGCTGGTCGGGCGACACCTCGATCGCCGAGATCGAGCGCGCGCCGAAAGCCAAGCTCAATCTCATCCATTGCTACCGGTCGATGAACTACATCTGCCGGCACATGGAGGAGAAATACGGCGTCGCCTGGATGGAGTACAACTTCTTCGGCCCGACGCAGATCGCCGCCTCCCTGCGCAAGATCGCGAAGCTTTTCGGGCCCGAGATCGAGGAAAAGGCCGAGCAGGTCATCGCGAGCTATCAGCCGTTGGTCGACAAGATCATCGCCAAATACCGCCCGCGCCTCGAGGGCAAGACGGTGATGCTTTATGTCGGCGGCCTGCGCCCGCGCCACATCGTGACCGCCTACGAAGATCTCGGCATGAAGATCGTCGGCGCCGGCTACGAGTTCGCCCACAACGACGACTATCAGCGCACCGGCCACTATGTGCGGGAAGGCACGCTGATCTACGACGACCTCACCGGCTACGAGCTGGACGCCTTCATCCAGCGCATCAGGCCGGATCTCGTCGGTTCCGGCATCAAGGAAAAGTACCCGGTGCAGAAGCTCGGCGTTCCGTTCCGGCAGATGCACAGCTGGGACTATTCCGGGCCGTATCACGCCTATGACGGCTTCGCGATTTTTGCTCGCGACATGGACCTTGCGATCAACAACCCGGTCTGGGGCTTGTTCGATCCGCCGTGGAAGGCGAAGGAGACCCCGGTCCTGGAAGCCGCTGAATGAGCGATCCGCGCGAGCCCCGGCACTCGCGCGGCGCCTCTCGCGGCGCGGAGGTTTTGACCCTTCGTCGCCGCGGGAGGCCTCCCGAAAGCCGACGGGCCTCACCGCCGGAATCGTCGACCACCGAATAGCGCGCGGCGCCGCGTGGGGCGCGGCTGCGCAGACAGGGACAGGAGTTGACCATGCCACAGTCGGCCGACCGAGTTCTCGATCATGGGCCGCTTTTCCGCGAGCCGGAGTACACCGAACTCCTCGCGCGCAAACGTGAAAACTTCGAATGCCCGGCATCGACCACCGATGTCGACGCGCAGAACGAATACAGCAAGGGCTGGGAATATCGCGAGAAGAACCTCGCCCGCGAAGCGCTGGTGATCAATCCGGCGAAAGCCTGCCAGCCGCTCGGCGCGGTGTTCGCCGCCGCCGGCTTCGAAGGAACGCTGTCCTTCGTGCATGGCTCGCAGGGCTGCGTCGCCTATTACCGCTCCCACCTGGCGCGCCACTTCAAGGAGCCGGCCTCGGCGGTATCGTCATCCATGACCGAAGACGCCGCCGTGTTCGGCGGCCTCAACAACATGGTGGACGGCCTCGCCAACGCCTATTCGCTTTACGATCCGAAGATGATCGCGGTCTCGACCACCTGCATGGCGGAAGTGATCGGCGACGACCTGCACGCCTTCATCGAGACGTCGAAGCAGAAGGGCTCGGTGCCCCAGGAATTCGATGTTCCGTTCGCGCACACGCCCGCCTTCGTCGGCAGCCATGTCGACGGCTACGACAACATGGTCAAGGGCGTGCTCGAGCATTTCTGGGACGGCAAAGAGCGGAAGCCCACGGGTAAGATCAACATCATTCCCGGCTTCGACGGCTTCTGCGTCGGCAACAACCGCGAACTCAAGCGCATCCTCAACCTGATGGGCGTCGAATACACGATGCTGCAGGATGCGTCCGATCAGTACGACACGCCCTCCGACGGCGAATTCCGCATGTACTACGGCGGCACCAAGCTCGTGGATATCGCCGCGGCGGTCAACGCCAAGGCCACCGTCTCGATGCAGACCTATTGCACGCGCCGGACGCTCGACTACGCGGCGCAGAAAGGGCACGAAACCGCGAGCTTCCACTATCCGCTCGGCGTCAGCGCGACCGACGAGATGTTGCTGAAGATATGCGAGCTGACGGGCGTAACGATTCCGGACGAACTCACGGTCGAACGCGGCCGGCTGGTCGATGCGCTCGCCGACTCGCAGGCCTATTTGCACGGCAAGCGCTTCGCGATCTTTGGCGATCCCGATTTCGTTTACGGAACGGCGCGCTTCCTGATGGAGACCGGGGGCGAGCCGGTCCATTGCCTCGCCACCAACGGAACCAAGCCGTGGGCCGAGGAGATGGAGGCGCTGCTTGCCTCATCGCCATTCGGCGCCGACGGCAAGGTCTGGCAGGGCAAGGACCTTTGGCACCTGCGCTCGCTCCTGTTCACCGAGCCGGTGGATTTCCTGATCGGCAGTTCCTACGGGAAATATCTCGAGCGCGACACCGGCACGCCGCTGATCCGGCTCGCCTTCCCGATCTTCGATCGGCATCACCACCACCGCTTCCCGCTGTGGGGTTATCAGGGTGGCCTGCGTCTCGTGACCACCATCCTCGACAAGATATTCGACAAGCTCGACGCCGACTCCAACGCGGCGGGAAAGACGGATATCTCGTTCGATCTGACGCGGTAAGTCGCGTGCCGCCGCGGCGACGTCGTCGCCGTGGCCCACACGTCTTGGGAGCGCACCGCGATGATGAAGGACAAGGTCCAGCATCTCTTCAACGAGCCTGCCTGTCTGAAGAACCAGGCGAAGTCGGAGAAGGAGCGGAGAGTCGGCTGCTCCAAGCCGCTGACGCCGGGAGCGGCGGCGGGCGGCTGCGCATTCGACGGCGCCAAGATCGCGCTGCAGCCGGTGACCGACGTCGCTCATCTCGTGCATGCCCCGCTCGCTTGCGAGGGCAATTCCTGGGACAATCGCGGCTCGGCCTCGTCGGGCCCGATGCTCTGGCGCACCAGCTTCACCACCGATCTCGCCGAGATCGACATCGTGATGGGGCAGGGGGAGCGCAAGCTCTACAAGGCGATTCGCGAGATCGCGACGCGCTACCGCCCGCCGGCGATCTTCGTCTATTCGACCTGCGTCACCGCGCTGATCGGCGACGATATCGACGCGGTGTGCCGGCATGCCTCGGAGAAATACGGGTTGCCGGTGATCCCGATCAACGCGCCCGGTTTCGTCGGCTCGAAGAATTTCGGCAACAAGCTCGCGGGCGAGGCCTTGTTCGAGCATGTGATGGGCACGGTCGAGCCGGACGATGTCGGGCCGACCGACATCAACGTGCTCGGCGAGTTCAATCTATCGGGCGAGTTCTGGATGGTGAAGCCGCTGTTCGAGCGGCTCGGCATTCGCGTCCGCGCCTCGATCCCCGGCGATGCGCGCTACGCCGACATCGCCGCCGCGCATACGGCGCGCGTCAACATGGTGGTGTGTTCGACCGCCCTCGTGACGCTCGCGCGCAAGATGCAGGAGCGCTGGGGCATCCCGTTTTTCGAAGGCTCGTTCTACGGCATTTCCGACACCTCCGACGCGTTGCGGAACACCGCAGCGCTCTTGGTCGAGCAGGGTGTCGCTCCCCCCCTGCTCCGCCAAGCGGAGGCGCTGATCGCCGAGCAGGAAGCTCGCGCCTTCGCCCGGCTTGCGCCTTATCGCGAGCGCCTCGCCGGCAAGCGCGTCCTCTTGAATACCGGCGGGGTGAAGTCTTGGTCGGTGGTTTCCGCGCTGATGGAGATCGGCATGGAGATCGTCGGCACCTCGGTGAAGAAATCGACGCCCGAGGACAAGGAGCGGATCAGGGCGCTGATGCAAGACGATCCGCACATGTTCGAGGCGATGGCCCCGCGCGACCTCTACAAGCTGCTGGCGGCCGGCGAGGCCGACATCATGCTGTCCGGCGGGCGCACGCAGTTCATCGCGCTCAAAGCCAAGGTGCCCTGGCTCGACATCAATCAGGAACGCCACAACGCCTATGCCGGTTATGACGGGATGGTCGAACTGGTGCGGCAGATCGACCTCGCGATTCACAATCCGGTCTGGGCGGAGGTGCGCGCAACCGCGCCGTGGGATGACGAGGGGCGGTTGACCGCCGCACATCCGGCGGCATCGGCGCCGGCCGCTTCGTTAGTGGAAGAGGTCGCAGGCGACGACGTTCCGTCGAGCGCAGAACTTGCCGCCCCCGCATTCGTCGCGCGACACCGGAAGAAGTTCGCCGATACGCGGGTCGACAACACCGATCCCAATTTCCTCGCCCATCACCGCAAGAAGTTCGCCGGCGCAGCCGGTGACGACATGGGCGAATGTTGAGGGTGGAACAATGACCAAGGTAACGGCGATCCAAAAGGCCGCTTCGATCAATCCGCTGAAATCGTCGCAGCCGCTTGGCGCCGCTTTCGCCTTTCTCGGCGTCGAAGGGGCGATGCCTTTGTTCCACGGCGGCCAGGGCTGCACCTCGTTCGCCCTCGTGCTGTTCGTTCGCCATTTCAAGGAGACGATACCGCTGCAGACAACGGCGCTCGACGAGGTCGCGACCATTCTCGGCGGCGCCGATCACCTCGAGGAGGCGCTGCTCAATCTGAAAGCGCGCGCAAACCCCAAGCTGATCGGCGTATGCACGACCGCGCTGGTGGAGACGCGGGGCGAGGACTTTGCCGGCGATCTCGCCTTGATCAAGGAGCGCCGCGCCTGCGAGCTCGCCGGCACCGAGATCGTGCTGGTGCAGACGCCCGACTTCGACGGGGCGATCGAGGAAGGCTGGAGCAAGGCGGTCACGGCGCTGATCGACAATCTGGTTCCGCCGGAAGCGCCGGGGCAAGTCATTCCCGACCAGATCAATATCCTGCCGGGCTGGCATCTCACCGTCGCCGATCTCGAGCTTTTGCGCGAGACGGTGGAGGCTTTCGGCCTAACGCCGAACATCGTACCCGACATTTCCGGCGCGCTCGACGGCACCGTACCCGACCGCTGGATTCCGACGACTTACGGCGGAGCGCCGGTCGAATCCATTCGTTCGCTCGGCCGCGCCACGCACACCGTCGCGATCGGCGAGCATATGCGCCGGCCCGCCCAGCGGCTTGCGGAGGTCTCCGGCGTTCCCTTCACGCTGTTCGAATCGCTTTCGTCGCTCGCCTCGGTCGACATTTTCGTCACGCTGCTGGCGCAGCTCTCCGGACGCGCTGTGCCACCCAAAATCCGCCGCCGCCGCCGCCAGCTCGAAGACGCGCTGCTCGACGGCCATTTCTTCTTCAGCGGCAAGCGGATCGCGATCGCGGCGGAGCCCGATCACCTCTATGCGCTCGCGACCTTCGTCACCGGACTTGGCGCCGAGGTCGTTGTTGCGGTCACGACAACCCCGAACTCGCCGGTTCTCGCCAAGGTCCCGGCGCAGGAGGTGAGGGTCGGCGATCTCGGCGATTTCGAGGATCTCGCGACCGGCGCCGCCTGCGATCTGCTGCTGACCCATAGCCATGGCCGGCAGGCTGCCGAGCGGCTGGATGTTCCGCTGATGCGCGTCGGTTTCCCGATCTTCGATCGGCTAGGCAGCCAACACCGGCGAACCATTCTTTACGAGGGCGTGCGCGATCTGGTGTTCGAAGTCGCAAATGCATTCCAGGCGCATCCGCATGTGCACACAAGCGAGGGGCTCGACCCGTTCAGGGAGCGAGGAGACTACCATGACGGCCATACGCAAATTGCGCATCATTGATCCGGACGAAGGTATGCCTGAACAGCCGGCGCATAACGCCATCCGCGTCGCCATCGCGACCGAGGATCTGAAGAATCTCAACGCGCATTTCGGCGCGGCTCACCGCTTCGCCATCTTCGATGTGACGGCGGAAGGATGGACGCTGACCGAGACGATCATGTTCGACCATGTGTCGGATGCCAACGGCACGCACGCGCCCGAAGGCGACGACCGGATCACCCCGAAGATCGAAGCGCTGAAGGGTTGTCATCTCCTGTTTTGCCTCGCCATCGGCGGACCTTCGGCGGCGAAAGCGGTGGCTGCGAAAATTCATCCAATCAAGGTGCCCGCGGTGCAGCCGCTGGAAGCCGTGCTCGAACGCACGCGCGCGATGCTCGCCGGCACGCCGCCGCCCTGGCTGCGCAAGGTGCTCGCCCAGGCGGGAGCGGGGCCGGCCAAACCTTCCTTTGTGGACGACGAATGAGGGACATGCCGTGGTCGTTACGTTGAATGAAGACGGATTCAAGCCGCCGCCTCAGGTTCTTACGCCTGCCGACGAGCAGGCGATTGCGACGCCCTTCGTGCAAGCCTTGGTGCGCCTGGTCCGCGCCCACGACACCTTCGGCGCTTACGCCAAGCGTTCCGATGCGCAGATGCTTGCGGACTACATCGTCACCAAAGAACAGCGCCGCGCCGCTGCGGCCCAGTGCGGGGCCGATCCCGACCTGGTGTGGCGCATCGAGCAATTCTACGGCGCGATCGGACTCATGATCGAGCAGGAGACCGGGCTGGTCGCAAGTCCGATGCTGAAAATCTACGAGGAAGGCTTTGGCCGCGTGATGCTGATCACCGGAAAGCTCGTCGCGCTGACGAAGCATCTGCGCGACGCGCAGCGGTTCGGTTTTGAGACCTTCGCCGCACTCGGGGCCGAAGGAGCGAAACAGATCGCAGCTGCGGTCGCCACCATTCAACAGTTCCCGGAAGCGGCGCGCGCCTGAGGGCGTTGCGTAGAGGAGGAGGGCACGACCATGTTCACGACCCGCGACGGCACTCCGTGGGAGCCGTCTTATCTGACGGAGATCGAGGGCGAAAAGTGCATCGGCTGCGGCCGCTGCTACAAGGTCTGTGCGCGCGACGTCATGATCCTGATGGCGGTCAACGAAGATGACGAACTCGTTGCCTGCGGCGAAGACGACGACGAGGAATTCGAGCGCAAGCTCATGGTGCTGACAAACCCTGGCAACTGCATCGGTTGCGGCGCGTGTGCGCGCGTATGTCCGAAGGACTGCCAGACCTTCACCGCGGCGAGCGCGCTCGCGGCTTGATCCGATGACCTTTCAGTTCACACCGCCTGCTTCGGTCTGCGTGGATCCGCGGGCGGCGGCTGCCAACTGCCACCGAGGCTGCGCCAGCGAGGATATCTATTTCGCGCTCACCGGGTGGCATCCCGGCGACGCCGCGGCCGACGACGACGGGGAGTTCGACATCCATGTGCTCGCCTCGCTGATCGCGATCGCCGCGGCGCAGGGCAGCGCCGTGCATACGCAACTCGGATTGTCGGTCGGCGATTTCCAGGCCCTGCTCGATCGGTGCTTCCCGGGCGCGCATGACGTGTTCTGCGGCTGCGATAATGACCAAGCCGGCGAAGAGGACAACGAGGTCGCGATGGTGCGCGAGCTGTTGCTCGCGTATCGCTCGACCGAGGGCGAGGAGAGCCGGTGGCTTGCCTCGATGATCGCCCGACGCGCGGTCGAACCGAACCACCTGTGGGAAGACCTCGGCCTGCGCAATCGCGGGGAACTCTCGCGCCTGCTCATGCGCCATTTCGCCCCGCTCGCCACGCAAAACACACGCAATATGCGTTGGAAGCGCTTCTTCTATCGCATGCTGTGCGAGGCCGACGGCATGGCGCTGTGCACGACCCCGGTCTGCACGGACTGCACCGATTTCGACCTTTGCTTCGGCGAGGAGACCGGCGAGAGCCGCCTTGCGCGCACGCGCCGTGATGGCGCCGGGTCTTCTGAATCATGACCCGATTGGCGGAATTGCGACACTGCTCGACGTGTCGGTGTTGCGACATGTTTCATTCAACGCCCCGGTTCCCGTCAGGACGCGCGACCAGGAATGACAATGTCGGGGCATGATCGATCCGCGTCCGCATAGGCGGCGCCATACCGAGTCAAATCATGGGTTCTGGAATGCCGAGCAGCGCGCGGCTTTGTGGAATAGCTCGAAATGGCCCCGGCCGCTCCGTTTATCTTCATTCAGCTGGCATGCGGGTTGCTTCGATTTCCTTAGATGCAAACGAGCGGAGCCCATGAATGGTGACCCTGTCGAACGAAGCCGCTGTTGCCGTGCGAAGCGCGATGTCGCGTGCGGGCAAACCGGACGCCGGCCTTCGGATCATTATTGAAGCGGGCGGCTGCAGCGGTCCGAAATATTCGATCGGCCTGGAAACGGAGCCGGAGCCGGACGATGTCGTGATCGAATCCTCCGGCGTGCGCATGTTTATCGATCCGGGCTCGCGGCGGTTGGCAGCGGGGCTGTGCGTCGACTTCGTCGACGGGCCCGGGCGCACGGGCTTCACCTTCAGCAATCCCAATGCTGCGGGCGGATGCGCGTGCGGCCGCTCGGCCGGCGCTTCTGGCGGTTGCGGATTGCGGCGTTGACATGATGCGTGCGCGGCCAGCGAGTCTTGCTCGCGCGGGATCGGACCGTGGCCCGCGCGGGCCCGTCGTGCTCAACGACACCACGTTACGCGATGGCGAACAGGCGCCGGGCGTCGCCTTCACCATCGAGGAGAAGGTCGCGATCGCACGCGCGTTGGCGCGGGCCGGCGTGACCGAGCTCGAAGCCGGAACGCCCGCCATGGGCCGGCAGGAAATCGCCGCTATCCGCGCCATCGTCGCCGCCGGGCTGCCGCTCACCGCGATCGCCTGGTGCCGGATGCGAATGGAAGACGTCGACGCCGCGCTCGAAGCCGGCGTCACGATGGTCAACCTATCGATTCCCGTCTCCGACATTCAGATCGCGGCGAAACTCAACGGCAGCCGCACTGCCGCGCTCGACCGGGTCGCAACCGTCGTCGGCTACGCCCGCAGCAAGGGCCTCGCGGTCGCGGTCGGCGGCGAAGACAGTTCGCGCGCCGATGTCGATTTTCTGGTCGACGTGATGGCTGCCGCGGCGGAAGCCGGTGCGCGACGCTTCCGCATCGCCGATACGCTCAGCGTGCTCGATCCGTTTACGACCTATGCGCTGGTATCCGAATTGCGGCGGGAGACTGATCTCGAACTGGAGATCCACGCGCATGACGATCTCGGGCTTGCGACCGCCAATACGCTTGCGGCGATCCAGGCGGGCGCGACCCATGCCTCGGTCACCGTGATCGGGCTGGGCGAACGCGCCGGCAATGCGCCGCTCGAAGAAGTCGCCGTCGCGCTCGCGCAATTGCACGGGCGGGAAACCGGAATCGTGCTCGACCAGCTTGGCGGCGTCGCCGCGCTGGTCGCCGCGGCCGCCGCCCGGCCCATTCCGGCTAACAAGGCGATCGTGGGCGATGATGTCTTCACCCATGAGTCGGGCATCCACGTCGACGGGCTGTTGAAGGACCGCCGCACCTATCAGGCGCTCGATCCCGGCATGCTCGGCCGCGCGCATCGATTCACGGTCGGCAAGCACTCCGGCCTCGCCTCGATCGCTGCGCGCCTGTCCGAACTGGGACTGCCCGTTGCTCCGGATGAGCTTCCAGCGATTCTGGCGCGGGTGCGCGAGCGCGCTATCGCCGACAAGCGATGGGTGGACGCCGAAGCGCTGCGGGCAATCTGGTCCGAGGTGCGTCTTGCCCGCTCCAAACCTTTCGCGTGAGGTCCCATGTTCGTCGACGTGCCGTTGCGGGATCCGATGAGCGGCGAGGGCGGTCAGCCGTGGCGGTTGCCGGTGTGGCTGAGCGCCACCTGCCGCCTGTGTTTCGGCGATGATACGTGGACGGCCGCCAATGTGGAGGCGCCGCGCTGGGACCGGCGCAGCCTCGACGAGGCCCCGCCATGAGTGCTTCCGGCCCGCCAGCGCCGAATTTGCTGTCGTCCGTGCGGGCCGCGGCGTCGGCGGAGGAAATCTTCGCCTTGCTCGGCGTCGGCTATGATCCGAAAGTATTAAATGTCGCGCGCCTGCATATCCTCAAACGCATGAGCGCGCATCTCGCAGAGGCTGATCTCGACGGTTTGCCGTCGGATGAGGTCGAAGTCCGTCTGAAAGAGGCGCTCGCTCGTGCCTACCAGGATCTCGCCTCGTCGTCACCACTCGAACAGCGCGTGTTCAAGGTGCTGCAAGACGCGGTCGCGCCTACGCCGGCGCAAGCCGAAGCCGACGTGTTCATTCCGCTTGACTCTTTGCGGCCCGACTAGGCGCGCCGGCAGGGCGGCTTTGCCGGTCAGCGAACCGGTCGCGCCACCGCGCGATGCACTCGGATTAGCCCGACCGCGGGGGGAGGGCGGCCGCAGAAACAGCGCCGCCGAGCTTCGGCGCAATGTCGGCGAGCCTAAGGAACCATTAGGGGGGCAACCAAAGGCTCGCCGGAAAGAGGCTTGCGCCCCTCTCCAAGTGGTAATGCGATGGGTCAGCATTCGTTTCGGATGCGTAGTTGAAATACCTCTCAGCTGAGCGGATTGTCGCGTGCAGAAGACCCCGTAATCCGCATCGGCATGCCGGCCCCCGGCCGGAGCGTCACACGCAGCCGGGGCTCGGGGATATAGCCCGGGCGAAGCTCGAGCCGGAAGGAGCGCAGGAGCGTAGCCAGGACTGCCGCGGCCTCCATCTGGGCGAAGCCCTGTCCAACGCAAATGCGTGGTCCTGCGCCGAACGGCAGGTAGCTGCAGCGATCCCGCGCCTTTGCCGCTTCCGGCTCAAAACGGCTGGGATCGAACCGATCCGGATCGCTCCACAGTTTTTCGTGACGGTGCACGGCATAAACGGGAATGTAGACCGTCGATCCGGCCCGGATCTGTTCACCATCGAGGACAACATCTTTCCGCGCCGCGCGCACGATCAGCGCCACGGGAGGGTAAAGGCGCATCGCTTCCTGGATCACTTGATTAGTGAAACCGAGCGCCTCGATATGCTCGGGACGAACCGGACCGCCTCCGGTAACGGCGGCGACCTCGCCCTTCACCCGCTGCTCGATCTCGGGATGAAGGCTCAACAGATAAAACGTCCATGTCAACGCGAGGGCCGTCGTTTCGTGCCCCGCCGTGATGAAGGTCAGAAGATTGTTGCGAACATCGATTGGGTCCATCGACCTGCCGGTTTCCGGATCGGTCGCGTTCTTCAGGTGGGCGAGAAGATCGTGGCCGTGGCCCGGCGTTCTTTCCGCCTCGAGAATCAACGACTCCAGCATCGTGTGAAGACGCTGGCGGTTACGGCGCCTTCGGTAGACGCCGGGAAACGGCGTCCAGCGTGGCGCGCCAACCATCGCAAGCGCGATGACCCAGGAGGTCGACTCGAGATAGGAGGTGACGGAACGCTCCATCAAATCCGGATCGATGCTTCCGCGCCCCGGCAACATAGTGCTCAAAATGATGTCGAAGGTGGTCTGCGTCATTTCATGCGCCACGTCGATTTCGGCGCCGGGCGGCATGGCTTGCCAGCGATCGCGCGTGCGTTCTGCAGCCGCGATCATGTCAGGCAAAAAATCGCGGATCCGCTCCTGACGAAAAAGCGCGGCGACGGCGCGGCGTTGCCATCGCCACCGCGATCCATCGGCAATCAGGATTGCATCGCCGAGCGCCGGCCCAAGCGCGCGCCGCGCGACTTCACCCTTTTCAAAACTGTCCGCATCGTCCAGCAGCACGGTCCGGATGAGATCCGGCGCCATGACGTAAATGATGTCACGGCCCAGCAAGCGCGATCGATATATGCGGTCGCGATACAGCACACGCGGCCAGGCTTTGATCGGATTGTCCACGATCGTGCGCAGGCGCCGGAATACGGGCAGGGGCTGATCGGGCGGCTCAATTCTGGCGAGACGGGCGGCTGGTGTGAGCATGCGGATTAAAGTGTCGGGCGCGGACAGGACAACATTGCGGCGACCGGGTTACGAGAGCGACCCGCACCTGTCCAATATCGCCGAGGCGCCCTCGGGCTGCGTGATCGAAATATCGGAAATAGGAAATGTGAAAGCCCGGCCCCGTCGGCAAACGAACGGGAGCCGGGCCCACAGGCTTCAATGAAGAGATTATAACAGTATCATAATCTTGCCGACTGGGCAATATCGCAGATAGCACAATTAGTTGGCAGGCTTGCTTAATCTAACGGCAATTTGTTGCGGCAATCGGAGAGGAGCGCAGCGGGCGCTTGGTCGCGCGATCAAACCAAC
>JBAPYK010000006.1:0-9037 GCA_049284695.1 Rhodoplanes sp. | reverse complement strand
ATGACGCGGCCGATTCGCATTCTCGGCATTGACCCGGGCCTCCGGCGCACCGGCTGGGGCGTCATCGATATTGATGGGACCCGCCTGACCTTCATCGCTTGCGGCTCGGTCGCGACCGACGACCGCGCCGCCATGGGCGAGCGTCTGGTCGCCATTCATGAGGGACTCTGCGGCGTCATCGCGGATTATCGGCCGGCCGAATCCGCGGTCGAGGCGACGTTCGTGAACAAGGACGCCGCCGCGACGCTGAAACTCGGGCAAGCGCGCGGCGTGGCGCTGCTCGTTCCGGCGCGGGCGGGCCTCCCTGTGGCGGAATATGCGCCGAACCTGGTGAAGAAGGCGATCGTCGGCGCCGGGCACTGCGAGAAGACGCAGATCCGCATGATGGTCGGCGTGCTGTTGCCGAAGGCGGATCCGCCGAGCGAGGACGCCGCCGACGCGCTCGCGGTCGCGATCTGCCATGCCCATCATCGGCAGAGCCGAATCGTTCTTGCTGGAGTCGGTTGAAATGGGACCAGCACGATCAGTGCGCCAAACGCGCCTCTCTCCGCAAGCGGGGAGGGGGCGATGATCGGCAAGCTCAGGGGCGTGATCGACTCTTACGGCGAGGATTGCGTCATCGTCGATGTCGGCGGCGTCGGCTATGTCGTGCATTGCTCCGCGCGCACCCTGCAGGCGTTGCCGGCCGTGGGCGAAGCGGTGACGCTGTCGATCGAAACGCATGTGCGCGAGGACCAGATCAGGCTGTTCGGTTTTCTGTCCGACGTGGAACGCGAGTGGTTCCGCCTGTTGCAGACCGTGCAGGGCGTCGGCACGCGGGTCGCCCTGTCGGTGCTCTCGACCCTGAAGCCCGGCGATCTTGCCTCCGCTGTCGCTACTCGCGACAAGGGCTTGATCGCGCGCGCGCCCGGCGTCGGGCCGAAGGTCGCCGAGCGCATCGTCACCGAGCTGAAAGACAAAGCGCCGGCCTTCACATCGATCGACCCCGCCGTCGTGCGCCTGGCGGGCGCGTTCGAGGAAAGGCGCGCACCGCAACCGGTCGCAGATGCGGTGTCGGCGCTGGTCAATCTCGGCTATGGCGAGCCGCAGGCGCTCGCCGCCATCGCCGCTGCGGCGCGTAGCGCCGGCGAGACTGCAGACGTCGCCAAGCTGATCCGGCTCGGGCTGAAGGAACTCGCGAAATGAGCCGCAGCCTCGTCACCGCCGAACGCCACGACGAAGATGCGGCCGAAGCGTCGCTGCGCCCGCAACGGCTCGTCGATTTTATCGGGCAGGCGCAAGCGCGCGCCAATCTCCGCGTCTTCATCGAGGCGGCGCGGGCGCGCAAGGAAGCGCTCGACCATGTGCTGTTCGTAGGTCCTCCGGGTCTCGGCAAGACGACGCTCGCACAAATCGTCGCTCGCGAACTCGGCGTAAATTTTCGCGCCACCTCCGGCCCGGTGATCGCAAAAGCGGGCGATCTCGCGGCGCTCCTGACCAATCTCGAAGAGCGCGACGTGCTGTTCATCGACGAGATTCACCGGCTCAATCCGGCCGTCGAAGAAATCCTCTATCCGGCGATGGAGGATTTCCAGCTCGACCTCATCATCGGCGAAGGACCGGCGGCGCGGTCGGTGAAGATCGATCTCGTGCGGTTCACGCTGGTCGGTGCGACGACGCGCGCGGGCCTCCTCACCAATCCGTTGCGCGACCGTTTCGGCATTCCGATCAGGCTCAATTTCTACAGCGAGGCCGAGCTTGAGGAGATCGTCAATCGCGGCGCGCGCGTGCTGCGGATCGGGATGACCGCGGACGGCGCCAACGAGATCGCGCGTCGCGCCCGCGGCACGCCGCGCATCGCCGGCCGGCTGTTGCGGCGCGTGCGCGATTTCGCCCATGTGGCCGGAACGGATACGATCAATCGCGCAATCGCAGACCGCGCCCTGCTCGCGCTCGAAGTCGATGCGAGTGGCCTCGACGGCATGGACCGGCGCTACCTGACAACGATCGCCGTGAACTATGGCGGCGGGCCGGTCGGGGTCGACACCATCGCGGCGGCGCTGTCGGAGCCGCGCGACGCCATCGAAGAGATCATCGAGCCCTTCCTCATCCAGCAGGGCTTCGTGCAGCGGACGCCGCGCGGCCGGCTGCTCACGGCGTCCGCCTTCCGTCATCTCGGTCTTGCCGAGCCGCAGCGCGATCCCGGCCAGTTCGGCCTCTTCGGGCCGGGGGAAGAATGAGCGCTTTTGCATTAAATTTATTCGGCTTTTTCTGATCCGGGATTCCACGCACGCCGAATTGTTAGATTCGACAGGACATCGTTGAACCGATTCTCCGGCAGGCATGACTAACCAGCGGAGCGCAGACGCTGCGTCGCGGGGAGGAGATCGCATGGACGGATCGAAAGCCTGGGGCGCAATGACGGTCCCCGGGATGTGGAACTTTGATGACCGAAGCGCGGTCTACAATGCGATGGCGGTCGATAAGCTCGCCGTTTTGTGGTGCAGCCTGCAGCGTCTTGGCCTCAAGGATCAGACTGAGCAATCCTGGGCGGCGGCGCTCTACTTCGATCGCCTGCCGCACGATTCGCCCGACCGGGCGCTCGATCTCGCGTTAGCCGTGCTCGCCGCGGACGCCGAAAAGCGCGTGAAAATGCAGCTCGGCGACAAATTCATGTCGACCCTGATCTATAACCATGCCGGTGGCGTCATCGATCGGATCGAAGCGGAGCAGGCGACCAATCCGCTGCTGCGCTGGCTCCTCGGCGCCGTCCATTGGTGGGCTCCGAGCCGAGAGCTGAAGGTGCGGCTTGCGCGCGTCGCCGATGAAGCGGCCTGGCGCGCGGATGAGCTTACGCGCGATACGCCCGTGGCCCGTATCAATTTCGGCGCGCTGAGCAAATCCGAGCTCGCGCGCGCGTGGGTCGACCAGCACGGCAGGCCCGACATGGATCGTGACGCGAATTGGTACGCGTTGATGGATTTCGAGCGTGGGCTGATCGAGCGCGATCCCAATGCGGCGATCGATCTTGTCCTCGAAGTGCTACGGATCGAGACCAGCCCGCAACTGCTCTCGGTGCTCGCCGCCGGGTTGGTCGAGGACGTTATCAGCCGGGATACGATCGACCGCATCGAGCACGAAGCGGCTGCAAACGAGCGCTTTCGCGATCTGCTGGGCTGGGTCTGGTGCTTCGATCACGGCGCCGAGCTGAGGACGCGCATCGAAGCGGCCGCGCGAGGGCGCCACTGGTGAGCGCGTAACCGCCGCGCCGGAGCGAATTCCGTTCCGGTGGAATCAGCATTTGCTCCGGTCGCTCTGTCGTGGTCGTTTTTTTCGGCGGCGACTCCCTCTTCGCCGGGAAAATGCTCTGGCGTTTTTTCCTTCCTGGTCGTATTTCCGACGGCAAATTACGGCACATTGAATACGCCTATCGCTTTGGGGCGGTTTCTCTCATTCCTGCACGAAGCAGCATGATCGATTCACGACTCGACGGCGAAATCCGCGACGGCCGGCATCACCTGCCGGTGCGTATCTATTACGAGGACACCGACTGCGCCGGCATCGTCTATCACGCGAGCTACATCCGCTTCATGGAACGCGGGCGCACCAATTATCTGCGGCTGCTCGGCACCGAGCAGCGCGGCTTGGTGGAGGCGACCGAGCGCGAGGCGCCGGGCTTCGGTTTTGTCGTGCGTGCGATGACGCTCGCCTTCCGCAAGCCGGCGCACATGGATGACATCCTCGTCGTGGTGACCGAGCCGGAGGAGGTGAAGGGCGCTTCGATCACGCTCCGACAGACGGTGATGCGCGGCGACGAGGTCCTGGTGGACGGCCACGTGCAGGTCGCGTTCGTCTCGCGTGGGCGCGCCCGGCCGATTCCCAAGCCGCTGCGGATCGCCATGCGCGCGGACCAGGAGCGCACGACGTTGCAGCCCGTGCCGTAAGGGTCGTGACACCGGCGCTATCGACGCGGCGGCCGGCCTCATGTAAACACAATTCACATGAGCTGGTCCAAGCCTGGTCCCGGCGGCCCCCGGGGCTATCACCACGGCAACCTGAAGGAAGCGCTGATCCGGGCGGCGCTGGAACTGATCGCGCAGAAGGGGCCGGCCGGCTTCACCTTCGCGGAAGCGGCGCGCTGGGCAGGCGTGAGCCCGGCCGCGCCATACCGGCATTTCCGCGATCGCGATGAGCTCCTCGCCAATGTCGCGCGGCGCGGCTTCGAGGAGTTCGAGCAGACGCTGGCGCTTGCCTGGGATAATGGCCGGCCCGACCCGATGACCGCGCTCGACCGGCTCGGCAAGGCCTATCTTGCTTTCGCCCGCAAGGAACCGGCCTACTATTCCGCCATGTTCGAGGGCGGCGTATCGCCTGATACGAGCCCCGAATTGCAGGCCTGCGGCGAACGCGCCTTCGGCATTCTGCGCAGTGCGGCGGAAGCCCTGATCGCCACCATGCCGGTGCAGACGCGGCCGCCGTCACTGATGATGGCGTTGCATATCTGGGCGTTGTCGCACGGAATCGCATCGCTGTTCGGTCGCGGTGACGCCGCGCGCCGCCCGCTGCCGATGACGCCGGAGGAACTGTTGGAGGCCGGCGTGCTTGTTTATCTGCAAGGCCTCGGGGTCTCGGACACTGCCGCGCCGCAACCACCGGGGCGCAAGCCGTCCTGACCGGTCTGTTTGCGCCATGCGTATCGGCGGATCGCGACATCGCGTGGCTGTGATCGTCCCTTGATCCCGGCGCCGTCGTGTTCCGCTTGACAGGCATTTCGGGCGAGGTTATTTATGTAAATGTAATTTACATTCACGAGAGGCCGGCTGTGTCCCTGATTGGAAACTCGACCTACCCCCGCGAGGGCGCTTGGCGCGCCTTCCCGCCGTCAAATCTCAACCGCGAGACCCCCATGCCCATCGTAGCCAAACTCGATGAACTCGGAACCGGCGCGTGGATCGCGCTAACCATCATCGGCTTCGTCATCTGGTGGCCGGTGGGCCTCGCCCTTCTCGCCTTCACCATAGGGAGTGGACGTATGGCTTGCTGGAATCATCGCAGCGTCGCGCGCTGGCAGGACAAGATGGAGCGCATGCAGGGCAAGATGGATCGCATGCGCGACCGGATGGAGCGTACCGGCGGCGACTGGTGGGGTCCGCCTTCGAGCGGCAACCGCGCCTTCGATGAGTATCGCACCGAGACGCTGCGCAGGCTGGAAGAGGAGCAGCGCGAGTTCAAGGAATTCCTCCAGCGTCTGCGTCAGGCCAAGGACAAGGCCGAGTTCGACATGTTCATGTCCGAGCGGCGCAACCGCAACGGCCAGTCCGGGGATGCGGCTCAGCCGCAGGCTTGAGACCGCACCGCTCAGGTCGCCCCACGCGACTCACCTCGATCTCTTCCTTCGCCCCTCCCGCGGCTTTCGCCCCGGGAGGGTTTTTTGTTGGGCCGCTCCGCACCGATGCTTCGGTTAAGTGGTGGGGCCTTTGATGCGAGGGGGGGGAGTTTGGTGAGTCGCAGTTTTGCGTGGCCGGCTTGCAGTCGGCGGCAGCCAAAATATCTCGCACCGATCGCACCAAGCGCCCGCTTCACAATCCTGTCACGCCCCCGTATAAACTGCGGGCGGAGGCGATTTGGTGCAGTGCGTCGTCGGACGGCTCCGGCAAAAGGGTGACTGCGGTTTGAACGCTCACGTATCACCGAATGGTTGGCCGGCCCTTGTGCTCAACGCGGATTTCCGTCCGCTGAGCTACTACCCGCTCTCGCTGTGGTGTTGGCAGGATGCGATCAAGGCGGTGTTCCTCGATCGGGTGAACATCATCGCCCACTACGATAAGGCGGTGCACAGTCCAAGCGTGGAGATTCGGCTGCCGAGCGTCGTTTCCTTGAAGACCTTTGTGAGGCCTTCGACCAACCCCGCCTTCACCCGGTTCAATGTTTTCCTGCGCGATCGTTTCGCCTGCCAGTATTGCGGCTCCGACGAGGACCTGACCTTCGACCACCTGTTGCCGCGCTCGCGCGGCGGGCACACGACCTGGTCGAACGTCGTCACCGCCTGCGCCAACTGCAATCTGCGCAAGGGCAGCAAGACGCCCGCAGAGTCCGGCATGCGGCCGAGCCAGACCCCGTTTCAGCCTTCGGTGCACCACCTGCATCGAAACGGACGCATGTTCCCGCCCAACTATCTGCACGAAAGCTGGCTCGACTATCTCTATTGGGATACCGAACTCGATCCGTAAGCGCGAAGCGGAGGCAATCCAGGCAATTGGATCACCCGCTGCTCCTGCTTTATTCGCGATGGGCGTATTTGATCCGCACGCGCGTGCAAGTTCTCAATATATCGGGATAGTCGTGCCCCCTTGGGGAGCTCGATGACGATCCTTGTTCTCGTGATCATTGCGCTCGCGGCGGCTTGGGTCGGCTGGCGGCTCTATTCCAAGCGGGCGCTATTCCCTTGCCCGGCCGAGTTCGCCTGGCTCGTCGAGATGGAAAATCCGCTGGCGCGCGCAACGAACTCCGACCATGTCGTGCGCCGGCTTGCATTGCCGGCCGGAGCGCGGGTCATCGATATCGGTTGCGGCCCCGGCCGGGTGACGATTCCGCTCGCGCGCGCCGTCGGCCCGGACGGCGAAGTTCTCGCGCTCGACGTTCAGGCGGCGATGCTGGCGCGGGTGGCCGAAAAGGCTGCGAAGGAAGGCATAGCCAATGTTCGCCTGATTGAGTCGGACGTGCGCAGCGCATCAATCCAGGGCGGCTCCCTCGATGCCGCCGTGATGGTGATGGCGCTTGGCGAAGTTCCCGAAGGCGCCAGAGCGTTTTCCGGCGAAGTGGGAACCGGTTCGCCGCAGAAAATGCGATTACCTAAGGAAAGCGTCTTCCCGTTCATCTTCGCAGCGCTCAAGCCGGGCGGTCGGCTGTTGGTGGCGGAGAGCATTTTCGATCCCCACTTCACGAGCCGGGCGAAAGTGCGGGAACAGGCCGCGGCGGCGGGCTTCGCCGAGCGCGCTTACGCGGGGAACATTTTCGGCTACAGCCTCGTGTTCGAGAAAGCCGGGGCGGCGTAACGACCAGCGGCGCACGGCCTCTCTTGCATCGTTCCAGGGTGCCCGGGGGGAAATCTTGGCCTGCTCAGCGGCGTTTCACCGCCGCGCCGAGGCGGCCGAGCGCGCCGCGCAAATCCTCATCGGCGATGTTCGATAGGCGCTGCGTTTCCGCGCGAACCGCGTCGGGGTCGAGCGCAGGCGGCGCGGCGCGCATCCTGCGCCGCATCAGCGGCGCCTGGCGCAGAGCTATGCGGCCGATGGCGGGCCAGCCGAAGAAGCGGTTGACGCGCGCGATGATGACCGCGGTCTGATGCTGAATCTCGATGGCGCAAGGACCTTCGACCCGCAGCACGAGCGTGGCGGAATCATCATCGGCGGCCTCGCGCCGACGCGGCCACTCGATCTTGATCGGCTCGCAATGGTTCGCGATGTCGGCGCCAGCGATATCGGCCCAGTGGGTCACGATCTCGGATGCGGCAAAGCCGCGCTGCGCGAACGTGCCGGCGAGGCACTTGCCAACGAAATTCGCGAGCGGGCGGGCTTTGCTGTGGTGAGGCTTGTTCATCGCGCCGGGCTCTGTCATCACGGCGCATGACCCTAACAGCGCAGGGCCCTGGGACAAAGCCGATTCGTCCCGCTGGCCTAACGTCGCAACAGGCTGTGCAGAACCTCGGCCGGCGGCTGCTCGCCTGGTACGACCGGAACCGGCGCGACCTGCCGTGGCGCGCCCGGCCGGGCGAGCGCAGCGACCCTTACCGCGTCTGGGTCTCCGAGATCATGCTGCAGCAGACCACGGTCGCCGCCGCCATCCCGTATTATCAGCGCTTCCTCGCCCGGTTTCCCACGGTCCGCGCATTGGCCGCCGCCGATCTCGACGAGGCGCTGCGGCTGTGGGCAGGGCTTGGCTATTACGCGCGCGCCCGCAACCTGCATGCCTGCGCCCGCACCGTCGTCGATGGGCACGGTGGGCGTTTCCCGCAAGAATTGGAGGCGCTGCGCGCGCTGCCGGGCATCGGCGACTACACCGCAGCAGCGATCGCGGCGATCGCTTATGACGCATGCGTCGTTCCGATCGACGGCAATGTCGAGCGCGTGATTGCGCGCCTGTTCGCGATCGGGGAGGCGCTGCCGCGCGGTAAGCCGGTCATTCGGCGCGCTGCCGAGCAGCTTGCGCCTAAGGCTCGGGCTGGGGATTTCGCGCAAGCTTTGATGGATCTCGGGGCGACCCTGTGCACGCCGAAAAGCCCCGGCTGTCCGCGCTGCCCGTTGCGCGCGGATTGCGCGGCCCATCGGCGCGGCGACCCCGAGGCGTTTCCGGTCAAGGAAGCGAAGCGGCAAGGACGATTGCGGCGCGGCGCGGCCTTTGTCGTTCTGGGCGATGATGGTTGCGTGCTGGTGCGCACCCGGCCGGCGAACGGCCTTCTCGGCGGCATGACGGAAGTGCCGACGACGGAATGGACGCATTCATTCGACGAGCGGACCGCGCTCGAGCACGCGCCCATCCTCCCCCGCGCAGCGGGGGAGGGGGACCGCCTTAAAGGTGGGGGAGGGGGCAAAACGATTTGCTCGTCACTCGCCCCCTCCACCATGCGGCGCATGGTTCCCCTCCCCCGTTTCACGGGGGAGGATGAAAGCGAGTCTGGGGAGCGCTATTCTCACCGAGATGGAACGTTATCCACGCCTCATCCCGACGCATGGCGGCGCGTTCCCGGCGTCGTGCGCCACGTGTTCACGCATTTTCCGCTCGAACTCATAGTCTTTGTTGCGCGCGTGCCGGCGCTCGCCGAGGCGCCCGTAGGCACGCGCTGGGCGCCGTGCGCCGATCTCGATGGCGAAGCGCTGCCCAATCTCATGCGCAAAGTGATCGCGCATGCGGATATCGCTCCGAAAGGCGGCACGGCTCGGCGCGACGCGGGACGCACCGTCCTCAAGCGAGCTCCGCCCGCACCTCGGCGCGCAGCGCGTCGATCGAGGTGAGGCCGTTCGGCGTCTCCACGTGCCAGAAGGTCCAGCCGTTGCACGCT
>JBAPYK010000005.1:0-2990 GCA_049284695.1 Rhodoplanes sp. | reverse complement strand
AGAGCGGCCCCCGCCAGCCCATCGCTTGTCCGAGCGATTTGTCTGACTTTCCCCAAATCCGCGCGGCAGCGTCGGCAGACATCGCCGACGGTGAGCTGCGCGCGACAAATCGGACAGTGCTCCACGGCTCATGTCTCAAGATAGAAGAGCAAATCGGCCAGCTGTTGGACAGCGTCGGCGAGACCGGAGTCATCCTGGTTCGTCCGACAATCGTTGATGGTCTCGATCAGATCGACGATTTCGCTGCGATCCTCCGCGATGACGATATCAAGCTTGGCGCGCGCCCGGACCAGCAGCGCCTCGATCTCCGAGTCGTCGAGGGCGGAGTCGGCGCCTTCACCCGCCGTCGGCTCTTCGTCTTCGCCGAACAGAGAGTTGATGCGCTCACGCGCCGAAGCGATTGCGTCCCCGTCGTAGCGCGATATCGCCTTGTCGATGCTGATCCGGCGCTCGAGTCCAGTCGCCTTCTCTTTGGCGGAAACATGCAGAATGCCGTCGCGATCAAGCGCCAGGTCGATAATGATCGTATTGCCCGCCGGGGCAGCGCCCAGTCGCTCGACACGGAACTCGCCGATCTCGATGTTCTCCAAGGCGTCGTCGTTCTCTCCCTGATAGATATGGACGTCGACACACTCCTGATTATCGTGAACCGTGCAGAAGGCTTCGCTTTTTCTGACCGGAATGGGCGTGTTCTGGGGGATGATCGGAACGTATCTGTACGGGTAGATTTCGCCGTCGAGCTCGCCGATTGCGCTGGTTCCGAAACTGTAGGGCGTCACGTCGACGAGAACGGCCGACACCTTGTCTCCACCCATCGAGGCGCCCTGAATGGCGGCGCCCATGGCGACGCAGAGATCCGGATCGACCTCGCCGCGCGCCGGTTTGCCAAAGACTTCGAACAGCCGGGTGTGGATTACCGGGGTTCGCGTGGCGCCGCCGACCAGGAGAATTTCGTCGATCTGCGACGATGTCAGGGCGGCCGATTCGAGCGCGGCGTGGATTGCGCTGAGGGTCTCCTCGATGAACGGAGCGATCGACTCTTCGTAGTCCGCGCGCGACAGCTCGAGGGCAAGATGAACCGGCCGACCGTCGTGCTCGGCGAGGTATTCCTCGTCGATGCGCACGAACGGGTGATCCGAGAGAGTCTTTTTCGCGCTCTCGGCGGCGCGCTGGATGCGCGCCATGGCCTGCGGGGTTCCTGTAACGTCCACCCCCTGCTTCGCCTTGAGATGCTCGACAATCCGCTCGACGATCTTGCCATCGAAGTCGTCGCCGCCGAGATGGTTGTTGCCGTGGCTCGCGATCACCTCGACGACGCCTTCCTCGATCCGAACGACCGACACGTCGAATGTTCCGCCGCCGAGATCGTAGACCAGCAGACGTTTGCCCTGCTGTTGCGCGGCCTCATAGACCAACGCCGCCGCCGTCGGCTCATTGATGATGCGCACCACTTCCAGCCCGGCGATCTCGCCGGCGGCGCGCGTCGCTTGCCGCTGCGCGTCGGAGAAAAAGGCCGGCACGGTGATCACCGCCTTGCGGACCGGCCGCCCAAGCCTCTGTTCGGCGGTTTCCTTGAGGCGCTTCAAAATGATCGCTGAGATTTCCTGCGGCGAGTACTCCTTTTCAGCGAGCTGGACCTTGCGATCGCTGCCCATCAGGCGCTTGATCGAACGCACGGTGCGGTCGGGATAGAGGATGTACTGGTTGCGCGCCTCCTCGCCGACGAGAAGTTCTCCCGCCTCGTCCACTCCGACGACGGACGGCAGGATGACGCGCCCGCGCTGATCCGCCAGCACGTCCGGCCGGCTGTTGCGGTAGAGCGCGATCTCGGAATTTGTCGTTCCAAGATCAATGCCGACGATCTCTTCGTTCATAGGGCGTCTCCTCGATCGGCGCGGGCTGCGGGGTTGGTCGTTCTCGCCACTGTCACCTCGGCTGGCCGCAACAATTCGTTCTCCCATTCAAACCCGGGGCGCCATTCGGCGACCACGACCCCGTCGGCGACGGCCGGATCGTCGATCGTCGCGACGACGCGGGCGCGCGCTGGCGTGAACGGCCGACCGACCGTGGCGATCGGCGTCACGCCCCGATCCGCCAGCACCTGATCGAGTCGCCGCAACGTCATGTCCATCCCTTCGCGCCAGGGATCCGCGGCAGGCGCCTTGCCAAACCAACGGCGCCACCCCCTTCTGACGCCGCGTGGCGCGACGGCCGCCAGCCCGGCGGCGAGACGGTCCCGCACATCGATGATGTCAAGCAGGAGCGAGCGCATCGCGGCCCGAGCCTGTTCACGCCCGCCCGCGCGCGCCTCCTTCAACTCCCGCTCCAAAACAGCGTGGCTCGACTGCAGGGTCTCGAACACGCCGCGGAACTGATCGATCAAGTCTTTCACCAGACGCGATTGGGTGCGCATCTCGTTGCGCGCGGCGGCAATCTCCACAAAGACCGAAAACAAATCGGCCGCTTCGCTGGTGGCCTCGACGGGCGGCTCGCCGCCTGCGTCGGCATCGAGTCCGTCAAGATAGCCGCGCAGCCGCTCGAGCAGAGCGTCCTTGATAGCTTGGTCCACGTCCCAGCCCTTCCGCAATCCGGGTTTATCGGCTGGCGGTGGACTCGCCCGGCGGCTCACGCCCGTGCGAGGTCGCTTGTTCGATTCCCTGAACGAGCAGCGCCGTCACGCTCGCCTGCGAGGCCCGCCCCGGCTTCCGCTCCGCCGCCGGAAGACACGCGATCTTAAGTCGCGTCAACGCCGCGTCGTTGGCCGCGAGGAGTATTATTTCAAGCCGCTTGCGCTCGTTGCATAGCGCTTCGTAGGCGGCGCGGTAGACCTGAAACCGCTCGGGTTCACGGTCCGGCGGATAGGCGCGCACCATCGCCAGATAGCGCCGCTTGATCTCTTCGTCGGTAGCGTTCTCGTCAACGCCAAGAATGGAAAACGGATCGCTCAAATATGCGCTCCCCTTTTGGGTTGGCTGGCATTCAGGCACAGG
>JBAPYK010000004.1:0-12013 GCA_049284695.1 Rhodoplanes sp. | reverse complement strand
CGAAATTCGAAGGCTTTTCGCTTTCGGTCGACGCCAAAGACGAGACCATGGCCGACCGCGTGTTTGCGGCGCTGGCCGACGGCGGGAAAGTGCAAATGCCGCTCGGTGAAACCTTCTTCGCCCGGCGTTTCGGCATGGTGGCCGACCGGTTCGGCGTCGGCTGGATGATCATCGTGGAGAAGAAGTAAACTCGCCTTGGCAAACCCCGGCTCGGTGGGCATCACCGCGGAGGCGTCACGGGATGCGATCGGGGAGTGAGTTTTCGTCATTCCGGGGCGCCGCGGAGCGGCGCGCCCGGAATCCATCGCTCACAAATCGAGCTCGCTTTGCTGCTCGGTCTTCTCGCGCCGTGTTTTCTTGAATACGGATGGATCGACCCAGGGAATGTGCGGGCGTTTCCCGTCGAACAAATCTTCGATAGTGAGAATCTGGATGCGGTCGAACTTTCCGTGCAATCGGGCCTGTCCAAGTGCGCGGAATGGCAGCATGGACCGCCCGGGTCGTCGCCCGGCGGTGACGAGCTTCTTTTGTTCGGCCACTTGTTTGCGGTGGGCGCTGCCCGCTACTCCGCCGCCTCCGACGTTGCACCGGCGCGCGAACCGCCCGCGCGCGGATCGTAATTGAGAACGGGCGCAAGCCATCTCTCCGCTTCGGCGACGCTCCAGCCCTTGCGCCGCGCGTAGTCCTCGACCTGGTCGCGCTCGATCTTGCCGACGCCGAAATAGTGGCTCTGCGGGTGGCTGAAGTAGAGGCCGGAGACCGAGGCGCTCGGCCACATGGCGAAACTCTCGGTGAGCGAAACGCCGATGTCCTCGCCGCCGCCGACCATGGTGAACAGCGCGGCCTTCTCGGTGTGGTCGGGCTGCGCCGGATAGCCCGGCGCGGGCCTGATGCCGCGGTATTTTTCGGCGAGGCGATCGGCGGGCGTGAGCGCTTCGTCGGGCGCGTAGCCCCAGAATTCACGCCGCACGCGCTCGTGCAAACGCTCGGCAAAAGCCTCCGCCAGCCGGTCGGCGAGCGCCTTGATCATGATGGCGGAATAATCGTCGTTCGCGTGCTTGAAGCGCGCCGACGCCTGCTCCTCGCCGATCCCCGCCGTCACGATGAAAGCGCCGATATAGTCGGCCACTGCGCCGGCGCTCGGTGCGACGAAATCGGCAAGCGCGACATTGGCGCGGCCTTCGCGACGCGTAAGCTGCTGGCGCAGCGTGTGCAGCGTCAGCATCGGCGCGCTGCGCGCCTCGTCGGCATAGACGAGAATGTCGTCGCCTTGCGTGGCGGCGGGCCAGAACGCGAGCACCGCATCGGCGCGGAACCAGCCCTCGCGGATAATCGTTTCCAGCATCGTTTCGGCGTCGGCGAACAACGCGCGCGCGGCCGGACCGACGGTGTCGTCGTCGAGGATTGCGGGATACTTGCCGGTCAGCTCCCAGGTCGAGAAGAACGGCGACCAGTCGATGTATGGCGCGAGTTCGCGCAGATCGTAGCCTTTGAATGCACGCGCGCCGAGGAAACTTGGCTGCGGCGGCAGATAAGCGCCCGACCAGTCGAGCTTGAGCGCGTTCGCGCGCGCGTCGGCGAGCGTGAGCCGTTTCTTCTGCGCTTCCCCGCGCGCATGCGCGGCGGCGAGCCGGGCATATTCGCTGCGCACCTCGGCGACGTAGCCCGGCCGTTGTTCGGCCGACATGAGCGCGGCGACCACGCCGACCGCGCGGCTCGCATCGTTGACATAGACCGCCTGGCCGCGCCGGTAGTTCGGGTCGATCTTCACCGCCGTGTGCACGCGGCTTGTGGTGGCGCCGCCGATCAGCAGCGGGAGATCGAAGCCCTGCCGCTCCATCTCGGCGGCGACGTGGCACATCTCGTCGAGCGACGGCGTGATCAGGCCGGACAGGCCGATAATGTCGGCGTCTTCCGCCTTGGCGGTCTCCAGAATCTTGGTCGCCGGCGTCATCACGCCGAGATCGACGACCTCGTAATTGTTGCATTGGAGCACAACGCCGACGATGTTCTTGCCGATGTCGTGCACGTCGCCCTTCACGGTCGCGAGGACGACCTTGCCGTGGCTCAACTTGCGCGTCGTTCCTTGCTGCGCTTTCTCCTGCTCCATGAACGGCATGAGGTAGGCGACCGCCTGTTTCATCACGCGCGCCGACTTCACCACTTGCGGCAGGAACATCTTACCTGAGCCGAACAGATCGCCGACGACGTTCATGCCGGCCATCAGCGGCCCCTCGATGACATCGAGCGGGCGGGCGGCGGCTTGACGGGCAAGCTCGACGTCCTCGGCGATATAGTCGGTGACGCCATGCACGAGCGCATGCGTGAGCCGCTTGTCGACCGGCCAGGTCCGCCATTCGAGCTCGGCTTCCTTTGTCTCGCGTCCGGAACCGCGATAGCGCTCGGCAAGCGCGAGCAGGCGTTCGGCCGCATCGTCGCGGCGGTTGAGCACGACGTCCTCGCAGGCTGCGCGCAGCTCGGGATCGAGATCGTCGTAAACCGCGATCTGGCCGGCATTGACGATGCCCATATCCATGCCGGCCTGGATGGCGTGATAGAGAAAGACCGAGTGCATCGCCTCGCGCACTGGCTCATTGCCGCGGAACGCGAAGGACAGGTTGGAGACGCCGCCCGACACATGCACGCCGGGAAGACTTGCTCGGATCGATCGCGCCGCCTCGATGAAGGCGAGGCCGTAGCTGTTGTGTTCCTCGATGCCGGTCGCGACCGCGAAGATGTTGGGATCGAAAATGATGTCCTCGGGCGGGAAGGCGAGGCGCTCGACCAGGATGTCGTAGGCGCGCTTACAGATCGCCGCTTTCCGCTCGACCGTGTCGGCCTGGCCTTGCTCGTCGAACGCCATCACCACCACGGCCGCGCCGTGCCGCCGCACGATCTGCGCCTGCCGCACGAACTCCGCCTCGCCCTCCTTGAGCGAGATCGAGTTCACCACCGCCTTGCCCTGAATGCATTTGAGGCCCGCCTCGATCACACTGAACTTTGAAGAGTCCACCATGATCGGCACGCGGGCGATGTCCGGCTCGGCCGCGACCAGATGCAGGAAGGTCGTCATCGCCGCCTGGGAATCGAGCAGGCCCTCGTCCATGTTGACATCGATGATCTGCGCGCCGTTCTCGACCTGCTCGCGCGCGACCGTCAGCGCGGCGGCGTAGTCGCCGGCCTTGATCAGCTTGCGGAACTTGGCCGATCCGGTGACATTGGTGCGTTCGCCGACGTTGACGAACGGGATTTCCGGCGTGAGCGTGAACGGTTCGAGCCCGGCGAGACGCAGATACGGGCTCACCGCGGGGATCGCCCGCGGCGCGACGTGCGCGACCGCCTCCGAAATCGCCCGGATATGTTCCGGCGTTGTCCCGCAACAGCCGCCGACCACGTTGACGAGACCGGCGCGCGCGAACTCGCCGAGCAGGCCCGCCATGTAATCCGGGCTTTCGTCGTAACGGCCGAACTCGTTCGGCAGGCCGGCGTTCGGGTAGGCGCAGACAAGGGTGTCGGCGATGCGCGAAAGCTCGGCGATATGCGCGCGCATCTCCCTGGCGCCGAGCGCGCAATTGAGGCCGATCGAGAGGGGCGAGGCGTGGCGGACTGAGTTCCAGAACGCCTCCGGCGTTTGTCCGGACAGCATGCGGCCCGAGCGATCGGTGATGGTGCCCGAGATCATCACCGGCACGCGCGCGCCGCGCGCCTCGAAAAGCTCGGCGATCGCGAAAAGGGCCGCCTTGGCGTTGAGCGTGTCGAAGATCGTCTCGACGAGCAGGATGTCGGCGCCGCCGTCGAGCAGGGCCGCGGCCTGTTCGCCATAGGCCGCGCGCAATTCGTCGAAGGTGATGGCGCGGAAGCCCGGATTGCTCACATCGGGCGAGATCGACGCGGTGCGGTTGGTCGGCCCCATTGCGCCGGCGACGAAGCGCGGTCGTCCGTCTTCGCGCGCCGCGGCGTCGGCTGCTTCGCGGGCGAGGCGCGCGCCTGCGCGATTGAGTTCGGCAATGACCTCCTCCAGGCCGTAGTCGGCTTGCGCGATGCGCGTGGAGGAGAAGGTGTTGGTGGAAACGATGTCAGCCCCGGCGCGGAAATAGGCGAGGTGAATCTCGCGGATCACGTCCGGCTGCGTCAGGATGAGGAGATCGTTGTTCCCGCGCAGGTCGCGCGGCCAATCGCGAAACCGCTCGCCGCGAAACCCCGCTTCGTCGAGCTTGAGATTCTGGATCTCGGTGCCCATCGCGCCGTCGAGCACGAGAATCCGGTCGCGTGCGAGCTCGCGCAGCGCAGCGTCGAGAGGCGGGATTTGCAACGAGTCGGAACGATTGGATTCAGCCACAAATGGCCCCCAGCGCAGTCCGCTTCCTCTTACACCGCGAGAGAACAAGCATGAGCGTTATGATCGATTTTCCAAAGCCGCGAGCCGCGCCTCGATCGCCGCAAGGCGTTACTCGACTTCGGCGGCCATGTAACGGCCGACCAGCGACTCGCCGAACGCCGCCTTCTTGACGTCGTCGATCTTTTTCTCCAGCGCTTCGAAGCGAGCATCATGTGTAATAAGCTTTTGATCGACCCTGTCGAATCGGTCCTCCATCCGCCCACGCATTTCGCGCAGCAGCACCAGCGTCATGTTCTCCGGGTCGGGCATCGCAGTCTCCTCTCGCAGGCTCCCCTATAAATAGGGACGTCCCGCGCTTTTTCGCGAGCTTCACGCCGCCGCCCGCGCCTCTGCCGGCCGCAGGCCGAGCAGATGGCAGATGGCGTAGACGAGATCGGCGCGGTTCATGGTGTAGAAGTGGAAATCGCGGACCCCGCGGTCGACGAGGTCGAACACCTGCTCGGCGGCGACCGCGGCTGCGATCAGCTTGCGGGTCGCCACGTCGTCGTCGAGTCCGGCGAAGCGGTCGGCGAGCCAGGGCGGGATCGAGGCGCCGCAACGGAGAGCGAAGGCGCGCGTCTGATTGAAATTCTGCACCGGCAGAATGCCGGGCACGACCGGGATGTCGATTCCCCGCGCTTGCACGCGGTCGAGATAGCGGAAATAGAGGTCGTTATCGAAGAAGAACTGGGTGATGGCGCGGTTTGCCCCGGCGTCGATCTTCGCCTTGAGCATGTCGATGTCGGCTTCGACCGACGGGCTGTCGGGATGCTTTTCCGGGTAGGCGGCGACCGAGACCTCGATCGGCGCGATCCGCTTGATGCCGGCGGTGAGGTCGGCGGCGTTGAGATAGCCGCCCGGATGCGGCGCGTAGCGCTCGCCGGGGCCGCCGACGGGGTCGCCGCGCAACGCCACGATGTGGCGCACGCCGGCGGCGACATAGGCGCGGATCACCTCGTCCACGTTCTCGCGCGACGCCGCGACACAGGTGAGGTGGGCCGCGGGGATGAGATCGGTCTCGGCCAACAGGCGGTTGACCGTCGCATGCGTGCGTTCGCGCGTCGAGCCGCCGGCCCCGTAGGTGACCGAGACGAAGGAGGGATGGAGCGGATGCAGCCGCTCAATCGAATCCCACAGGGTTTTCTCCATCTCCTCCGTTTTCGGCGGGAAGAACTCGAACGACACGCGAATGCGCGCCCGTTGGCGCGGAAACCGACTCGGCCTTTCTTGTGCCGCCATCTCCATCACGCCACCTCCCGCGCCGACGCTGCGAGCGCGACGCGTTGGTCGCGACCAAGCCACAGCGATACGGCGATCTTGCCCTCCGAGCCCTGCTCGGGCGGCAGATTGCGATACAGAACCGGTTCGAGACCCGCCTGCTCGAGCCATTGCGTCACGGTCTCGCTCGCAAAGCCGAGCCTCCGGTGCGCATGCTGCTCGCGGAGAAACTCGAACTCATGCGGCGCGAAGTCGACGACGAGCAGCCGCCCGTGCGGCCGCAGCAGCCGCGCGGCGTCGCGGATCGCGCGCGCGCCATCGTCGAGAAAGTGCAGGACTTGGTGAAAAATGACCACGTCGAAGGAATCGGGCGGCATCGCCAGATCGAAGACGTCGCCATGGCGGACGGTGCAGTGCCTGAGCCCGGCGCGGTCGAGCCGCCCTTGGGCGAGCGCCAGCATGTCGCGCGACAGATCGATGCCCACGCCGCGCTCGATCTGCGGCCCCAGCAGCTCGAGCATCCGCCCGGTTCCCGTGCCAAGGTCGAGCAGCGCATGAAACGGCCGGTCTGCGAGCGCCGCGAGGATCGCGCTTTCCACCGCTTCGTCGGCGACATGCAGGCGGCGGATGCGATCCCACTCGGCGGCATGGCGGCGGAAATAGTCCTGCGCCGCGCGCACGCGCGCCGTGCGCACGGCGGCGAGCCGCTCGCGGTCGCGGGCGAGTATCCGATCGTCCGGATCGAGCCGGGCGATCAGGACGCGCGCCAGTTCGGCTGCGTCGCCTTGCTCGGCAAGACGGAAGAACGCCCAGGAGCCCTCGCGGAAGCGCTCGACCAGCCGCGCTTCGGCGAGCAGCCGGAGATGACGAGAAATCCGCGGTTGCGATTGGCGCAAGATGTCGGTCAGGTCTGATACCGTCAGCTCGTTCTCGGCGAGCAGCGCGAGAACGCGCATACGCGTTTCTTCCGCGGCGGCCTTCAGCGCCGTATTGAAATCGTCGAAGATCAAGCGCTTATCCCTGCGGACCGGCGTGCATGTCAGCAAGTCCGAACTCGACATAAAGATATGTTTATGCCGTTAATCATGCTTTGGCAAGTGAGAATAGGTCGGCGGGCGGCGGCCTGACGGGAAAGCGTTCGACTGGTTCCTCCGGCCCAATTGCTATTGTGCGGACAGATCGGGGTTACCGATGCCAGAATTCCAGGACGAGAGTTCTTCGGCCTTCGATATCCGCCCGGGAGAGGTCGCCACCGAGCTTCCGGAGGCGTTCGACGCGGGCCTATATTTCATCGGCCGTATCCATACGCCATGGACGCGGCGCGAAGACTGCCCGAAGCACGCGCGCGAGTCGGATGCGGTCTGCACGATCGAGGTCGAGGCGCGCTACGCGCCTGCGCTCGCCGGCGTCGAAACCTGTACCCATCTTCTCGTTCTTTATTGGATGCACGAAGCGCGGCGCGACCTCGTGCTTCAGGTGCCGCGCCATTACGGCAAGCAGCGCGGAACCTTCGCACTGCGCTCGCCGGTTCGCCCCAATCCAATTGCGGCGAGCGTGGTGAAGCTTGTCGCGATCGAAGGGCCACGCCTATCCGTGGTCGGCCTCGACTGCCTCGACGGCACGCCGCTCCTCGATATCAAGCCCTACTTTTCATCAACCGATGCGGTCGCCGACGCCGTCGTCGGTTGGCATGTCGAGCAGAAAAGCTGAATGGTGCGGGCGCAGAATTAATAAAGCACGCGCAGCGCCAGATGGCCGCCCAGGATCAGAAGGCCAAGAAAGAAACAGAACTGAAAGACTGCGGGCTGCACCCGCCCGCGCAACCATTGTCCGGCGACCATCCCGACGAGCGCGGGCACGATTTGCAGCGCGGATACTCCTGCCGTCGCCAAGGGAAATGCACCTCCGCGGGTGAGGATCGCCGCCAGCGCAAGCGTCGAGACGGTAAAAGAGAGTCCCAGCGCCTGCACCAGTTGGTCGCGCGATAACCCGATCGCCTGCAAATAGGGCACGGCGGGAATCGCGAATACGCCGGTGCCGGCGGTGATAAGGCCCGTGGCGATCCCGATCAGCGGCGCGAGCCATGTCTCCGCGTGCGGCGGTGCTTTGAAGCGCACCGAGCCGAGGCCGAGACCGGCATAGATCATGAGCGCCGCGCCGAGCGCCGCGACAGCAGCATTGGCGTTGCCGCCGGTTAGGAAATTCGCGCCAGCGGCGGTGCCGGCGACGATGCCGAGCATCATCGGCCACAGTCGGCGCAACAACAACCAGAATTCGCCGCCGGCCAGCATTTGCCAGACATTGGTGACGATCGAAGGCGCGATCAGCAAGGCCGCCGCCTCGGCCGGGGACATGGCAAGCACCAGCAGCCCGATCGCGACCGTCGGCAAGCCAAGGCCGATCACGCCCTTGACGAATCCGGCGAGGAAGAAGATCGGCGCGGCAAACAGCACGGTCGGCAGCATGTCGTGCACAGTCACGTCCCTATTCGGCCATCGCCGGTGCTCGGCTGCTGCTCGCGTGCGCCGGCCGGCTGCCTGGCGCTTTACAGTGGATTAGTTCAGGTCCAAACAAACGCGAAACCCGCATTGACAGCGGGGCACGTCCGCCTACATTAGCTGGACATTGGTCCGAGGGGAGCTCCGGAAGGAGCTGAGAGACCGCTAAGCCTGCGCCCAGGAGGCGAACAGGCGCCGCGGAGACCCTTTGAACCTGATCCGGGTCATGCCGGCGAAGGGACGGAAAGGTGCATCCACATCATCCCTGCTCAAGTTTGTCCTCGCCCGTCAGCGTGCTTGGCGCCGGCGTCGCGGGGACATGGCAGGCTCTGCTGTTCGCCAAGGCCGGCTGCCGGGTTGCGCTTTACGAGCGCGGCGAAGCAACCATGACGCAGGCGACGAGTCATTGGGCGGGCGGCATGCTGGCGCCTTTCTGCGAGGGCGAGACGGCCGAACCGGTGATCACGCGGCTCGGCCTGCGCTCGCTCGATCTGTGGCGGGAGGTGCTGCCGCAAACGCCGTTCAACGGGTCCCTCGTGGTCGCGCACCCGCGCGACCGCGCCGACTTCGAGCGGTTTGCCCGGCTGACCGGCGGACACAAGCACCTCGGCGGCGAAGAGATCGCCGCGCTTGAGCCGGCCCTTGCCGGGCGCTTTTCCGAGGCACTGTTCTTTCCGCAGGAAGGCCATGTCGATCCGCGGCTGGTTTTGCCCGCTCTGCACGCGGTGCTCCGGTCGGCCGGCGTGCCGATCGCATTCAACGCGCAAGCCGGGCAGGGGCATCGCGACGGCGTGGTGATCGACTGCCGCGGGCTTGCCGCGCGTGACGCCTGCCCCGAGCTGCGCGGCGTCAAGGGCGAGATCATCATCTTGGAGACCGACGAGATCGCGCTGTCGCGTCCGGTCCGGCTCATCCATCCGCGCTGGTCGATCTATATCGTGCCGCGCGTCGGCAACCGGTTTCTCATCGGCGCGACATCGATCGAATCCGAGGACGACCGCGTCAGCGTCCGCTCCGCCCTCGAACTTCTCACCGCGGCCTATGCCGTGCATCCCGCCTTCGCCGAGGCGCGCATCGTCGAGTTCGGCGCGGGACTGCGACCCGCCTTTCCCGACAATCGTCCGCGCATCGTGGTCGACGACAAGCGGATCACGGTCAACGGGCTTTACCGCCACGGCTTCCTGCTGGCGCCGGCGCTGGCGGAGGCGACCGTCGCCCATCTCCTGGGCGGGCGGACGGACGACGAGGTGGTGCGATGCATGTGATCGTCAACGGCGAGCGCACCGAGATCGCGGCGACGGACCTCAACGGCCTGCTCGGCGAGCTCGACTACGAAAACACACATGTCGTCATCGCCGTGAACTACCACGTCGTCCCCCGTGCGCGTTGGGGTGAGACAGAACTGAGCAGCGGCGATGAGATCGAGATCGTCACGCCGCGACAGGGAGGCTGAGTTGGTTGCGTTCTACGGCAAGGAATTCGCCTCACGCCTCCTGATCGGCACGGCGGGCTATCCCTCGCCCGCAATCATGCAGGATGCGGTGCGCGCCTCGGGCGCTGAGATCGTCACGGTGTCACTGCGGCGCGAATCGGCGGGCGGCCGCATGGGCAACGCGTTCTGGTCTCTCATCCGCGAGCTCGGCGTGACCGTCCTGCCCAACACCGCCGGCTGCCGCAGCGTACGCGAAGCGGTGACGACGGCGCAGCTTGCGCGCGAGCTGTTCGACACGCCCTGGATCAAGCTGGAAGTCATTGGCGACGACGAGACCCTGCAGCCCGACGTCGTCGGTCTGGTCGAAGCCGCGGCCATCCTGGTTAAGGACGGGTTCGAGGTGTTTGCCTATTGCACCGAGGACCTGACGGTGGCGCTGCGGCTGCGCGACGCCGGCTGCCGCGTGATCATGCCGTGGGCGGCGCCGATCGGCAGCGCGCGCGGCATTCTCAATCGCGATGCGCTCAAGTTGCTGCGTGCGCGCATGCCGGACGCGACGCTCGTCGTCGATGCCGGACTAGGCGCGCCGTCCCACGCGGCCGACGCGCTGGAACTCGGCTACGACGCCGTGCTGCTCAACACCGCGATCGCCAAGGCGAGCGATCCCGTGGGCATGGCGAGAGCGTTTCGCCTCGCTGTCGAGGCCGGTCGTCTCGCCCACGAGTCCGGGCTGATGGGCCCGCGCGACTTCGCCTCTCCCTCCACCCCCGTCGTCGGGACTCCGTTCTGGCATGCCGTATCCTGATCGCTTCTATCCCGTCGTCGACAGCGTCGCCTGGGTTGCGCGGCTTGCCGCCCTCGGCGTCGGCACGATCCAGCTGCGTGCGAAGAGCCTGTCGCATGCGGAGGCGGCCGCGATGGTGCGCGCGGCGCTCGAAGCGACCGCCCGCACCGGCGCAAAGCTCGTCGTCAACGACTGGTGGCGGGCGGCGATCGAGGCCGGGGCCGCACATGTGCATCTCGGCCAAGAGGACCTCGCCGAAGCCGACGTGCCCGCGATCCGCCGCGCCGGACTGACGCTGGGGCTGTCGACCCATGACGACATGGAGCTCGAAACCGCCTTGCGCTGCGATCCGGACTACGTCGCGCTCGGCCCGATCTATCCGACGACGCTGAAGGTCATGCGTTTTGCCCCGCAAGGGCTCGCGCGTATCGCCGAATGGAAACGGCGGATCGGCAAAATCCCGCTGGTTGCCATCGGCGGCATCACCTTGGAGCGGGCGCCGGGCGTCTACGCCGCGGGCGCCGATTCGATCGCGGTCGTCAGCGACGTCACCCAGAACGCGGCCCCGGAAGCGCGCGTGCGCGCCTGGCTCGGACAGGCCGCGCAAGCGGCGTGACGCTCGGATTCCAAAGGAGAGAAGAAAATGAACAAGCCCGTCACCCCCACCGATCTGGTCACGCCTAAGGTGACGACCGGCCCGATCGCCGGATCGCGCAAGGTTTATTCGACCCCGGAGACGGCGCCCGACCTGCGCGTGCCGCTGCGCGAGATTGCGCTCTCCGATCCCGCCGAGGAGCCGGTGCGCGTTTACGATCCGTCCGGTCCCTACACCGACCCGGATGCGGCGATCGACGTGGAAGCGGGTTTGCTTCGTCCGCGCATCGACTGGGTGCGCGAGCGCGGCTGCGTCGAGGAATATGAGGGGAGGGCGGTGCAGTCCGTAGACAACGGCAATGTGTCCGGCGCGCATCTCGCCCGCGCTTTTCCAAAAACGCCGCGCCCGCTGCGCGCTGTCGCCATGGATTCTTCTTCGCCCTCCCCCTTGGGTGGGGAGGGTGGCGCGGCGTCAGCCGCGCCGGGTGGGGGGGCTCCTGCGTTACGGGCGAGCGCCGCTGCCCCCACCCCCGACCCCTCCCCGCAGCCACCCCGCGACGCGAGCGCCGCGGGGACCCCGGCCGGGGGAGGGGAGACTCGATCTCCCCCCCTTACCCAGCTTGAATGGGCGCGCGCGGGCGTGATCACCAAGGAAATGGTCTACATCGCCGAGCGCGAGAATCTCGGCCGCAGGCAAATGCTGGAGCGCGCGCAGGAAGCGCTGGCGGACGGCGAAAGTTTCGGCGCCGCGATCCCGCCGTTCATTACGCCGGACTTCGTGCGCACCGAGGTCGCGCGCGGGCGCGCCCTCATCCCTGCCAACATCAATCACGGCGAACTCGAGCCGATGATCATCGGCCGCAATTTTCTCACCAAAATCAACGCTAATATCGGCAACTCCGCCGTCACCTCCTCGGTGGAGGAGGAGGTGGAGAAAATGGTGTGGGCGATCCGCTGGGGCGCCGACACGGTGATGGACCTTTCCACCGGCCGCAACATCCACACCACGCGCGAATGGATCATCCGCAACGCGCCGTGCCCGATCGGCACCGTGCCGATCTACCAGGCGCTGGAGAAGGTGGACGGCGACCCGGTCAAGCTCGACTGGG
>JBAPYK010000003.1:0-7982 GCA_049284695.1 Rhodoplanes sp. | reverse complement strand
CGCCGGAAAGGGCTTTACTCCTCATACGCCTCGATGGGCGCGCAGGAGCAGACGAAGTGGCGGTCGCCGTAAACCGCATCGACGCGGCCGACGGGGGCCCAGTATTTATCCATGCGGTCGACGCCCTTGGGAAAGCACCCATGGGCGCGCGGATAGGGGCGCGTCCAGTTGTCGTCGGCGAGATCGTGGACGGTGTGGGGCGCGTACCGCAGCGGCGAGTGCTCGGCCGGCCAGGCCCCTTTCTCCACCGCGGCGATTTCTTCGCGGATCGCGATCATCGCATCGACGAAGCGATCAAGTTCGTATTTGCTCTCCGACTCGGTGGGCTCGATCATCAGCGTGCCGGCGACCGGGAACGATACGGTGGGCGCATGGAAGCCGTAATCGATCAGGCGTTTGGCGATGTCGTCGATGGTGATGCCGCTGCGCTCCTTTAGCGGGCGCGGATCGACAATGCATTCATGGGCGACCCGCCCCTTCTCGTTCTTGTAGAGCACGGGATAATGCGGCTCGAGCTGCGTCGCGATGTAGTTCGCCGAGAGAATGGCGACTTCGGTCGCGCGGCGCAGGCCGGCCGAACCCATCATCAGAATGTAGAGATAGGAAATCGGCAGGATCGATGCCGACCCGTAGGGGGCGGCCGAGACCGGCCCCACCTTCGCCGCGCCGCCGTCGAGCGCGGGATGTCCCGGCAGGAACGGAGCGAGATGCGCCTTGACGCCGATCGGCCCCATGCCGGGGCCGCCGCCGCCATGCGGAATGCAGAACGTCTTGTGGAGATTGATGTGGCTGACATCGGCGCCGTAGTCGCCCGGCCGCGCGAGGCCGACCTGCGCATTGAGGTTCGCGCCGTCGAGATAGACCTGCCCGCCGTGCGCATGAACGGCATCGCAGATATCCCGGATGTGCTCCTCGAACACACCGTGCGTGGACGGATAGGTGATCATCGCGCAGGCGAGGTCGCGCGCGTGCAGCGCCGCCTTTTTCTGCAGATCGGCGACGTCGACATTGCCGTGCTTGTCGCAATTGACGACGACCACTCTCAGCCCGGCCATGGCGGCCGACGCCGGGTTGGTGCCGTGCGCGGACGAAGGGATCAGGCACACGGTGCGGTGCGCCTCGCCGCGGTCGCGATGATGGGCGCGGATCGCGAGCAGCCCCGCATATTCGCCTTGCGCACCGGAATTCGGCTGCAGCGACACCGCGTCGAAGCCGGTGGCCTCGGCGAGCATGCGCGCAAGCTCGCCGATGAGCTCGTGATAGCCGCGCGCCTGCTCGGGCGGCGCGAACGGATGCATGTCGGCAAGCTCCGACCAGGTGACCGGAATCATCTCGGTCGTGGCGTTGAGCTTCATGGTGCAGGAGCCGAGTGGGATCATGGCGCGGTCGAGCGCAAGGTCGCGATCGGCGAGCCTGCGCATGTAGCGCAGCATCTCGGTCTCGCAATGGTAGCGGCGGAACACCGGATGGCGCAGGAACGCCGACCGGCGCACGAGATTCGGCGGAAGCGCATCGACCGTCGCAAGCGATACTTCGCCATAGGCAAGCGTCCCGCCGAACGCGCGCCACACCGCCTCCACCACCGTGTCGTCGGTGGTTTCGTCGAGGCTGATGCCGATCGCCGGCGCCGGCCCGCATTCTCCTGCCGCGACGTCGCGCAGATTGATCCGCTCCGCGCGTGCGCGCGCGATGATCTCATGCTGCCGTTCGCCGACCGCGACCGTGAGCGTGTCGAAGAAAGTCTCGTTCAGCGGCGCAAAGCCGAGCCTGCGCAGCCCGTTGGCGAGGACCGCCGTTCGCCGGTGAATACGGCGCGCGATGTCGGCAAGGCCGTCGGGGCCGTGATAGACCGCATACATCGAGGCGATCACGGCAAGCAGCACCTGCGCGGTGCAGATGTTCGAGGTCGCCTTTTCGCGCCGGATGTGCTGTTCGCGAGTCTGCAAGGCGAGGCGATAGGCCGGCGCCCCGCGCGCATCAATCGAGAGCCCGACGATGCGTCCCGGCATGTTGCGCTTGAGGTCGTCGCGCACCGCCATATAGGCCGCATGCGGCCCGCCGAAGCCCATCGGCACGCCGAAGCGCTGGGTGGAGCCGATGGCGATGTCAGCGCGGAGTTCGCCGGGCGGCATGAGCAGCGTCAGCGCCAATGGATCCGCCGCGAGGATTGCAAGCCCGCCGCGCGCGTGAACGGCCGCGATCGCGTCGCGATAGTCGCTGATGGTTCCGAACGTGTCGGGATATTGAAGGAGCGCACCAAAAACGTCCGTGCGGGCAAGATCGTCACCGGGGCTTCCGACCACAAGATCGATCCCGAGCGGCTCGGCGCGGACCTGCAGCACCGAGAGCGTTTGCGGATGCACGTTGCGATCCACAAAGAACGAAGAAGCTTTCGCGGCGGCCGCCCGATGCGCCAGCGTCATCGCTTCCGCCGCCGCCGTCGCCTCGTCGAGCAGCGAGGCATTGGCGACCGGCAGCCCGGTCAGGCCCGCGACCATGGTCTGGAAGTTCATCAAGGCTTCCAGCCGGCCCTGGCTGATCTCCGGCTGATACGGCGTATAAGCGGTATACCAAGCCGGATTTTCCAGGATATTGCGCTGGATGACCGGAGGCAGGATGGTACCGTAATAGCCTTGCCCGATGAGCGAGGTGAACACGTCGTTCTTGCCCGCGATCTCGCGCATGCGGGTAAGCGCCGCCCGCTCGGACAAGGCGGGTGCAAGGGCAAGCGGCCCACGTCGCCGGATCGAAGCCGGAATCACGTCCGCGATCAGGGCGTCAAGGCTTTGTGCGCCCACCGTCGCCAGCATGGCGTCGATGTCGCGCGGATTCGGACCAACATGCCGCTCGGCAAACGACGTTTCGCCCGCATCAATCTCAGCACGGTAAGGAGCGTGCATGACTATTCCTCACTCTGCGTCAAAGGGAGTGGCGCCGGCCGAGCGACCGGGCGCATGCGTTGCAGTTTTTCGGGGGGCGGAACGCTTGGTTCGTCTCCGGCCGCCGGCGTGCGGGGCGACAAAGACGAATGCTTCGCGATCGAAATAGGACATAGGGCGCCTCCCGGCGAGTCCGGCTCGCCATGGCGCCCCATCTGTATTGGTGCCTGAGAACGTTATCCCGTCGGCGGACGCGCGCGGCGTCACTTTCCAGATTCAGACCCCTCGACGGTCCTTTTGCCTGAGAGTTTCCGGGGCGGTTGCTCCTTCGGCGTCGGTCGGACCGATCTCTCCCGTCGAGAGAACACCATCAACTTATATAGTGTGGGATGTGGTGCCGGCAAATCTGCGATCTGTCAACATTGTGTCTACGCCGCGTTAGGGTTCCGCACAGCCCATTGGGCCAACCACGCAGACGCCGCTGGAGTCGCTAGTTTGCACCGCAGCCGGCCCAGGGCGCTGGCCTAGGGGCTCGCGTGCCAGCTGCCACAACATGGCCTATAAGAGCGCGCCAGATCGCCTACCGGCGGCAGGACTTGGGCGCGACGAAGGCCGTATGGACTCCCTCGACCGATACGTTTTCAGGACCAGTTTCAATAGCTTCCTGGTCGTCCTGATCAGTTTGACCGCCGTAATCTGGGTCACCCAGATTCTCCGGCAGATCGACCTGATCACCAGTCAGGGCCAGACGGTGCTCGTCTTTTTATCAATCACGAGCCTGATCATTCCGGGACTCATGCTGGTCCTAGCGCCGATCGCCATGCTGATCGCCGTCCTTTACACGCTTTCCCGCCTCAACAACGATTCGGAGCTGGTGGTCATGAGCGCGGCCGGGATTTCGCCGAGACGGCTGTTCCGGCCGTTCCTGGCGCTGGCCGCCGTGGTGTCGATTTTTGTGTTTTTCATCGGCGCCTACCTCTCCCCGAGGCTGCAGCGCGAGCTGGTCCAGCAGCTCACTAAGGTGAGAGCGGATCTGGTCGCCAATATCGTGCGTCCAGGCACTTTCGCGACGATCGAGAGTGGCCTCACCTTTCACGTCCGGGAGAAGCACAGCGATAGCCAGTTCAGCGGCGTTCTGATCGATGATTCACGCAACGCGAACGAGCGGACGACGGTGATCGCCGAACAAGGGAGCATCCTCCAGAGCAAGTTGGGGACTTTTTTGGTCATGAGCGATGGCTGGGTGCAACGCCGGCGCGCCGCTGATCGCGATCCCGCCTTGGTGCAGTTCGACCGATATGCCTTCGACCTGTCCCCGTACACCGTCGCGGGGAGGATTACCTACGGCTTGCGCGAGAAGTACCTTTGGGAGCTCGTCAATCCGGATCCGAATGACCAACTGCTCAAGGCGGCGGGTGCGCAGTTCCGCGCCGAAATGCATGACCGGCTGGTGGCGCCTTTCTATCCCTTCGCGTTCGTGGTGATCGCCTTCGCCGCGCTCTGCATCCCGCGCACGACGCGGCAGGGAGGGCTGGTCTCGATCGTGTTCGTCGGGATTGGAGTTTTCGCGTTGCGGATCTTCGGCTTCTTATGCACGGCGATCGGCCAAAGCACGCCGATCGTGCTTTACGCGGTCTATCCGGCCGTGGCGTTGGCGACCGGACTAGGGGCGGTCGCGATCTACAAGGGCGTAGGGCTCGATCTCGACAACAAGATCGATCTTGCCGGCCTCAGCAGCCGTTGGTTTGGGAGATTCGCCAAGTTCGCCAAGCTGGCGCCGCGTTGACTCCGTCTCTCACCGATTCGTTCACTGTTGTAAGCTGATCGGCGGATCGACTAAGGTCGCCTCGCCAGCCGGTCGGATCATGTGAGTCGCGGATGCAGCATATTCTCAAGCGCTTACGAAATTCCTGGAGTGAACGGCTTGCGGATCCTTCGAGCACGATCAGCCTCGTCGCGCGCCTTATCACCGACTACGGCCACCGCTATCGGAAGCGATATGCGCTCGCCTTCTCCTTCATGGCGCTCGGAGCGGCCTGCACCGGCGCGACCGCGTATCTGATCGGGACGGCGATCGATCAAGCCTATGTCAGCCGCAGCTTCTACGGCATCGTCGTCGTCTCCGCACTCGCGATCGTGATCTTTGCCGTTAAGGGGCTCGCCACCTACGGCCAGGCGGTGACGCTTGCGCGGATCAGCAATCTGATCATCGCCGCCAATCAAAGGCGCATGTTCGACAAGCTGCTGCAGCAGGACATGGCGTTCTTCGCCGACAAGCATTCGTCTCAGTTCGGCGCGCGCGTCAGTTATGGGGCTAATTCCGCCTCCGCGGTCCTCAATCTTCTCGTCACCGCGATTGGCCGCGATCTCCTCACTTTCGTCGTTCTCGGCGCGGTCATGGTCTATGGGGCGCCGCTCCTGTCACTCTTCGCGCTCGTCGTTCTTCCGCCTGCGGTGCTGTTTCTGCGCAAGTTGATCAAGCGGGTGCGCACCATCGCGCTCGCGCAGTTCGGCGGCAACATGCTCGTTCTCCAATCGCTCCAGGAGACGGTGCAGGGTTTCAAGGTCATCAAGGCATTCAATCTCGAGGACGTCATGCGCGCGAAGGTCTACGCGCATGTCGATGAAATCGAGCGCGCCTCCAACAAGCTCGCGCGCGTATCCAATCGCGGAACGCCGCTGATGGAGACCCTCGGCGGAATCGCGATCGCGGGCGTGCTGCTGATCGGCGGCTACAATGCGCTCGTGCTCGGAAACCCACCGGGCGGGTTCACCGCGTTCATCACGGCGTTCATTCTCGCCTACGAGCCGGCCAAGCGTCTCGCCCGGCTCAATCTCGAACTGCAGAACGGGCTGACCGGCGTGCGCATCCTTTTCGAACTTCTCGACCTGCCGGCCAGCTCGGCGCGAAGCGGCGGCGCGGGGGAACTCGAGCTATCGCGCGGGCGAATCGAGTTCGCGGACGTGACATTCGGCTATCGCCCGGGCGAGCCGGTGCTGCGCGACATGTCGTTCACCGTTGCGCCGCATTCGGTCGCCGCCTTTGTCGGCGCCTCCGGCGGCGGCAAGTCGACGATCTTCAATGTGCTGCTCGGTTTATACCAGGTGCAAAGCGGAACGGTGCGTATCGACGGCCAGGACATCGCGACGGTGTCGCCGCGATCGTTGCGCCGGCAGATCGCCTATGTCGGCCAGGACGTATTTCTGTTCCATGGAACGATCCGCGAGAACATCGCGCTCGGCCGAGCCGGCGCGACCGAGGAGGACATTATCGCCGCCGCGCGCGGCGCGCATGCGCACGATTTTATCGCCACTTTCCCGGACGGATATGACACCAAAGTTGGCGAGCACGGCGCGCAGCTTTCGGGCGGCCAGCGTCAGCGGATCGCGATTGCGCGCGCGCTCATTCGCAATGCGCCGATCATCCTGCTCGACGAGCCGACCGCCTCGCTCGACAGCGAGTCCGAGTATTTCGTGCAAGAGGCGATGGAGGAGCTGATCAAGGGCCGCACCACGCTGATGATCGCGCATCGGCTTTACACAATCGCCCATGCGGACATGATTCATGTGGTCGAGAACGGGGCGATCGTCGAGTCAGGCCGCCACGACGATCTCTTGCGCAAGGAGCAGCGTTACGCCGCGTTCTATCAGATGCGATCGACGGATCAGGGCACGGGCGAGCCGCCGCCGGGCGGCCTGCGCGCGGTCGCCGGGTGAGGGCGGAAGCCGCGTGCGATGGCGTTGAATTACGAGCGCATCATGGCCTACCGGCCGGCCGACATCGCCGTGGGCTACGGCCCGCGCGATTGCATTCTCTATGCCCTCGGCATCGGGCTCGGTATGGACCCGCTCGATCCGGGCCAGCTCAAATTCGTCTACGAGCGGCGGGGGCTCGAGGCCTTTCCCACGATGGCCGCCGTGCTCGGCTGGCCCGGCCGCATGACCGACCCGGCGTTCGGCCTCGACGAAACCATGGTGGTGGCCGCCGAGTTGAAGGTCACGCTCGCCCGTCCGCTCGCGCCTGCCGACGAACTGGTGAGCCGCCCGCGCATCAAGGAGGTGGTCGACCGCGGCCCCGGAGGGCCGGCGATCATTCTCGCGACGCGCGACCTCCTTGCGCAGGACGGAACGCCGGTCGCCTGCGTCGAGAGCAATCTGCTCGCGCGCAAGCATGGCGGCTTCGGCGGCCGCGTGACTGCGCTGCCGGAACCTCCTGCGGTCCCGGATGGTGCGCCCGCGCGCGTTTGCGATCTGCCGACGCCGCCCAATCTCGCACTGCTCTACCGATTGACGGGGGACGAGAATCCGCTGCACGCCGATCCCGAGCGGGCAAAGGCGGCGGGCTTTCGGCGGCCGATCCTGCACGGCGCGGCGACCTTCGGAATCGCCGCGCACGCGATCGTCCGCGAGCTCAATTATTCTGCGGAGCGGCTCGCGAGCATTTCGGCGCGGTTCTCCCGTCCGGTCTTTCCGGGCGAGACGATTCGCACCGAGATGTGGCTTACGCCGACGCGCATCTCCTTCCAGTGCCGGGTGCTCGGACGCGACGAAATCGTCCTCACGAATGGCCTCGCGACGCTGCGCGCATGAGCTATCCCGGCACATGAATTTTCAAGGATGAATGGCCATGACTGCGCCCCGTGAGCTTGTGCTTGCCGCCACCGACGAGCGCGGCGTCACAACGCTCACGCTCAACCGGCCGGACAAGGGCAACGCTTATGACCGCCGCATGCTTGACCGGCTCTCGGCGGAGATTGCGAGGGCAGGGGCGGCGTCCGAGAGCCGCGTGCTGGTGCTGCGCGGCGCCGGCAGACACTTTTGTGTCGGCGGTGATCTTGTCGATGATCCGTTGGTCCATACCGGCGCGGGGGTGGACGAGCAGGTGCTGATGCCGCATATCTGCCTTGCCCTCGACGCCTGCCCGAAGCCGACCATCGCGCTCGTCCACGGGGCCTGTTTCGGCGGCGGCTTTGCGCTCATCGCATGCTGCGACGTTGTTCTCGCCTCCGAGGATTCATTCTATTCGCTGCCCGAGCTGCGGCTGGGATTCGGGGTCGGCCCGTACATCCCGTTCTTTGCCCGTGCGCTCGGCGCGCGTAATCT
>JBAPYK010000002.1:0-2005 GCA_049284695.1 Rhodoplanes sp. | reverse complement strand
AGATCGAAGGGTCGCGCGCCGATGAATTTCTCGACCGCTTGCGCGGCGCGCCGCCGCCGCTTGCGCGCATCGATGCGATCGACGTTGAGCGTATCGCCCCGCTCGGCGCGGTCGGATTTGCCATCGCGGCGAGCGAGCACGGCCGCGCGCGCACCCGCATCGTTCCGGATACGGCGGTGTGCGAGAATTGTCTCGACGATCTATTTGATCCGGCGAGCCGCTTCTATCTCTACCCATTCGTCACCTGCACCCATTGCGGCCCGCGCCTCACCCTGACGCGCCGGCTGCCGTACGATCGGCCGCAGACCTCGATGGCGCCCTTCGCCATGTGCGCGGCGTGCGCGCGTGACTATTGCGATCCCTCGAACCGCCGCTTCCATGCCGAGCCGATCGGTTGCCCCGACTGCGGCCCGGTTCTATCGCACGCGATCGCAGCGATCGTTGCGGCGATCCGCGCGGGCCAAATCGTCGCGCTGAAAGGTATCGGCGGTTTTCATCTGATGTGCGACGCTACGGACGAACGCGCGGTCGCCGAGTTGCGTCGGCGCAAGGCGCGTGAGGCCAAGCCCTTTGCAGTGATGGTCGCCAATCTCGCTTCGCTTGACCGCATCGCCGTGCCGACCGCGGCGGAGCGCGATCTGCTTGTAAAGCCGACGCGGCCGATTGTGCTGATGCAGAACCGTGGCGCCGTCGCGCCCTCGATCGCACCGGGGCTTTCGCGGATCGGCATCGTGCTGCCGTACGCGCCGCTGCACTATCTCATCTTTCATGTCGCCGCGGGCTCGCAGGCGGACCCAGCTGCCCGGCATGCGCCAAATGATCTCGTGCTGGTGGCGACCAGCGCCAATCCCGGCGGCGAGCCGCTCGTCATCAGCAATGACGAGGCGCAGGAAAAACTCGCGGGCATTGCCGATCTCATCGTCGCCCATGACCGCGCGATCGTGACCCGCGCCGACGATTCTGTAATGGCCGTGGTTGACGGCGCGCCGTCTTTCTTGCGCCGGGCGCGCGGCTTCGTGCCGGAGCCGATCGACCTCGGTGATGACGGGCCTACCGTGCTCGCGGTCGGCGCGCATCTGAAATCGACCGTCACGCTGACGCGCGGGCGCGAGGCGTTCGTATCGCAACATGTCGGCAGCCTCGACAATGCGGCGACCGTCCGCTTCCATGCCGAGACGGTTCGCCATTTGCTCGACATTCTCGATGTCGCGCCGGCGGCGGTCGCCTGCGACCTCCATCCCGATCTTCAATCGACGCGCTTTGCTGAGGAGTCTGGGTTGCCGGTGGTGCGCGTCCAGCACCACGCGGCGCATATCGCGGCGATCGCGGCCGAGCATGGCGTCGCCGGACCGCTGCTCGGCGTCGCGCTCGACGGCCATGGGCATGGCGACGACGGCGCGGCCTGGGGCGGCGAGATCATGCTGGTCGACGGCGCATCGTGGCGGCGACTCGGTTGCTTCGCACCGCTTGTGCTGCCGGGTGGCGACCGCGCCGCGCGCAGCCCATGGCGGATGGGCCTCGCCGCGCTGCATGCGCTCGGACGGCTCGACCAGGCGGCGGAGAAATTCGCTGGCATTCCCGCGGCGGCCGAGCTCGCCCGCCTCTTGCGCAATGGCCTCGTCGTGCCGACCACGACGAGCGCCGGCCGCCTGTTCGACGCCGCTGCTGCGCTGCTCGGCGTGTGTCTCGAACAGCGCTACGAAGGACAGGCGGCGGCCGAGCTCGAAGCGCTGGTGCGCTCGCCGCGCACGCTTCCGGGCGGCTATCGCGTCGCCGGTGGCATTCTCGATTGCAAGCCGCTGCTCGCGGCGTTGAGCGAACCCGGCATCGATGCGCGCGAAGGGGCTGAGTTGTTTCATGGCACGCTCGCCGCAGGGCTTGCCGATTGGATCGCAACCGTTGCAGGGGCGCACGGTCAGGACCGCGTGGCCCTCGGCGGCGGCTGCATGATGAACCGCGTGCTGACCGAGAGCCTGTGCGCTCGGTTGCGCGCGCGCGACATTGC
>JBAPYK010000001.1:0-2047 GCA_049284695.1 Rhodoplanes sp. | reverse complement strand
GAGGTCAGCAGGTTGACACATCGCGGCATTTCGATTTTAGGGTGAACCGATCCCTTCTGGAGAATCGCACGTGGTTCCGTATTTGATGCTTTTGGCGGTCGTTCTGCTCACGGTGTACGGGCAGCTCGTGATCAAGGCGCGTGCGATTGCGCATGCCGCCGAAGCGAGCAGCGGAAAGCTGCCCTATCTCGTGGCGATGTTCACCGATGTCGGCGTGCTCAGCGGCTTGACGGCGGCGGTCGCCGCCAGCGCCTGTTGGATGCTGGCGATCGACCGTCTCGACGTCGCCTATGCGTATCCGTTTATGGCGCTCTGCTTCGTGTTGGTCCCCGTCGGCGCGACCTTTCTGTTTGGCGAGCGATTGCCGCCGATCCAGTTGGTGGGGATCGGCCTCATCATCGTTGGCGTGATTGTAAACGCACTCGGCCGGTGACCGCTGCCGGAGCTGACTGGAGACAATCGCAGACTTCTTTTCTCGGCAGATCAGATGAGCGACGCGACCGTTACTTGATCGCACGCTAATGCTGCGCCGCCAGATCGATTATAACCAACGGACGGTAGGGACCGCTCCGCGCGCGGCAGGTTGCACGGCGCAAAAAAAGAAGTGTACGGTCGCTCATGGCTGCAACGAAGATCATTCCGCTCTTGCTCGCAGGCGGCGCGGGCACGCGGTTATGGCCGGTGTCGCGCGATGCGATGCCCAAGCAGTTTCTGCCGCTGGTGGGCAAGCGCTCGACCTATCAGCAAGCGCTCGCCCGCGTGAGCGCGCCTGATCTGTTCGCGCCGCCGATCGTGATGACGGCCAACGATTTCCGGTTCTTCGCGCGGGCGCAAGCCGAGGAGATCGGGATTGACGCGACGATCGTGCTCGAGCCGATGCGGCGCGATTCCGCTCCCGCCATCGCCGCCGGCGCCCAGCTCGCGCTCCGGCGCGATCCCGATGCGATCGTGCTCGCGCTCGCCGCCGATCACGTCATTCTCGACGAGCCTGTCTTTCATGCCGCCTGTGTCGCCGCGCGGGAGGCCGCCACAGCGGGTTACATCGTCACCTTCGGCATTCCGCCTTCGGCGCCAAAGACCAGCTACGGCTATATCCGCCGCGGCGCGCCGCTCGGGCGCGACGGCTGCCATGTGGTCGACGCCTTCGTCGAAAAGCCGGATGCGGCGACGGCCGCGGGTTATGTGTCGTCCGGCTTCTTGTGGAACTCAGGAAATTTCCTGTTTCGAGCCGACATGCTTCTAAGCGAACTCGCACGCTACGAACCGGAAATGGCGCAAGCGGTCGAGGCCGCAGTCGAAAACGCCAAGATCGATCTTGGCTTTGTGCGGCTTGATTCTCAAGCTTTCGCGGCGTCCCCGCAAAAGTCGATCGATTATGCGGTGATGGAGAAGACCCAGCGTGCGGCGGTGGTCGAGGGCCGTTTCCGCTGGTCGGATATCGGCAGCTGGGACGCGGTGTTCGACGTGGGCGGCCGCGACGGAGCGGGCAATGTCGTGTTCGGCCCGGTCGCCACGGTCGAGACGCGCGATTGCGTCATCCATGCGGAGGATCGCCTCACCGTCGCGCTCGGGGTCAAGGACCTCGTGCTCGTGACGACGCCGGACGCGGTGCTGGTGATGCCGCGCGCGCGCGCCGAGGCGGTTAAAGATCTGGTCGCCCTCTTGAAGGAGCAGGGCCGCAGCGAGGCGACCGTGCATCGATGCAGCTACCGGCCCTGGGGGCAGTACGACTCCATCGACCGCGGCGATCGGTTCCAGGTCAAGCGCATCGTGGTCAAGCCCAACGCCAAGCTGTCATTGCAGCGCCACTTTCATCGCGCCGAGCACTGGATCGTGGTGCGCGGGACCGCCGAAGTGACGATCGGGGACGCGACCCACATCGTGCATGAGAACGAGTCGATCTACATCCCGATCGGCTCGGTGCACCGGCTGGCCAATCCGGGCCGCATCCCGCTGGAAGTGATCGAGGTGCAGACCGGCAGCTATCTCGGCGACGACGACATTGTCCGCCTGGACGACATCTACAAGCGTGAGTGACTGCGCGGGC